>NZ_JAVREZ010000016.1:0-250732 GCF_031845645.1 Streptomyces doebereineriae
GCCTAGGGGGCCTAGGGGGCGGCTGACGGTTCGTCGTGGCGGGGGTGACTGCGACTCCCCAGGGGCGCGGGGAACTGCGCGACCAGCCCCCACCGGCCCGCAGCCACCCGACAACCCGACGCGGCGCCCCCATAGGCGCCCCGCCCAAGCCCAGCGCACGCGATCAGCCGGCCACCGTCTCCAGTGACCGCGCCCGCTCGGAAGACGCCACCACCGCGCCCCTCTTTCCCGAAGGGATCAGCAGAGCCGCGACCCCGGCGACAGCCACCACCGCCGCGCCCGTGACCAGCGCCGGCCGCAGACCGTCCACAAAGGACTGCCCGCTCTCGTATCCACCCTGCGAGGAGAAGATCGACGCCATGACCGCGATCCCCAGCGCTCCACCCACCTCACGCAGCGCGTTGTTGGCCCCGGAAGCGATCCCCTGCTCCTCGGACCGGACACTCGACATGACCAGGTTGGACGCGGGGGCGAAGAACAGGGCCATGCCGATGCCGCTGAGGATGAGGCCGGGCAGCTGCGCGGAGTAGGACGCGTCGACCGTGACGACGGACGCCATGTACGCGAGACCCGCCGCCTGGAAGAAGAGACCCGTGGCCACGACCGGCCGGCCCCCGATGCGGTCGGAGAGGATCCCGGCGATCGGCGCGACGAGCATCGGCATGCCGGTCCAGGGGAGCATCCGCAGCCCCGCCTCGGTGGGCGAGTAGCCGAGCACACCCTGCATGTACTGGCTGAGCAGGAAGATCGAGCCGAACATCCCGAGGAACATCAGCAGGCTGGCCGCGTTGATCCCGGAGAAGGCCCGGGAGCGGAACAGCCGCATGGGGAGCATGGGGTTCTTGGCCCGGGTGCTGTAGAGGACGAATGCGGTGAGCAGCGCGGCCCCGGCGAACAGGGCCAGAAGGACGACGGTGTCGGTCCAGCCGTCGGACGGGCCGCGGACCAGGCCGTACACGATGCCGAAGAGACCGCCGCTGGCGAGCAGGGTGCCGGGGATGTCGAGGCGCGCGCCGGTGCCGTGGGACTCGGCGAGGCGCAGGCGGGCGAGGGGCAGCAGGGCGACGCCGAGCGGGACGTTCAGCCAGAAGATCCACTGCCAGGAGATGTGTTCGGTGAGGCTGCCGCCGATCAGTGGCCCGGAGGCCACCGCGAGTCCGTTGACGGCGCCCCAGATGCCGTACGCCATCCCGCGTTTGGCGACGGGCACGGCCGCCGTGAGGAGGGTGAGCGTGAGGGGCATCATGATCGCCGCGCCTACGCCCTGGACCGCGCGGGCGGCGATGAGGGAGTCGATGCCGGGGGCCAGTGCCGCGGCGGCCGAAGCGCCGGTGAAGATCGTGAGGCCGGTCAGGAAGAGGCGTCGCCGGCCGAAGCGGTCCCCGAGTGCCGCGCCGGTCATGAGCAGGACGGCGAAGGTGAGCGTGTACGCGCTCACCGTCCACTCCAGGTCGTGCAGCCCCCCGCCGAGGTCCTCGCGGATGGACGGCAGGGCCGTGGTGACGACGAGGTTGTCGAGGGCCGCCATGAATCCCGCGACGCTGGTGATGACAAGGGCCCCAGACGGCTCCCCCGCGGCCTGCGGTCGGTGCGGCTTGCTTTTGCTGTGACATCGCTCCCCCAGCGGGTGTGATCGGTGATTAGTTAGTGATTACTAAGTTTCTCGATCATGAAAAGGCGCCCATGACGCCTCGTTGCGCTCAGTGCTCCAGTCGGCCCTTGATCCGCGCCGACGGGTACATGCCCTCCCAGACCCGGTGCCCGGGCGGAAAACCCATCGCTGTCAGGCAGTTGACGAGCATCCCGTACGCCAGGAAGGTCGTCGTCTCGTTGGCGTCGGCGCCGAGCGGCAGGTGGACGGTGTCCCACAGCCGCATCCAGCCGGCCCGCACCGCCTCTCCGAACCCGGTGTCACCCTCTTGCTCGGCAGCCCCCACCGCGACGTACATCTGCATCTGCATCATCAGCCACTCGGGCCGCTCCGCGATGACGCGGGTGTACGCGTCCGCCATGGCGTGCAGGGCCTCCTCGCCCTCCAGCCCCTTCGAGGCTTCCCCGAAGGTGCGGATGGTGTCCTCCACACAGCGCTCGGCCGCCGCCAGAAAGATCGCCTTCTTGCCCGGGAAGAGCCGGAAGAGATACGGCTGCGACACCCCGACCCGCTTGGCGATCGCCTCGGTCGACGTGCCGTGGTAGCCACCGCGGGCGAACTCGGCGGTCGCCGCACGGATGACGCTCTCGCGCCGCTCTTCCGCACTCATCCTGGCCATGCAGCTAAGTTAGTACTCAATCACTAACTTGGCAACACGCCGGGTTCACTCGCCGGCAGCGCTCGCCGGAACGCCCCCTCACCACCGAACGTTGTCGCAGGCAGGGGGCCAAAACACCGTAAGGGGCGCCCCACCATGGAGAGCACCCCTTACCTCGGCAGCCGTACCCGCCCCTCAGGCCAGTCGTACGACCGCCCGCGACATCCCCAGCACCTTCTGCCCCGCGCTGGTCGCCGTGAGGTCCACGCGGACCGTGTTGTCGTCGAGCTTGGCGGCGACCTTGCCGCTGACCTCGATCGTGGCGCCCTGGTCGTCATTGGGCACGACGACGGGCTTGGTGAAGCGGACGCCGTACTCGGCGACGGCCGCCGGGTCGCCGACCCAGTCCGTCACCACGCGGATCGCCTCGGCCATGGTGAACATGCCGTGCGCGATGACGTCCGGCAGCCCGACCTCCTTGGCGAACTTCTCGTTCCAGTGGATGGGGTTGAAGTCCCCGGAGGCGCCCGCGTACTGGACGAGGGTGGCGCGGGTCACGGTGAAGGTCTGGGTCGGCAGCTCGGTGCCGACCTCGACGTCGCCGTATGCGATCTTCGCCGTCATCTTCTTCCTCACGCCTCCTCGGCCGCGCGCGCGACGAGCTTGGTCCAGGCGGTCACGACGTGCTCGCCGGCCTCGTCGTGAACCTCGCCACGGATGTCCAGGATGTCGTTGCCGGCCATGGACCGGATCGCCTCGATGGTGGAGGTGACGGTCAGACGATCACCGGCGCGCACGGGGCGGACGTAGGCGAACTTCTGATCGCCGTGGACCACGCGGCTGTAGTCCAGGCCGAGCTGCGGGTCCTGTACGACCTGTCCCGCGGCCTTGAAGGTGATCGAGAACACGAAGGTCGGCGGGGCGACGACGTCGGGGTGGCCGAGCGCCTTGGCGGCCTCCGGGTCCGTGTACGCGGGGTTGGAGTCCCCCACCGCCTCGGCGAACTCGCGGATCTTCTCCCGGCCCACCTCGTAGGGGTCGGTGGGCGGGTAGGTCCGCCCCACGAAGGACTGGTCGAGCGCCATGGGCTCGGCACCTCCTGGTTGCTCTACTGACCGGTATGGGGTGACTCAACGACGCGAGGCCGCCCCCGATCTCTCGGGGACGGCCTCGTGTACGAGCCTGATTTATCGCGTTTCGCGGTGCGCGGTGTGCGCGTTGCAACGCGGGCAGTGCTTCTTCATCTCCATTCGATCCGGGTTGTTACGCCGGTTCTTCTTGGTGATGTAGTTCCGCTCCTTGCACTCCACGCAGGCCAGCGTGATCTTCGGGCGGACGTCGGTGGCAGCCACGTGAGTGCTCCTTGACGAACGGATAGGACGGGTTCAACGCATAGAAGAGTAGCCGATCGAAGGACCGACCCCGCAATCGGCTACTGTCAGTAGCGGTGACCGGACTTGAACCGGTGACACAGCGATTATGAGCCGCTTGCTCTACCGACTGAGCTACACCGCTGTGATGCGATCCGTTCCCGCCTCGCGACGGGAACCTCACACACCAGAGCCCCAATACGGAATCGAACCGTAGACCTTCTCCTTACCATGGAGACGCTCTGCCGACTGAGCTATTGGGGCGAGCGATGAAGACATTACACGCTCCGCCGCCGTTCGCCCAAATCCGTTTCGCGGCGCCCTGGAGGCCTTGATCCCCGGGGTTCCCGGAGGCCTCAACTGCCTCTCCGGCACGGCGGACCACACCGGTACGACTATTGCGCTCCTCCCCGTCACGGGTGCGCGGCCACCCTAGGCTCGACTCACTCTGCGTGATCTTGCGTCCCCTTGCGCAGTCCGGGTTCGCGCAGTCCTGAGCTTGCGTAGTCCCGAGCCCCTGGAGCGCGATGCCCGACAGCCAGCCGCAGCCGCCCCACTCCTCGTCCTCGTCGGGTGCCTCGTCCTCGGGCCGGTCCGAGGGGGCCGGTCTCCTGTTGTGCGGGGCGCGGCTCACCGACGGCAGGACCGTGGACGTACGGCTGGGCGGCGGGCGCATCGAGGCGGTCGGTACGGCCGGGAGTCTGGCTGTCGGCGGCACGCGCGCGTGCGGCGCGCGCGTGGACCTCAGTGGCTATCTGCTCCTGCCCGCCCCGGCCGAGCCGCACGCCCACGGCGACACCGCGCTGTCGGCGGACGCCGAGGGGCCGGTCTCCCACGACCCCCACGACGTCCAGCGCCGCGCCACGGAGGCCGCCCTGCTCCAGCTCGGGCACGGGGCGACCGCGCTCAGGGCACACGTGCGCGTGGGGGACGTCCAGGGGCTGGGCGCGCTGGCCGCCGTACTGCAGGCGCGGCGGTCGCTGCACGGGCTCACCGAGTTGACGGCCGTGGCGATGCCCAGGGTGTTGACCGGGGTGGCCGGCGCAGAGGGGCTCGCCATGTTGCGGGACGCGCTGAAGATGGGTGCCTCGGTGGTGGGCGGCTGTCCGGATCTCGACCCCGATCCGACGGGTTATGCGGAGGCGGTCCTGGAGGTCGCTTCGGAACACGGCTGCCCCGTCGACCTGCACACGGACGCCACCGATCCGGCCCGGCTCGCCCGGCTCGCCGCCATGGCCGGCGGGCTGCGGCCCGGCGTCACCCTCGGCCCCTGCGCGGGCCTCGACCGCCTTCCCGCCGAGGTGGTCTCCCGCACCGCCGACCAGCTCGGGGCGGCCGGAGTCGCCGTGGTGTGCCTGCCGCAGGGCGGCTGCGCGGGCGTCGACCGGCGGGGCACGGCTCCGGTACGGCTGCTGCGCGCGGCCGGAGTCCGGGTGGCCGCCGGCAGCGGCGCTCTGCGGGACGCCTGCAACCCGGTCGGCCGCGGCGACCCGCTGGAGGCCGCGTACCTGCTCGCGTCCCGGTACGGGTTGCGGCCGGAGGACGCCTACGACGCGGTGAGCACGTCGGCGCGGACCGTGCTCGGGTTGCCCGAAGTCCGGGTGGAGGCGGGCTTCCCGGCCGAGTTGCTCGCCGTACGCGGCGACCGCCTCGCCGGCGCGCTCTCCCTGGCGTACAGCCGGATCGTGGTGCATCGGGGGCGCGTGGTGGCACGGACGAGCGCGGTACGGGAGTACTGCAACTCGGCGGCGGGCGTGGAGTCGGGGCTGCCTCGGCAGGGGCGGGGGGCTGTGTCGTAGGACGAGTGGCTGTGGTGTGGGTGAGGGTTCGGTGGGGGCGTGGGGGGCGCATTGTGGCGCGCGTCGCTTCATGCAACCCCCTGTGGGGCGCGGGGAACTGTGCGACCAGCCACGACAGATCCGCAGCCGCTCCTCGACTTCACCCTGCACCCCCTGAGGCGTCGCCGGACCCACGCGGCAGATGCGCCTGGACGGGCGTACGGTCGAAGACATGCGCATTGTCATCGCTGGTGGTCATGGTCAGATCGCGCTGCGGCTGGAGCGACTGCTCGCCGCGCGCGGGGACGAGGTCGCGGGGATCATCCGTCGTGCCGAACAGGGCGACGACCTGCGGGACGTCGGTGCCGAACCGGTCCTGCTGGACCTGGAGTCGGCCTCGGTCGAGGAGGTAGCCGCCCAGCTGCGGGGCGCGGACGCGGCGGTCTTCGCGGCGGGCGCGGGTCCGGGAAGCGGCGTGGCCCGCAAGGACACGGTGGACAAGGCCGCGGCGGTGCTGTTCGCGGACGCGGCGGTCCTGGCGGGCGTACGGCGCTTCGTGATCGTGTCGTCCATGGGCGCGGACCCACGGCACGAGGGTGACGAGATCTTCGATGTGTACCTGCGCGCCAAGGGCGAAGCCGACGCCCATGTGAGCGGCTTGGACGCGCTGGACTGGACGGTTCTGCGTCCCGGCGCGCTCACGGACGACGCGGGCAACGGCCTCGTACGCCTGGAGGCGCACACCGGCCGGGGCCCGATCCCGCGCGACGACGTGGCCGCCGTACTGGCGGAGTTGCTGGACACGCCGGCGACGGCTGGGCTGACGCTGGAGCTGATCAGCGGTTCCACGCCGGTCTCGGTCGCGGTGAAGTCGGTGGCGGGCAACTGAGGACGGCCGCCGAGGGGGCGCCGGCGGCGAGGTCTTCGTGGACTGGCCGAACATGCTGGACAGGGCCGACTGCACAGACGTGAGGCGGTACGGGCGTACTGGGCACGGCAGTTCGCAGCGCGGCATCCCCTCGTACGGCTGGAGGGGATGGGGTCGGACAGTCTCGCCGGGGCGGTCGCGGTGACCGTACGGCTCGGGGTGCGCGACGCGTCGGGCGAGCGGTGGGCCCGGGAGAGGGTGATCTGACGGGGCGTAGGGCAGCCGAGCGCTCAGAACAGGGGCAGCTGGCCGGGGACGACGGGTAGTGCGTACCCATCCAACGACGGCTGCGCCGCGCCGAGTTCCGCCTGTCTGCGGGAACCCGGGCAGGAGACCAGCTGACCTCTCGCGCGTGCTCCGGGCGGGTCGTGCCGGGCGAAGCGGCCGGCGACGACGGCGATCTCGCGACGGCATTCGGGGCAGAGCCTGCGACGACTGGACATGCATTCAGTGTGCCCCGGGCGGGCGGCGTCGCATTGGCTGGGAGCAACGAACGGCACGACGGTTCTCAAGATCGCCACAGACCTGCAGGAACAGTCGGATCGTCTCGTCGGCGAGCGGGTAGAACGGCAGCACTCCGAAGCGCTCGAAAGTCCCCGACGATGGCCGTCCCCAGCGCCACGCAGAGGATGGCGATGACTAGACGAAAGGCTCGACGGGGAGGCGTACGGCGCCGATCAACGCCGAACCTCAGCGGACGTCCGGCCTGCGCAATCACGAGGGTCCGCCGAGGCAGCACCATCGGCTACGGCTGGGCAGCGAAGCTGCACTCGGACCAGCACGGCACTCGCTGGATGAGCCGGCCGGGGTGCTCAGTCGCGCCGGAAAAGCTGAACTCCATGCCGGCCCAGTCAGGCGGGCGGTGGAATTCGGCGTCGAATCAATCGATTCCACCAGTACGCCCCGAAGCAAGCCCCCTCACCGAGGACCATGCTGCTACCGGCGGTGGCGCCGCGTGCCCTGTCGCGGTGGCAGAGTCAGCGTGATTTGCCGGACGAGTTGCTGGAAGCAGGCGAGGGAGGCGAGGGCCGGCAGGCATGCTCCGGCGATACCGGTGACGGTTCTGTCTGCCTGAGCCACGCACAGCATTATTGCGACGGACGAGAACAGCAGAACGATGCACCACGAGTGCACAGCTCGGCGCTGGTGCAGGGCAGTCCGGAGGATGGAGAGAGACGCCACCATCCAGGGGCCGTATACGAGAAGAGGCCACGACGGGACCATGGCGCCTCCCGTCCCGGAGGTGATGTTCTGCAGAGGCTTGTAGGCCACCATGCCGCCGAAGACGCTGACCATCGCTACGATGACGGCAACGAGCGCGACGATGAAGAAGCTGCCGGTCTGCAACCACTTGAGCCGGGCTCTGCGGACGTGGTGCTTCCGGTGCCCGGAGCGTCGGGTAGGCGGCAGTTGAGCGGTGATCTGCGCCAGGCTCTCCATCGGGTCGGTGAAGGCGCCACCGGATGCGGGCTCGCTGCGAGGTTGCGGGATCCTGGCCGTCTGCTCCTCCGGAACAGCTTCTTGCAGGAGATAGGCAAGTTCCTCGACCGGGTCCCAGCCTCCGGCGGGTGTGGTCAGGGGAACTCCTGAGTGGACGCTGTCGGCACGCCCCCCGTCCCAGCCAGTACTCGGCCCGTACGAGTACGCGTCGGAGTAGTACTCACGCTGCCCAAAGGCAGGATCGGCATAGTCATGATTCACGAAAATGCGACCCGTCAGACTGTCCGCGGCGGCCGGAGTTCTCGCGACCGTTCCATCGTGAATTGAGGTCCTCCTGGACTTCCTCCAGCAGGGCAAGGAACTCGCGAAGCAGTGGCTCGGTGACCTGACGCTCGGACTGCACGTCACCCCCGGCCACCGCGCCCTGTACCGTCAGCGCCGCGTACTCCGCACCAGGCTGGAAAGTGTACTTCCCCACTGTCAGATCGCGGACCACAGAATTATTATCCGTCCTCGTGGTGCGCCGAGGCAGGCCATGGGTCCTTGATGTCGTCATAGCTTGATAACGCGGCTCCCCTCCTTCAGGGCGTGCGGCAAAAGAGTGAGCTTGCGAAGGCAGAAAACCTGAGAAAAGGGTTCTCAATCAATTATGCTACACATCTAACTCCGCACCCTATTGGTCGATTAATTCTTCTTCTCGACTCCACTTTAGGAGTAAATAGGATTCGCCACCGGTGTAACTGGATGAGTAATCCTGACGATCCCTGGGCCGGACACGACAGCGTCCATCGCCCCTGGGCAGGTGTTCAGTGCGCAGCTTCCCGGGCGGAGAGCCGACGCCCAGCTTCGCCTGGCACCAGCCGGCCCACGCCCCGCCTCATGCGACAGTCGGCCCGTCCGCCGTTGGCCCCACGGCCTCTACCACCGCTCCACGGCAACGAGCCGACAGACGGCCTCCCGGACGGAACCGTGGTCGACTTCTGGCGGTTGGAATGGGTCAGCCCCGACGTCGAGACCGATGACGGACTGCGCACAGGTCTGCAAGCCCGCCCAATGTGACGCGCCCGATAGTTGGTCATCGCCCCGTTTCGACTGCGCAAGACAGGCCCAAGCGTCTGTCGGAGGCCCAGTCGCTCGTCTCAGTTCGGTGACCCGCGTCACACCCGGCTCCTGTCAGCAATCGGGGCGCCGTCTCGTTCGAAGGGCACGCGAACGAGACAGGAGCAACGCCATGAAGCACCGCATCGTCGTACTCGGCGCCGGATATGCCGGGGCCTTCGCCGCCGGAAACCTGGCCCGTCGGCTCTCCCCCTCCGACATCGAGATCACCGTCGTCAACGCCGTGCCCGACTTCGTTGAGCGGATGCGGCTCCACCAGCTCGCGATCGGGCAGGACCTCGCGTTCCGCAAGCTCGCCGACGTATTCGCGGGCACCGGGGTGCGGCTGCGCCTGGCGCACGTCACCAGCGTCGACCCCGAGCGCAGGACCGTCGCCGTGACCGGCGAGAACGGCGATAGCGAGCTCGCATACGACACGCTTCTCTACGCGCTCGGCAGCTCCGTGGCCCACCACGGCGTCCCCGGCGTGGCCGAGTACGCCTTCGATGTGACCGGCCGGTCCTCGGCGTTGCGTCTGCGCGAGCGCCTCTCCGGCCTGGGCGAGGGCGGCACCGTGCTGATCGTCGGTGAGGGGCTGACCGGCATCGAGACCGCCACCGAGTTCGCCGAGTCCCGACCCGACCTCTCGGTCGCGCTCGCCGCCCGCGGCGAGCTGGGCGCCCGGCTCTCCCCGAAGGCCCGCCGTCACCTGCGCCATGCCTTCGGCCGGCTCGGCATCACCGTCCACGAGCACACCTGCATCGAAGCCGTCGAGCCGGCACGGGCGATCGCCGCCGACGGTACGCCCATCCCGGCCGACGTGACCGTGTGGTCGGCCGGGTTCGCCGTGCACCGCATCGCGGCCGCCAGCGGCCTGGAGGTCGCCGAGACCGGCCAGATCGTTGTCGACCGCACCATGCGCTCGGTCTCGCACCCGGACGTCTACGCCGCCGGTGACTGCGCCTACGCGATCGGCGAGAACGGCCGGCCGCTGCCGATGTCCTGCGCCTCGGCCGGCTTCACCAACATGCAGGCGACCGCCGCGATCATCGCGCGCCTGACGGGCAGCGAGGTCCCGACCACCGGGCTGAAGTACCACGGCAACCACATCAGCCTCGGACGCCAGGACGCGATCTTCCAGATGGTGGACAGGGACGTCCGGTCGAAGTCCTGGTACCTGGGCGGCAAGGCCGCCGCGCGGCTGAAGTCGGGCGTGCTCAAGGGGGCCGGGTGGGGCATCGCCCACCCGACCTTCGGCGTGCCGAAGCGCAAGCGCCGCCTGGCCGCCGCGCCTGACGGGGCCCGTGCAAGGGCCGCTGCATAGGCTGTTCAGCATGGACAGCGCAGCCATCGATCGGTTCGAGGCCGGCCGGGGACGGCTGGCCTCCCTCGCGTACCGTCTGCTCGGCTCGGCCGCCGACGCCGAGGACGCCGTACAGGACACGTTCCTGCGCTGGCAGGCCGCAGACCGCGAACGGGTCGCGGTGCCGGAGGCGTGGCTGACCAAGGTCGTCACCAATCTCTGCCTCGACCGGCTCCGCTCGGCGCAGGCGCGCCACGAGCGAGCGGCGGGCGCCTGGTTGCCCGAGCCGCTCCTTGAGGGCGACCCCATGCTCGGCCCGGCCGATACCTTCGAACAGCGCGAATCGGTGTCCCTCGCCGTCCTGACCCTGATGGAGCGGCTCTCGCCGGTTGAACGGGCCGTCTACGTCCTTCGTGAGGCTTTCTCGTACAGCCACGCCGAGATCGCCGGGATCCTCGACATCACCGAATCCGCGAGCCAGCAGCATGTCCACCGAGCCCGGATCCGGGTCGCAGCCGAGCGCCGTCGCGGCGGCGAGGCCGACCCCGCGTCCGCCCGCCGGGTCGTCGAGGAATTCCTCGCGGCTGCCGCGTCGGGGCGCACCGAACGGCTGGTGGCACTGCTCACCGACGACGTGACGGCGGTCTCGGACGGCGCCGGACTGGGCACGCGGCTGTTGCGGTACCAGACCCGCGAGCGGGTCGCCTCCTACGTGCGGGCCGGCTTCAAGCCCACGCCGGCGAAGCGGCGGCTGGCCGGCGGCTCGCCCGCGATGTATGTCGCCCTGGTCAACGGCTCCCCGGCCGTCCTCGCCGTGGTCGGCGACAGGGTCGTGGGCGCCGTGGCGTTCGAAGTCAGCGACGGCAAGGTCGCGTCCCTGCGCGGCATCGCCGCCGCAGACCGGCTCGTACGCCTCAACAAGGCCTGGCGGCAGCACGTACCCGACGTGCCGGTCATCAACGCATGGTGACCGGAGCCACCGCAGTAGCCAACTGCACATCGTCACGGAGGGCTGACCAGGGCGGATCAGAGCGCCCGTGGCATCTGACCGAGAACCGTGAGTCCCATCTCAGCCGACCTGGGTCGACAACGTACGTTCCGTCGCCGGGGATACCACCGGAAATTTTGGACGCCGGCTCGCGTTGGGTTCGTCGGCGAACCTGGGAAGACTGAGCCGGCAGATTTGCAGCCCCTTCAAGATCACTCGCTCGTACCCCATCCGACCAGCAGGGATGTGCTTCCAGCGTTCAAACGCCGCCTTCTCGGCCACGTCTCGTCCAGAGCCGCCTACCGCCCTGGCTCCGCTGCGGTCCGAGGAGGAACATGGAAGGCAAGCGACCAAGGAGGCCTGCCATGAAAACCGGCGCCTCGGACTCGGACTACGAACCGTGGCTGTACTCTCACACGCCCTCACAGGCTGAGGGCGAGCGGGACGATCCTGCCGAACGGGCGGCCATGCACCCAGATGTCCCCAGGACTGAGCCGTCCCAGGCGGAAGGCGAGCAGATGGACGACGCCCGGGACGGATGACCGCCGATAGGCCCGAGGGGCGGGCCTTCCCACGCGCCCTGACAGCGTGTGGAGCGGCCCGCACAAACTCTGTCGCCGTCGGAACAGTGTGACGTGACGTTCCGAAGCCGATGACGTGGTGCGCAGACCGCTCAGCGGTCGATCCCGAAGAGGATTCGCCGGAGGCCATCCCGGCCGAAGAGTTCCTGTGGCACTTGGGGCGGGGTTGAAGTTTCGGCTGTTTGAGTGAGGGTCTCGTCCTACGCTGGGCTTCTTGTCCGTTGATTCGTAGGGGTGTTGTCGTGTTGGTCGAGGGACTGATTGCGGTGGCGGCGGCCGGTGGCGGGGCGATCGTTCAGGCGGCAGGGACGGATGCGTGGGCCGCGATCCGCAGCGGTGTCGCGCGAATCCTCGGCCGCGGTGAGGCAGGGCGGGAGCAGGCCGAGCTCGAACGCCTCGATCAGACCCGGGCCGAGCTGGAGTCGGCTGGTGACGGCGCGGAGTCGGAACGCGTTCAGACCGTTCTGGTGACCCGCTGGCAGACCCGTCTGGAGATGCTTCTTGAGCAGCTTCCGGACGAGGAGCGTCAACAGGTGGCAGCTGAGTTGCAGGCTCTGGTCCAGCAGGCGCAGGCGCAGGCCCCGGTGCAGAGTACGCACAACGACTTCAGCCAGGCGACGTTCACCGACAGCCAGGTTCTCGGCAGCGGCACGCAGAACAACACGATCAACCGATAGGCGCGGGCGGCGGGCATGGGGGCGAAAAAGACGTCCGGCAAGCGCAAGAACGGCGACAGGAAGAACAAGGGTCCCGGACAGGGGCAGAGGACTGGAAGCACTTTCGCGGGGGCGTCATTCGAGCGCAGTCAGGTGCTCGGCAGCGGGACGCAAACCACGAAGATCAACGTGCAGGCGTATGCCGCGGTACCGACTGCTCTGAATGCTCTGCCTGGCCTGCCGCAGGAGTTCACCGGCCGCGGCGATGAAATCACCAAGATCCTCTCCCTGCTTGGCCCCGGAGGCGGCGCGGATGCGGCGGTCGGGTCGATCGCGGGGTTGCCGGGCGTGGGCAAGACCACCCTCGCCCATGCCGTGGGGCGTGCCGCGCTCGACCAGGGCTGGTTCATGCGTGTGCAAGTGGTGAACCTGCGCGGGTACGACCCGACTCCGGTCCCGCCGGAGGACGCACTGGAGGCGCTGCTGCGAGCCCTTGGGGTTGCGGCGGAACACATCCCACCCACGCTGGACGAGCGGGAGGGGCTCTATCGGTCCCAACTCGAAGCTTTGGCTGTTGAGGGGCAACGGGTGCTGATTCTCCTGGACAACGCCTCGGCCTCGAACCAGGTCCGGCCGCTGCTGCCAGCCCGTCATCACGCAGTGCTGGTGACCTCCCGGCACGCCCTGCCCGGGCTCGGCGCCCGCCTGTTCAACCTCAATCCTCTCCAGCCCGATGCTGCCGTGGACCTCCTGCGCCAGCGGCTCAAGGTCGCCGACCCCGACGACCGACGTGTCGAGGACGAGCCCTCGGCCGCGGAGGAACTCGCCGCGGTCTGCGGCTACTTGCCCCTGGCGCTGCAGATCGCTGCCGCGCTCCTGGCTGACGACCCCGACCAGCCGCTCTACGAGCGGGTACGGATGCTCACCAACGCCGGCACCCGCCTCGGTGGCCTCGACGACGGCGAACGCAACCTACGCGCCGTCTTCGACGAATGCCTCACGCGCCTCTCGCATCAAGAGGCCGATTTCTACCGCCTCCTGGGCCTCCACCCGGGCCCGGACATCTCCACCCCTGCCGCGGCAGCCCTCACCGGCCAGTCCGCCGACAAGGTCACCCAGCTGCTGCGGCAGCTTGTCCGAGCACGCCTGCTCACCCAGAACAGCCAGGCGCGCGACCGCTGGTCCATGCACGACCTCCTACGCGTCCACGCGCAAGAACAGGCTCGCATCGCCATGGACCGTGACCGGGTTCCCCGCCGACGCTACGAACAGGCCCGCGCCCGGCTCACCGACTACTACGTCCGCCACGCGCGAGCAGCCAACAACCATTTCCGGCCACCGGGCGAGGCCGCGTCGACGCTGTTCGCCGGACGCGAGCAGGCGCTGGCGTGGTTCGATGCCGAACGCGAAAATCTCCTCGCCACCACCCACACATATGCCCGCACCCAGACGGCCGTGGACCTCGGGTTCACCCTCGGCCGCTACCTGGAATGGCGACGACGAATCCAGGATCTAATGACCGTCCGCGCCCAGGCACTCGAAGCCTGTCAGGCACTCGGTGACGATGCGAACCTAGCTGGCGCCTGGAACAACCTCGGCAGCCCGCTCGGAGAGCTCAGGCGACACACCGAAGCGCACGACGCCCACCAAACCGCCCTCGACCTCTACCGGCAGACCGGCGACATCGACGGCCAAGCCAGCGCCTGGAACAACGTTGGCAGCTCACTCAGGGAACTCAAGCGACACACCGAAGCGCTCGACGCCCACCAAGCCGCCCTCGACCTCTTCCAGCAGACCGGCGACACCCACGGCCAAGCCGGCGCCTGGAGCAACCTCGGCGTCGCACTCGCAGAACTCAAGCGACACACCGAAGCACATGACGCCCACCAAGCCGCCCTCGATCTCTTCCAGCAGACCGGCGACACCCACGGCCAAGCCATCGTCTGGAACAACCTCGGCAGCTCACTCAGAGAACTCAAGCGACGCACCGAAGCGCACGATGCCCACCTGACCGCCCTCGACCTCTTCCAGCAGACCGGCGACACCCACGGCCAAGCCAGAGCCTGGAGCAACCTCGGCGGCGCACTCGCAGAACTCAAGCGACGCACCGAAGCGCACGATGCCCACCTAACCGCCCTCGACCTCTACCAGCAGACCGGCGACACCCACGGCCAAGCCATGGCCTGGGACAACCTCGGCCTCGCACTCGCAGAACTCAAGCGCTACACCCAAGCGCACGACGCCCACAAAACCGCCCTCGACCTCTACCAGCAGACCGGCGACACCCACGGCCAAGCCAGCGCCTGGGACAACCTCGGCCTCGCACTCAGAGAACTCAAGCGCTACGCCCAAGCGCACGACGCCCATCAAACCGCCCTCGACCTCTACCAGCAGACCAGCGACATCGACGGCCAAGCCAGCGCCTGGAGCAACCTCGGCCTCGCGCTCGCAGAACTCAAGCGACACACCGAAGCACATGACGCCCACCAAACCGCCCTCGACCTCTTCCAGCAGACCGGCGACACCCACGGCCAAGCCATCGCCTGGAACAACCTCGGCGTCGCCTGTCGAAGCTTGGAGCAATACCCAGAGGCGACCGCAGCTGGAGAGAAGGCGGTCGCGATGCTGACCCAGGCAGAGGACTGGACGCGTACCGGAGAGGCATGGGCCGAGTACGCCACCACCCTGCACGTATCCGGCGCCGAACTGCCCCGCGTTCGGGACGCATGGGAACAGTCCGCCACGGCCTACATCCGTGCTGGCGACGACGAAGAAGCAGCCACATCCCGCGCGAACGCCGAGACTCAGCCACCACTCCCCTGACCACCTGCGCGCACGCGGTCGTGCCCATTGGGGGCCTGACGGGGTCGGCGGCCATGCGCCGATCCGACCCACATGACGCCCGCAGGTCCAACCTCTCCCATACGGTGCAGTGATGCGCCGCTGGTTGTAGCCCCGGCATCGTCGATCGAAGGTAGCCGTCGCGGCGCTGTGACGGTTTTCAAGACAGCCGCGCCGTCACGTGTTCTCCCTGTCTTGACCTGCACCAATGCCACAACCGGTCAGCCTCTCAGGTGCGTTGGCCCACGCATAGCCCAAGGCCTCCGCACTGAGCGCCCGACTTCTTCGTCCCGAAGCAACTTGCACAGGGCCACTGCCTTGGGTTGGTGTGGTTCTCCCCTGTGCCGAACGGTCCGGAGACGTCCGCGCTCGTCCGCCGCTGTTCGTCGGCGTTGTCACGCAGTTGGACGTACGCTCAACGGTCGATCACATACAAGGCGGCAGCACTACGCGGCCGGTGGTAGTTGTAGTGGATGTTCCACACTGTGATCGCGGCTGACCGGGCGTCCTCGCTTCACGAGCCGCCTACGGCCCTCGACGCTCAGGGGCGCATTCGCGTGGGGCACTCGTCGTCCTCTCGAAGCCGGACGACGGCAGGCGCGACACCTGTCGTGCGCGCCTGCCGCATTGCGGCCTTTCAGCCCTTCGGTGCGACGCGGATACGGTTCCCGTCAGGATCGGCTGCGAGGAAGGTCAGCCCGAACCCCGCATCATGAGGCTCGCGCAGGATCGTGACCCCGTTGGACTTCCACTGCTCAAAGGTCGCGTTGAGCTCGTCGGGTCGTCCACCGTCGATGGCCAGGCAAACCTCACTGGTGCGCGGGACGTCCGGTGACAGATCCTCGAACTGGCCAGACCACAGACCGAGGTCAGCGCCTGGCCCGAGGTCGAAGGTGATGTATCCCGGAGTCTCGAACGAGGGGCTCATGCCGAGGAGGTCGCCGTAGAAACGAGCTGCGGCGGGAGCGTCGTTCACGTAGACGATGGACACGACGGATGCGGTCATGGTTGTTCCTTCTCGCAGGTCGTAGGTACGTATCCACCAGCCTGACCGGGATATGCGCCGCATCGTGTCGCAATTCCTGAAAAAATTGGTGTGTGACGCCAGACCGCTTCTTCACCCTGATGCTGCTCCTCACATCGAGGGATGCCGTGACCACACAGGAACTCGCCTCAGCGCTCGGGGTGTCCCTTCGAACCATCACCCGAGATCTGAACTGGCTCCGCGACGCCGGTCTGCCGGTGACCGCACACCGGGGCCGCCTCGGAGGCGTGACCATGCTGCCCGGATCCGGACTCGACCTCACGCGACTCACACCGGGCGAGCGTGATCATCTGTCGCTCACCGGGCTGGATGAGAAGCAACGTGCGGAGCTCAACGCATCGGTCGAAAGCCGGCGCGCGCTCGCCAAGATCGCCGCTACACAGCCACGTCGAGTTCATGAGCTCCTGCCGCTCACCGACGTGGTGCACGTGGACAGCCGTCCCTGGCTCCAGACACGAGCCTTCGGCACGACTCCGGCTTCGCTGATCGGCGCAGTGCGGCGAGGTCGCCGGCTACGGATCGAGTACGACAGCCCACGCGAGTCATGCCCACGCGACCTGGTCGTGGATCCCTACGGGCTGTTCGCCAAGGCCGGCATCTGGTACCTCGTCGCCGATTGTGCCCGAGTGCCGCGGATGTACCGACTCGAACGGATCACGACGTGGAAAGAAGTCGACCAGCCACGACGGATCCGCGAGAGCCAGACCCTGGCCACCGTCGCCGCAGCGCTCATTGCTCAGTGGGAACACAACCACGCGATAGAGGTCAGCGCCACCATCGACCAGACCCAGATCGCGCGAGCGCAACGGATCTTTGGCCTACGACTCGTCCGGGACGACCATGAAGAGTCCGCCACCTGCCGCAAGGTAACGATCCGCTTCCTGCAACTGGAGGACGTGCGAGCACTACTGCCGTTCGGGAGCGCCATCACTGTGCACGGCCCCACCGAAGCCAGGGCTCACCTTCGCGACCTCGCCACCAATCTTGCCCACCACTATGCGCCGTCACCAACGTCCTGACCCGCACCACCTAGCGGTCAGAAATCCCGTCCACGTCTGGGCCACGCAGTTCGAGACGGGACGCTCGAACGCGAGACAGAGCGAGACAGTACGTCTGTCGCCAGAGCACACGACAAGGGGCCCGTGACCAGCCGTTTCGGCTGGTCACGGGCCCCTTGTTTTCCGTGTGGCGGCGCCAGGATTCGAACCTGGGAAGGCTGAGCCGGCAGATTTACAGTCTGCTCCCTTTGGCCGCTCGGGCACACCGCCAAGGTTTTGCCGCCCTTCGAACCGTCTTTCGGCGGTGCTCCGTGGCAACGACGTAAACAATACCCGATGCCGAGGGGTGCTTCGCCACCCGATTGATCTGCGCCCGGAGGGCATGTGGTGACTAGGCTTGGGCGGATGCGGCCCGGTCCACGCCGGGCTCGGCGCCCGCCCCCACGTACGCCGATACGCATCCGTACGCACGCCGACACGCACCCCGATACAAGGAGCCACAGGACATGGCCGACTCCAGTTTCGACATCGTCTCGAAGGTCGAGCGGCAGGAGGTCGACAACGCCCTCAACCAGGCCGCCAAGGAGATCTCCCAGCGCTACGACTTCAAGGGCGTGGGTGCCTCGATCTCGTGGTCCGGCGACAAGATCCTGATGGAGGCGAACTCCGAGGACCGGGTCAATGCCGTCCTCGACGTCTTCCAGTCCAAGCTGATCAAGCGTGGGATCTCTCTGAAGGCGCTCGACGCGGGCGAGCCGCAGCTCTCCGGCAAGGAGTACAAGATCTTCGCGTCGATCGAGGAGGGCATCTCCCAGGAGAACGCGAAGAAGGTCGCGAAGATCATCCGTGACGAGGGTCCGAAGGGCGCGAAGGCCCAGGTCCAGGGCGACGAGCTGCGGGTCAGCTCGAAGAGCCGTGACGACCTGCAGTCCATCATCGCCCTGCTGAAGGGCAAGGACTTCGACTTCGCGATCCAGTTCGTGAACTACCGGTGAGCCGCTGATCCAGCGATTCACGAGGAAGGGTGGGCACTTGGCCGGTGCCCACCCTTCTCGCCTGCTGGCTGCGGTTCGGGGGTGTCAGTCGCGCGAGTTGCCGAAGAGAAGACGGTAGGCGATCAGGAGCACGAGGGAGCCACCGATCGCGGCGGCCCAGGTGGTCCCGTCGTAGAAGCTCTTGGTGACCGGGTGGTCCAGCCAACGGGCCGATATCCAGCCGCCGATGAACGCGCCGGCGATGCCGATGAGGGTCGTCCCGATGAAGCCGCCCGGGTCCCTGCCCGGCAGCAGGAACTTGGCGATGGCTCCGGCCAACAGCCCCAGGATGATCCAGCCGATGATGCTCATGCCCTGAACCTGCCCTTCCGCGCTGTGCCCGCACTGTCCGTGGTCTGTGATCTACGTCCCGGCCGACTGTGCGTGTACTGGAGCGCTTGGGTTGGACGACGTGCTCGTGCAACTCGCATGAGGTGCTCTTCGTGCGGGTGTTCGTGTCCCGTTGATGAAGAGGACGTCCGTGCTGCACCCTGCGGTTGCAGAGATCAGTAGGGTGCGGCGCATGACAGGTTCCGGTGCCGAACTGCGGCGCACGCTGGGCACAGGCGACGCCGTAGTCATCGGTCTCGGCTCGATGATCGGTGCCGGCATCTTCGCCGCCCTCGGCCCCGCGGCGCGCGCGGCCGGGTCCGGGCTGCTGTTCGGGCTCGCGGTCGCCGCCGTGGTCGCCTACTGCAACGCCACATCCTCGGCACGGCTGGCCGCCCTGTACCCGGCCTCGGGCGGCACCTATGTGTACGGGCGGGAGCGGCTCGGGCCCTTCTGGGGCTATCTCGCGGGCTGGTCGTTCGTGGTCGGAAAGACGGCCTCCTGTGCGGCGATGGCTCTGACGGTGGGTGCGTACGTCTGGCCTGGGCAGGCCCATGCCGTGGCCGTCGCTGCCGTGGTGGCGCTGACCGCGGTGAACTACGGCGGGATCCAGAAGTCCGCCTGGCTGACCCGGGCGATCGTGGCGGTGGTCCTCGCTGTCCTCGCTTCCGTAGTGGTCGTGTGTCTTGGGTCCGGGGCCTCGGAGGCCGGGCGGCTGGACACCGGGGTCTCCGGCGGCGTGAGCGGGGTGCTGCAGGCGGCCGGTCTGCTGTTCTTCGCGTTCGCGGGGTACGCGCGCATCGCGACCCTCGGTGAGGAGGTACGGGATCCCGCGCGCACCATCCCCCGCGCGATCCCCCTGGCCCTGGGCATGACGCTGGTGGTGTACGCGGGTGTGGCGGTGGCTGTCCTTTCCGTGCTGGGTGCTGCTGCTCTGGGCCGTGCTGACGCGCCGCTGGCCGAGGCGGTGCGAGTGGCCGGGGTGCCGGGGCTCGTGCCGGTGGTGCGGGTGGGTGCCGTCGTGGCCGCGCTGGGTTCGCTGCTCGCCCTGATTCTCGGCGTCTCACGAACGACGCTGGCCATGGCCCGGGACCGCCATCTGCCGGGCGCGCTCGCGGCCGTCCACCCTCGCTTCCAGGTGCCGCACCGGGCCGAGCTGGCCGTGGGGGCGGTGGTCGCGGTCCTCGCCGCCACGGTCGACGTGCGGGGCGCGATCGGTTTCTCCTCCTTCGGTGTGCTCGCGTACTACGCGGTGGCCAACGCGTCGGCGTGGACACTCGGTTCGGCTCCGGCGGTCCGGGTGGTACCGGCGGTGGGGCTGCTCGGGTGTGGGGTGCTGGCGTTCGCGCTGCCTGCGGTTTCGGTGGTCGCGGGCGCGGGGGTGCTGGCGGTCGGGGCGGGGGCGTATGGCGTACGGAAGCGGTGGGCGGGGCGGTAGGTCGGCGGCCGCGTCCCTTTCAAGGGAGCGTCAGGACGCGTGGGCCGGCGGTGCCGTGCGTATCCGGAACTGTGTCCAGGGAGTCATCTCCAACTCCTCGTTCATCTCCTCGTACCAGCCCGTGCCGTCGACCCAGGTTTGCAGCCAGTCCGTGAGGGTGGGGGCGTCGACGAACCAGGAGTGGTCGCAGTCACCGGCGTTCGGTTCGAAGAGGAGAACGGGGGCTTCCGGGCTGTGGCAGTCCACGCACGCGTACATCGCGCAGCCCCAGTGGGATATCGGCAGGACGCCCTCGGGCCAGGGCCAGTCGGGGTCCTTACGGCTGCTCTTGCGGTTGGCCAGGTATTGCACGACGGCCGCGGGCTCGCCGGACGGAGGGCTGTCGAGCAGGGGCAGCAGGCCGTACTCCGGGCCGAATCCGCCGTCACCTATACGCAGGTAGAGGTCGGCGAGCAGCGGGGGCAGGTGGAAGCCCAACGCTGCCTCGGCGCGGGAGAGGGTGTCCGCCTCCACCGGCTCGGGGAGGGAAGTCCAACCCCACGGCTGGGTGTTGCGGGCCTTGTCCGCCACCCGTGCCAGCAACTGCTCGCTCTCGGTCATGCATTCATGATGCAGGGCGGCACTGACAGCCGGGCAGACCTGTGGACAACCTCCGGGTTGTGGAAAACCTCGGGGGAACCTCGGCTCAGGCGAGGTGTACGTCGACGCGATCGCCCTCGGCGAGAAAGGCGAGGAGTTCCTCGAATGCCGACGGCCCGTGTGGGGCCTGCGGGGTGACGCCAAGAGATCTGCGGGCGACTTCGGAGTCGTGCCAGACCAGGCTGAGGGGCGGGGTGGCGCCCCAGCGGCCCATCAGACAGTCGTCCAGGGCGTCCAGGCCCCAGCCGAAGTAGCCGCCGGGGCCGTTCACCGCTTCGCCCAGGGCACAGAAGAAGCCGGGCAGGTCGGTGATGTGGCGGCCGTCGAGGTGATACATCGTGCCGGGCGGCCGGTCCTGGCCGCCGTACACGTGGTTGTCGAGCGCCGTGCGAAGCCAGAACTGCCGTCCCTCGTCGTCACATCGCGCCCAGCGGTTGGGCTCCGTCGGGCGTCCCTCGGTCCACAGTTCCCACACCTCGCCGGCCGCGAAGGGCGGGCGTTCCGACCACAGGTCCAGGGTGAGGTCCACCAGACCGGGACCGCGTGCCGACGGGATCCAGGCCCGTAGCTCACCCTCGGCTGCGGACTGCAGGGGCCGACCGGAGATGTCGATGCGCAGGACCTTGGCATGACCGAGGTCCTCCTCCCCCGCATCCAGCGCGGTCCGCAGGGCGCCCTGTGGAGAGCAGCCCAGCAGGCGCAGCGGGGGTTCCATGGTTTCGTCCGGGATCTCGCGTACGCGGGCCAGGTCGCGGCAGGTGCCGTGCGGTTCACCATGGGAACCCAGCAGGCGGTAGCCCGGGGACAGCGGCGGACGCCGCGGGTAGTCGTAGGGGTTGTGGTCGGGTTCCGTTCCCTCGATCGTGACGTCCCGCAGTGTCACGTCGCGGGCACAGGGGCGGTCGCCGAGGAGGCGTGCCTCTTCCAGATGCCACTCACCGACTGCCGCGCCGGTCTTGTCGAGAATCTCCAGGGTGAGAGTTCCCAGAGGCGCCGATCCCTCGGCACGCGCGCGCGTGAGGGCTTCGCACAAGCGGCCCTGGGGAGCGCAGCCGAGGAGTTCGTAGACGCCCCGGAGTGGAGGAGGCGGGTCGGCGAAGAGATCCTCGGCGTCCTCGCACAACGCCCACGTCTCCTCGTAGCCCTCCTCGCCCTCGAACTCGGCTTCCCGGTCGTACGACAGCAGGACGTACTTCGGCGCCCCCACCCCCCGGCCCGTCCGTCAGCGGGTCGCGAACGGCTCGTCCGTGGGGACGATGTCGCGGCCCAGTGGGAACAGGGACACGGGGATCAGCTTGAAGTTGGCGATGCCGAACGGGATACCGATGATCGTGACGCAGAGGACGAGGCCCGTCGCGATGTGGCCCAGGGCCAGCCACCAGCCGGCGAGCACCAGCCACAGGACGTTGCCGACGCAGGAGGGTGCGCCCGCGTCGCGGCGCTCGACCGTGGTGTACCCGAAGGGCCACAAGGCGTAGACGCCGATGCGGAAGGCCGCTATGCCGAACGGGATGCCGATGATGGTGATGCAGAGCAGCGCGCCCGCGGCCAGATAGGCGAGGAACAGCCAGAAGCCGCTCAGGACGAGCCAAATGACGTTCAGGATGGTTTTCATTGGGGGCGACCTGCCATCTTCTCGAGCCGGGCGATGCGCTCCGCCATCGGCGGGTGAGTCGAGAACATCTTGGACAGTCCCTGGCCAGGGCGGAAGGGGTTCGCGATCATCATGTGGCTCGCGGTCTCGATGCGCGGCTCGGGGGGCAACGGCAGTTGCTTGGTGCCCATTTCGAGCTTGCGCAGGGCGCTGGCGAGTGCGAGGGGATCGCCGGTGAGCTGGGAGCCGGACGCGTCCGCTTCGTACTCCCTGGAGCGGCTGATGGCCATCTGGATGAGGCCGGCCGCGAGCGGTCCGAGGATCATGATCATCAGCATACCGAGGAGGCCCGGGCCGTCATCGTCGTCGGAGCGGCCGATCGGGATCAGCCAGGCGAAGTTGACCAGGAACATGATCACGGAGGCGAGGGCGCCGGCGACCGACGAGATCAGGATGTCGCGGTTGTAGACATGGCTGAGCTCGTGGCCGATGACACCGCGCAGTTCGCGCTCGTCCAGGATGCGCAGGATGCCGTCGGTGCAGCACACGGCGGCATTGCGCGGATTGCGGCCGGTCGCGAAGGCGTTGGGTGCCTCGGTCGGCGAGATGTACAGGCGCGGCATGGGCTGACGGGCCTGGGTGGAGAGTTCGCGGACCATGCGGTACAGGGCCGGTGCCTCGAACTCGCTCACCGGGCGGGCACGCATCGCGCGTAGAGCCAGCTTGTCGCTGTTCCAGTACGCGTACGCGTTGGTGCCCAGCGCGATCAGGACGGCCACAACCAGCCCCATGCGGCCGAAGAAGCTGCCGATGACGATGATGAGTGCGGACAGTCCCCCGAGGAGGACTGCGGTCCTGAGCCCGTTGTGCCGGCGGTGCACGGTACGCCCTCCAAGTGGTGCAGCAGGGGAACCCTTTGCTTGCTGATCTCCGATGTCTTCCGATGCCACCGGTCCGTGATGTCACGTCCAGTGGACCCTCCCGTTTTGCTCAACGCCAGGCGAGGGTCACTAGTTCCCTTGTGCGCGCGGAGGCCCAGGTGGGCCGTCCGGGTGATGGTCCAAGGGCGGCTGTTCAGGTTCGGGAGGACCGGTTCAGAAGAGCCCGGTGTCGGTGAAGCGCAACACCAGCTGGGGTGCGCCCGAGAGGGCGACGCCGAGGACGCCGGTCAGGGCGAGCGCGGCGGTGAGGGGGGCGGGGACGCGGTGCGCGGCGGGCTCACCCTCGGGGGCCCTGAACAGCAGTGTCGTCCACTGGAGGTAGTAGAAGAGCGCGATCACGACGTTGACGGCCATGACCACGGCGAGCCATCCGAGGCCCGCGTCCACGGCCGCCGAGAAGACGGTGACCTTGGCGAACAGGCCGATGATGCCCGGCGGCAGACCTGCCAGGCAGAGCAGGAAGAAGGCCAGGAGGAGGGCGGCGAGCGGGTTGGTCGCGTAAAGGCCGCGGTAGTCGGTGATGCGGTTCGCGGCCCTCGTTCGGCCCACCAGCGCGGCCACCGCGAAGGCGCCGAGGTTCACGGCGGCGTACATGAGGGCGTAGGCGACGGTGGAGCCGACGGACCGCTCGGCGTCGTCGGAGTACGCGGCGGCGGCGATCGGGACGAGGAGGTAGCCGGCCTGGCCGACGGAGGACCAGGCGAGCAGCCGTACGGCGCTGTACGCGCGCGTGGCCTGCTGTCGGAGCGCACCGACGTTGCCGACGGTCATGGTGAGGGCGGCGAGGGCGGCGAGCGCCGGGCCCCAGACGTCGGCGTACGACGGCAGGGCGACGACGGTGACGAGGATCAGGCCGGAGAAGCCGACCGTTTTGCCGACGACCGACAAGTAGGCGGCGATCGGGAGGGGGGCGCCGACGTAGGTGTCGGGCACCCAGAAGTGGAAGGGGACGGCGGCCGTCTTGAAGGCGAAGCCGACGAGGGTGAGGACGACGCCGGTCTGGGCGAGGGTGTGGAGCTGCCCGTCGACGTTCTGGATGCGGTCGGCGATCTGTGTGAGGTAGAGGGTGCCCGTGGAGGCGTACACGAAGCTGATGCCCATGAGGCTGACCGCGGTCGCGGTGACCGAGGACAGCAAGAACTTCAGGGCCGCTTCGGAGGACTTCCTGTCGCCGTGCCGGATGCCGACGAGGGCGAAGGCGGGCAGGGAGGCGACTTCCAGGGCGACGACGAGGGTCGCCAGGTCGCGGGAGGCGGGCAGGAGTGCGGCGCCGGCGGCCGAGGAGAGCAGCAGGAACCAGTACTCCCCTTCGGGGAGTCTCTTGTCGGCGTCCTTGAGGGTGGTGACCGACAGGAGGGCCGCCAGGAGGGCACCGCCAAGGACGAGGAACTGGATGACGAGCGTGAAGCGGTCGGCCGCATAGCTGCACACGTCGGCGTCGCCGGTCAGGCAGAAGGTGCTGCGGTCGCCGTCCAGGAGGGGCAGCAGCAGGAGGACGGAGGCTGCCAGGCCCGTGACCGAGACCCATCCGAGCAGGGCTTTCCTCTGCTCGCCGACGAACAGGTCCGCGACGAGAACGACGAGTCCGACGACCGCCGCGAGGGTGGGTGGCGCGATCGCGAGCCAGTCGACGGACTGCACAAGGTTCGCGGCCAGGGGCTCGGCCGAAGAGGCCAATGGCTGAGTCATGGCGGCCAGGGTGCTCATCGGGTGCCTCCTGCGAGGAGCTGCTGGACGGCCGGGTCGGTAAGGCCGAGAAGGGCCTTCGGCCACAGGCCCGCCGCAACAGTGAGGGCGACGAGCGGCGTCCAGGCCGCGAACTCGTACGTGTGGACGTCGGCCAGCTGGGGGGCGTCCTGGGGTACGGCACCCATGCAGACGCGGCGGACCACGACGAGCATGTACGCCGCCGTCAGGAGGGTGCCGAACGCGCCGATCGCCATGAAGGTGAGGAAGGCGGGTCGGCTGAGGTCGTCGGCGGGCTCGAAGGCGCCGAACAGGGCCAGCATCTCGCCCCAGAATCCGGCGAGGCCGGGCAGGCCGAGCGAGGCGACCGCCCCGAAGGCCAGCAGGCCGCCGAGGCGCGGGGCCTTGCCGTACAGGGCGGCGCCGGTCTCCTCGGCCAGGGTGTCGAGGTCGGTGGTGCCGGTGCGGTCCTTCAGGGCGCCGACCAGGAAGAACAGGAGGCCGGTGATGAGACCGTGGGCGATGTTGGCGAACAGGGCGCCGTTCACGCCGGTCGGAGTCATGGTGGCGATGCCGAGCAGGACGAAGCCCATGTGGCCGACGGAGGAGTAGGCGATGAGGCGCTTGAGATCGCCCTTCGCGCCACGCTTGGCGAGGGCGAGGCAGGCCAGGGATCCATAGATGATCCCGACCACGGCGAAGGCGGCGAGATAGGGCGCGAAGTCGCGGAAGCCGTCCGGGGCGATCGGCAGCAAAATCCGGACGAAACCGTACGTACCCATCTTCAGCAGGACGCCGGCCAGCAGGACCGAGCCGACGGTCGGCGCGGCGGTGTGGGCGTCGGGCAGCCAGCTGTGCAGCGGCCACATCGGGGTCTTGACCGCGAGCCCGATCCCGATCGCCAGAACGGCGATGACCTGCACGGATGCGGACAGTGACCGGCCGTTGTCAGTGGCGAGTGCCACCATGTCGAATGTGCCCGCCTTGATCCCGATCAGGAGCAGGCCCAGCAGCATGACGACAGAGCCGAGCAGTGTGTAGAGGATGAAGCGCCAGGCGGCGGCCTGACGGTCCTCGCCGCCCCAGCGGGCGATGAGGAAGTACATCGGGATGAGCACCATCTCGAACGCGAGGAAGAACAGCAGCAGATCGAGGACCGCGAAGGTCGCGAGGGTGCCGGACTCGAGCATGAGCAGCAGTGCGACGAAGGCCTTCGGGGTGGGGCCCGCGGGCATCTTGAAGTACGAGTAGAGCGCGCAGAGGAAAGTCAGCAGCGCGGTCAGGACCAGAAGAGGGAGGGAGATGCCGTCGATGCCGAGGTGGATGCGCACGTCGAGTGCGGGGATCCAGCTGATGTCGGTCGTGGCCTGCATCTTCGACGGATGGTCGTGGTCGAAGCCGAGCGCCAGGACGATCGCGGCGATGAGGATCACGCCGGTGACGGTCACGCCGTGCCGCAGTACGGCCTGGTCCGGTGACTTCCCCTTCAGTCCGGGCGGGGCCGGCAGCAGAGCCGTGACGGCGCCGAGGAGCGGACCTGCCACCACGAACGCCAGAAGGAACTGCATCACGGACTCGTTGATATCGATCACGCCTGCTCACGCTCCCGTGGCGACGAGGACGACGGCAACCGCGAGGACGACGGTGCCGGCGAGCAGCGCGCTCACATAGGTCTGCAGATTGCCGGTCTGGGCCCGTCGTACGGCGGTGCCGAGCCAGCCGGGCAGCGTTCCCGCGCCGCGTACGTAGGTCTCTACGACTTCGCGGTCCAGGAACCGGACGAGGGTGGCTCCGGCCTGGACCGGGCGGACGAAGACGGCCGTGTACAGGGCGTCCAGGTGGAAGCCGACGGCCGCGTGACGGTGCAGTGGGCCGAGCAGCAACCGTCCGGGGTCCGCGGGGTCGGGCGCATAGGCCACGTCTCCGTAAGCGGGCTCGTGGGTGGCGATGGCCTCGGCCTCGACCAGTCCGGCGTCGCCCTCGGGGTGGGCGGCGACCGCACCCAGCGGGACGCGGGCCGTGACCGCACTGGTGTGCCGCCAGGCCGCGTAGGTGACGAGGCCGCCGATCAGGGCCACGCCCGTGCCGACGACGGAGGTGGTGAGGGTCGGGGTGAGGTCGCGGCCGTCGAACCAGTCGGGCAGCACTCGGTAGGAGAACGCGCCGAGGGCGAGGGACGGGGCCGCGAGGACCCATAGGACCACGGTCATCGTCAGCGGCTGGCGTCCGTGGTCGGGGGCCTCGGTGCCCCGCCCGCGGAAGGCCAGCAGCCACAGCCGCGTCGCGTACGCGGCTGTGAGCAGGGCCGTGAGGAGCCCGGCGACGAGGGTGACCCAGCCTGCGGCGCCGGGGGCGTGTTCGGTGTGGCCCGTGGCGACGTGCTCGGCCGCGCCGAGGACGGACTCCTTGGAGAAGAAGCCGCTGAAGGGCGGGATCGCGGCGAGCGCGAGGAGCGCCACGGTCATCGTCCAGTAGGCGTCGGGGACACGGGCGCTCAGGTCCTTCATACGGGACATGGCGGCCAGGGAGTTGGTGCCCGCGGCGTGGATGATCACGCCGGCCGCGAGGAACAGCAGCGCTTTGAAGGCGCCGTGGGACAGGAGGTGGAAGACGGCGGCACCGCGGTCGCCGACGGCGAGGGCGCCGGTCATGTAGCCGAGCTGGCCGATCGTCGAGTAGGCGAGGACACGCTTGATGTCGTCCTGGGCGAGCGCGGCGAGGCCCGAACCGATCATCGTGACGGCGGCCATGACGGCGAGGACCACCATCGCGGCCTGGGAGGCCTCGAAGACCGGGAGGAGACGGGCGATGAAGTAGACACCGGCGGCAACCATCGTCGCGGCGTGGATCAGCGCGGAGACGGGCGTGGGGCCCGCCATCGCGTCGGGGAGCCAGGTATGCAGCGGGAACTGCGCCGACTTTCCCGCCACGCCCGCGAGGAGGAGCAGGGCGATCAGGGTCGGGTGGTCGAGCCCGCCGTGCGCGACGGCGTCCAGGACCTTCGTGATCCGGAAGGAGCCGGCGTCGGTGGCCAGGGCGAACAGGCCGATCAGGAAGGGGACGTCACCGAGCTTGGTCACCAGGAATGCCTTGAGGGAGGCGGCGCGGGCCTCCGGGGTCTCCCAGTAGTGGCCGACCAGGAAGTACGAGCAGATGCCCATGATCTCCCAGCCGACCAGCAGCACGATCAGGTCGCCGGAGTAGACGACGAGCAGCATCGCGGAGGTGAAGAGGGAGACGAGAGCGGCGTAGGAGGGGTAGCGCGGGTCGTCGCGCAGATAGCCGGTCGAGTAGATCTGCACACAGGTGGCGACGAAGGCGACCAGGACGGCGACGAGGGCGGCGAAGCCGTCGATGTACAGGGCGAGTTCGATCGGGACCGAGCCGGTCGGGGTGAGTTCGGTGGCGGCGTTCACCGTCTGGTCGCCGCCCTGGCGTACGGCGACCACCGCGGCGAGCGCGAGGGCGGCCAGGGGCGGCAGGACGGCGAGCGGGCGGACGAAGCCGGGGGCGGTGCGGCCCAGGAGCAGGCCGACCGCGGCGCCCAGGAAGGGAAGGAGGGGGACGAGGACGGCGAGGGTGGTCGTGGTCACGCGGTGGCCTCAGCCTTCCCGGTCCGCCCGGACTCTGCGGCCTGTTCGGCCGTGCGGGCGTCGTCGTCGGAGGTGTCGGGGTCGTGGCCCTCGGCCGTGTCGCGGAGCTTGTCGATGTCGGCGGTGCCGCGGTTGCGGTGGACGGCGAGGACGATCGCGAGGCCGATGCCGATCTCGGCGGCGGCGATGGCGATGGTGAACAGGGTCAGGGCCTGGCCGGAGTGCAGGGTCTCCTCGGCGGCCCTGCTGAGCCAGACGTCGAAGGCGACCAGGTTCAGGTTGACGGCGTTGAGCATCAGCTCGACCGACATCAGGACGAGGATCGCGTTGCGGCGGGCCAGGACGCCGTAGAGGCCGGTGCAGAAGAGGAGGGCGGAGAGTACGGCGGGATAGGCGAGGTGCATCAGCGGGCGCCTTCCTGCTCAGTCGAGTCGGTTTCCCTGGCCGACTTGGTTCCCTTGGCCGACTCGGTTCCCACGACCGGATCATTTCGCCCGATCGTGTGATTACGGGAATCAGGGACGGATGGGGAACTACCGGTCGCGGCTCGGGAGTTCACAGGGGGAGAGCTCGACTCCGCCCTCGCCTTGCGGGACAGGACGATCGCGCCGACCAGCGCCGCGAGGAGCAGGACGGAGAGGGCCTCGAAGGGGAGGACCCAGTTCTGGAAGAGGCTCGCGCCGGTTGCCTCGGTGGAGCCGGCGGCGGGGCCGTCCAGGTCGATCCAGGTGGTGCGGAAGGCGTCGACGACCACCCAGACCAGAGCGGCCGCTGCGGCAAGGGCCACGACGAGGGCGGCCCAGCGGTTGCCGGAGTCGGCGTCCGGGGAGCGGCCGATGGGGGCCCTGGTGAGCATCAGACCGAACAGAAGGAGGACGACGACGGAGCCGACGTAGATGAGGACCTGCACCCACGCGATGAACTCGGCGGTGAGCAGGAGGTATTCGACGGCGAGGCCGCCGAGGGCCACCACCAGCCACAGGGCGGCGTGCACCAGCTGCTTGGTGGTGACGGTGATGATCGCTGCTCCGAAGGTGACCAGGCCGACGAGCAGGAAGGCGATCTCGACGCCGGTCGGGGAAAGGAAGCCGTGCGCTGCCTGGGCGAGGGTCACGACTCCTCCCCCTGGGGATCGGCCGACGGGGCCGGCTCGGCCTGGGCCGCCGCCAGCTTCTCGGCGGTCTTGCGGGCGGTGGCGATCTCCTTCGGTTCCTCCGCGCCGGGGTCGAGGGCAGGTGGGGCCGGGACGGTCCACATCCACTCACGGAGCTTGTCCCGCTCGTGGGTGAGGTCGCGGATGTCGGTCTCGGCGTACTCGAACTCCGGGGACCAGAACAGGGCGTCGAAGGGACACACCTCGATGCAGATACCGCAGTACATGCAGAGGGAGAAGTCGATGGCGAAGCGGTCGAGGACGTTGCGGCTGCGTTCGCGGCCACCGGGGGTTGCCGCCGGGACCGTCTCCTTGTGGGAGTCGATGTAGATGCACCAGTCGGGGCACTCACGGGCGCACAGCATGCAGACCGTGCAGTTCTCCTCGAACAGGCCGATCACCCCGCGGGTGCGGGGCGGGAGGTCGGGCTGGGCGTCGGGGTACTGCTCGGTGACGGTCTTCTTCGTCATCGTGCGCAGGGTGACGGCCAGGCCCTTGGCCAGACCCGAGCCAGGAATGGGGGCCATGGTTACTGGATCACCACCTTGACGATGCCGGTGAGGGCGATCTGGGCGAGGGAGAGGGGGACGAGGAGGGTCCAGGAGAGTTTCTGGAGCTGGTCCTCGCGCAGGCGGGGATAGGTCACGCGGAGCCAGATGACGACGAAGGCGAGCACGGCCGCCTTGAGGAGGGTCCAGACCCAGCCGAGCCCGTCGGCGCCCCAGGGGCCGTGCCAGCCGCCCAGGAAGAGGACGGTGGTCAGGCCGCACAGGACGACGATTCCGGCGTACTCGGCGAGGAGGAAGAGGGCGAAACGCAGGCCGGTGTACTCGGTGTAGGCGCCGAAGATGATCTCCGAGTCGGCGACCGGCATGTCGAAGGGAGGGCGCTGGAGTTCGGCGAGGCCCGCGACGAAGAAGACGATCGCGCCGACGATCTGCCAGGGCAGCCACCACCACTCGAAGGCGTCGAGGATGCCGGGGAGGGAGACGGTTCCGGCTGCCATCGCCACCGAGGCGGCGGTGAGCAGCATCGGGAGTTCGTAGGCGAGGAGCTGTGCGGCGGTGCGCAGGCCGCCGAGGAGGGAGAACTTGTTGGCGGAGGCCCAGCCGGCCATGAGGGAGCCGAGGACGCCCACGCCCATCACGGCGAGCACGAAGAACACGCCTGCGTCGACGACCTCGCCGACGGCGCCCTCGCCGGGGCCGATCGGGATGGCGAGGAGGACCAGGAGGTAGGGCAGGAGGGCGACGGCGGGGGCGAGTTGGAAGATACGGCGGTCCGCGCCCGCCGGTACGACGTCTTCCTTCTGGGCGAACTTCACGCCGTCCGCGACGAGTTGGGCCCAGCCGTGGAAGCCTCCGGCGTACATCGGACCCAGGCGGCCCTGCATGTGGGCCATCACCTTGTGCTCGGTCTGGCCGATGATCAGGGGGAAGGTGAGGAAGACGACGAAGACGATCAGGAGTCGCAGGGCGACGTCGAGAGCGTCATTCACTGCGGGCCTCCTGTGGGCTTGTCGGGAGTGGGGGTGTGAGTGTCGGGGGTGGAGGGCTCGTCAGGGGTCTGGTCCTCGGAGGCCTGGGCGGCGCGGTCGGGGCTCTCGTCGGTGCCATCCGGGCGTTCCGGGTCCTGGGAGTCCTCGGGAGCCTCAGGTACCTCGGATGTCGGGGGGCTCCCGGAAGTTTGGGGCTGGTCGGGGGCCTTGGATCCCTCGGAGGTCGTGGACTCCTCAGAGGTCGGCTCGGAAGCCTGCGGCTTCTCCGGAATCTCGGAAGCATCGGAAGTCGGCGGCTCTTCCGGGATCTCGCGACCGTCGGAAACCGACAGTTCCTCCTGAACCTCGAGACGTTCGGAAGGGCCTTCTGGGGCCGTGGGGGCTCCCGAAGGTGTGGGCTTCTGGGAGGCCTTGCGCACCTCCGGCACCTCCGGCACGTCGGGGCGTTCGGCGACCCCGGGGCTCTCGGGATGCTCGGAGACCCCCGTGTCCTCGGGACGCTCGGAGACTCCGCTGTCCCCGGATGGGGAAGGGCGCTCGGAGACTCCTGGGGCCCCGGGTGCGGGAGGCCGGTTCGGTTCCGGGTCGTCGAAGGCCGGGCGGGCGTGGTGCCACGGTGCGTCCGGGCTGCGAGGGGTGGTGGGGGGCTTCGGCGGCGCGGGGTTCGTGCTCGCGTCGTCGGTCGTCGGCTCGGTCTGGGCCGCCGCGGCGCGCTGACTCGCGGAACCGCTCGAGGCGGAGCGCGCACGGCGAGGTCCGGCCGGTGCACCACCCGTCGCTCCCGGACGCTGAGGTGCGGGGGCAGGCGACGCCGGGGAGTCCGAGGCGAGTGTGGGCGAATCCTTCCCCTGGGCGTCCGACGAGGACGCGGGCAAGCCGGTTGCCGGAGTTACGGACTCGGGCGCACCGCCGGCTGGGGCTGCGGAACCGGCCCCGGTGTCGTCGACCTCCGGTGCCGCCTGACTCGCCGAACCCTGCGCAGCGCTACGTGTGCGCCGGGTCACGCCAGTCGGCGAGGCGGGGGGAGCCCCCTTCGTCGCCCCGGGCGTGTTCTGGCTCGCCGACCCCTCCTCGGCCGCCGAATGCGCCCGCCGCGAACCAGCCCCCGCCGCCCCCGACGCGCCCGCCGCATCCGACGCCCCAGACGCCTCCGCCTGACTCGCCGAACCCTCCACCGCCAAACGCGCCCCGCGCGGTCCAGCCCCCGACGCGCCCGCCGCATCCGACGCTCCGGACACCTCCCCCTGGCTCGCCGACCCCTCCGCCGCCGAACGTGCCCGGCGGACCGGGCGGTCCCCCGTGGCGCGGGGTGGGCGTTCGGTCGGGGGGCGGCCTGCGGTGCGGGTTGGGCGGGTCGGGGCTGGGGGGAGTTGGCCCTTCAGGGGGCCCCATTCGTTCGGGTCGGGGACTCCTGGGGGAAGCATCTGGCGGCGTTTGGGGCCGCCGTGCTCGGACTCGCCCGGTTCCTTTGCGCCGGGCCAGGCCTTGGCGACGCGGGCGGCCAGGACGAAGTCCTTGCGGAGGGGGTGGCCCTCGAAGGTTTCCGGCAGGAGGAGGTGGTTCAGGGAGGGGTGGCCCTCGAAGGTGACGCCGAACATCTCGTGGGTCTCGCGCTCGTGCCAGGCGGCACCCGCGTAGATGTCGACGGCGGTGGGCAGCACCGGGGTCTCGTGGGAGATCGTCGTACGGAGCAGCAGGCGTCGTACCGGGGCGAGGGCCGCCACGTGGGCCGCCACGCGGAAGCCGGTGCCCGGTTCGTCGACGGCGCTGAGCCAGTCGAAATAGGTGCAGCCCAGTTCGTCGCGGGCGACGCGCAGTGCCGTGAGCCAGGTCGTGGGCGGGACGTCCACGGTCAGGACCTCGTACGACTCCTCGGCGGTGGCCTCGGGGCCGAAGAGTTCCTCGGCGGGCGCCGGGAGCCAACCGACGGCGGTCACTGTGACTCCCCCTCGCCCGAAATCGAAGTCGAAGCCGAAGTCGAAGCCGGCGCCTGCGCAGGCGGCTGCACCAACCCGCTCTGCAGCGCGGCCGCCGACGGACGCGCCGCGGACGGCCCGTACCGCTCCTCCAGCGACTCCCGGGCGATCTTCTCCTGGAGCTTCAGGATTCCCTGGAGCAGCGCCTCGGGCCGGGGCGGGCAACCGGGGACGTAGACGTCGACGGGGATGATCTGGTCGACGCCCTTCGTCACGGAGTACGAGTCCCAGTACGGGCCGCCGCAGTTGGAACAGGCGCCGAAGGAGATGACGTACTTGGGCTCGGGCATCTGCTCGTACAGACGCTTCACCGCCGGTGCCATCTTGTCCGTGACCGTGCCGGAGACGACCATCAGGTCGGCCTGGCGCGGGCCCGGTGCGAAGGGGATGACGCCGAGGCGGATGAAGTCGTGGCGGGCCATCGACGCGGCGATGAACTCGATGGCGCAGCAGGCGAGACCGAAGTTGAAGACCCACAGGGAGTACCGGCGGCCCCAGTTGAGGATCACCTTCATCGGCTCGGGGGCGAGGCGGGCGAGGGCGCCCAGCCGTTGCGGCTCCGGGAGCAGAACGGGCTCCGTGGCAGCGGAGTCGACCGCAGGGTTCACGTCCATGTCAGGACACCCTTCTTGTACGCGTACAGCAAGCCCACGGCGAGGAAGCCGAGGAAGATGAACATCTCGACGAGGGTCGTCGCGCCGTAGCCGGGAGCCGCGAAGACCGTCGCCCACGGAAACAGGAAGATCGAGTCGACGGCGAAGATGACGTAGAGGAAGGCGTAGACGTAGTAGCGGACCTGGGTGTGGGCCCAGCCCTCGCCGACGGGATCGACTCCGCACTCGTACGTCAGGAGCTTCTCGGGGGTGGGCACCACGGGTCGCAGCAGACGGCCGGCGCCGAAGGCGACCGCGACGAACAGCACGCCGACGACGGCGAGCAGTCCGACGACCGAGTACGACTGGAAGTAGTCCGCCGCGACGACGGTCGGATCGACGACGGTTGCATCGACGACGATCGGTTCCGGCACGTCCGCCCCTCACTCCCTGTGAGCACGCTGAACACAGTGGTCACGCTGAACACCACTGTTCGACGATCTGTACGCACCGGAGTCTAGGCCCTGATAAAGGCACGGTAAGCAGCCCGTCACCCCCGGAAAGCCATCCGAAAGGCCGGGGTGGGGTTTTCCCCCGTAAGCCGCGGCGGTCCGCCTCATGGCGCGCGGCGGTCCGGGGCGGCACGCTAGCCCATATGACCGAACGCCATTCGTCCCCGAGCCGCGCCGTGACCACCGGCAGACACGGCGGAACCGACGACGGCCGGCCGCCGCCGGCCCGTTTCGCCTACGACGCGCACACCTGGAAGGAGATCGCGCATCTCCTGGCGAACCTTCCGGTGTCGATCCTCGGCTTCACCTATGTCGTGACGGTGCTGTTCACCGGTTTCTGGCTGACCGTCACGGTGATCGGATTCCCGTTGCTCGCGGCGGGTCTGCTGGGCGCGCGGCAGCTCGGCAAGCTGGAGCGGGCGCGGGCCCGGGCCCTGCTCGGAGTGCGGGTGGACGAACCGAGCCGTCTGCCGTGGCGCACCAAGAACGGCGGCAACGGCTTCTTCGCCCAGCTGTGGATGGGGGTGAAGGACCCCGTGGGCTGGCGGACGGTGCTGTACGACTTCATCCGGCTGCCCTGGGGGGTGCTCACCTTCACCATCACGCTGACCTCGTTGTTCGTGCTGTGGCCGGTCCTGCCGTTCATCGCGCGGGGCCTCGCCAACGTGGACCGGGCGATGGTGCGCGGTCTGCTGTCGCCCTCGGACGAGCTGGAACGCCGTATCGCCGAACTGGAGTCCGACCGGGGGGTCGTGGTCGACACGGCCGCGGCCGATCTACGGCGTATCGAGCGCGATCTGCACGACGGTGCGCAGGCCCGGCTGGTCAACCTGGCCATGGGTCTCGGCCTCGCGAAGGAGAAGCTCCTGGAGGACCCCGAGTACGCGCAGGCGATGGTCGAGGAGGCACACGGCGAGGTGAAGCTGGCGCTTCAGGAGCTGCGGGATCTGGCGCGGGGCATCCATCCGGCCGTACTGACCGACCGAGGCCTCGACGCGGCGCTGTCGAGCGTCGCCTCGCGCTGCACGGTCCCGGTGAAGGTGACCGCCGACCTCGACGCGCGGCCGGTCCAGGCGATCGAGGGGATCGCCTACTTCACCGTCTCCGAGCTGCTCCAGAACATCAGCAAGCACAGCGGGGCCCGGTCGGCGTCGGTCGACGTGTGGCGCTCGGAGAACCGGCTGCTCATCCAGGTGTGGGACGACGGCCGCGGCGGAGCCCGGCTCGACGGCGGCACCGGTATGCGGGGGCTCGCGGAGCGCCTCGACGCGGTCGACGGGCTGTTCGTCATCGACTCGCCGCCGGGCGGGCCGACGGTCGTCACGGCGGAGCTGCCGTGGCGGGACCGTGGCCTGGAGAAGGGGTAGGGAAAACCCCCCTTTCAAGAGGCCGACGGACTCCATGGTCCGTTGAGCTGCGGCCCAGCAGGGTGGAGATACGACACCACAGGCGCGGGACGAGAGAAGAAGGACGACGTCGATGGCCACGGACTACGGGTACGACAGTGGGCTCGGGTTCCCCGAGACGGTACGGCGGCACCGGGTGCCGGCCGGGCTGCGGGCGCCGTTCGAGGGGCGGACCTGGCGGGAGTTCGGCTATGTGCTGCTGAGCCTGCCGATCAGCATCGTGATGTTCACGTACGCCGTCACGATGATCTCGCTCGGCGCGGGCCTGCTCGTGACCTTCCTGGGGATTCCGGTCTTCGCGGCCGGGCTCGCCGGCTGCCGTGGGCTCGGGGCGCTGGAACGGGCGCGGGCACGGGGGATGCTGGATCTGGAGGTCGGGGATCCAGAGCCGCTCAGGATGCGGAAGTCGGGGTTCATGGCGTGGGTGGGGGCGGTGCTCAAGAGCGGGACGTCGTGGCGGACGCTGCTGTACTCGGTGCTGCACCTGCCGTGGGCGACGTTCTCGTTCGTCGTCGCGGTGAACTTCTGGGTGTACGGCTGGGCGCTGCTGACGTATCCGCTGTGGTTCTGGGTCTTCCCGGCGTACGTCGGTCAGGACGGGCTTCAGCTCTACGGCGACCAGACCCACCACATCTACCTGGACAACCCGTTCGAGATCGGTGTGACCGCGCTGGTGGGACTGCTGTTCACGCTGGCCACGCCGTGGATCGTGCGGGCGCTGACGATGGTGGACCGGGTGATGGTGCACGGGCTGCTGGGGCCGACCCGGCTGTCGGCGCGGGTGGTGGAGCTGGAGTCCGACCGGGGGGTCGTGGTGGATACGGCGTCCGCGGATCTGCGTCGGATCGAGCGGGATCTGCACGACGGTGCGCAGGCTCGGCTGGTGGCGCTGGCCATGGATCTGGGGCTGGCGAAGGAGAAGCTCACGGAGGATCCTGCCGCGGCGGCGCGGATGGTGGACGAGGCGCACGGTGAGGTGAAGACGGCGCTTCAGGAGCTGCGGGATCTGGCTCGGGGGATTCATCCGGCGGTGCTGACCGACCGGGGGCTGGACGCCGCGCTGTCGGCGGTGGCTTCTCGGTGCACGGTGCCGGTGCAGGTGGAGGTGGATCTGCCGGCCCGGCCTGCGCCGGCGATCGAGGGGATCGCGTACTTCACGGTGTCGGAGCTGTTGCAGAACATCAGCAAGCACTCTCGGGCGACGCTCGCCGCGGTGGATGTGTGGCGGGTGGAGAACCGGTTGATGCTGCAGGTCGTGGACAACGGGGTGGGTGGGGCCGATGTGTCCTCCGGGTCCGGGCTTGCGGGGTTGGCGGAGCGGCTGGACGCGGTGGACGGGATCCTGGTGGTGGATTCGCCGGTCGGGGGGCCGACTCGGGTCACGGCGGAGTTGCCGTGGCGGGGCGAGCGGGTGTGACGGGTACGGCGTGAGGGGGCGGTGGGGGTTGTTCGCCCCCGCCGCCCTTACCCATTCCCATCCTTAGGGGCTTCCGCCCCTTCGACCCCGGGGGCTCCGCGGGTCTGCCCCCGCAACGGGTCCCGGGCGGGGCTCCGGTGATTTCAGAGGTGCGGCTCCGGGCGGGCACAGGGGAGCCCCGCAGGGCGTAGGGGGAGCCCTCGCAGGGCGTACGCGGCGGAGCCAGAGCCGGGGCGTGGGGAAGTCTCCGCAGAGGGCTGGGGGGCACCCCCGGGGGGGTACGAGGGTGCAGGCATGGCGGGCTGGGAGGTGCGAGGCTCTGGCGGCCGGCCCCCTGTGTGCCGTCTCGCGGGTGGATGGGACCCGGCGGAGAGACCTGCGGCCTCGGACCCTGGGTGATCTTGACGGCACTGGCCCGCAAGGACCCGGCGCCCTGCAAGGCACCCGCCCCCGCACAACCCGACGCCCCGCAAAGCACCCGACCCCGCACAATCCGACGCCCTGCCGGACACCAGGCCCCGCAAAGCCCGGCACCCTGCCCCACAAACTCGACGCCCTGCGAGCCGCCGGTCCCCTGCACAACCCGACCCCCTGCAAGAAACCCGCCCCCGCACAACCCGACGCCCCGCAAGGCGCCGACCCCCCGCACAACCCGACGCCCACCCTCCCCCAAGGCACCGGCGTCTCTCGGCCCCCGGCGGGCTCCCCCGTGGCGAAGATGGCCGGATTTCGAGTGTGGCCCCGTGTTATCGGGTCCTTGTTCGTATTCCTGGGGCCTAATCCCGTTGCCCGCGCCCGCCCGGATCCGAATGCTGGAATGCTGGACTTGTCCAGCGGGTGGACTGGGAGTGGGCTGGGGGGCCGAGAGTCGTGGAGGACAGGGTGCGGGTGGTCATCGCCGAGGATTCAGTGCTGCTGAGGGAGGGCCTGACCCGGTTGCTGACCGACCGCGGGCACGACGTCGTGGCCGGTGTGGGCGACGGAGAGGCGCTGATCAAGACGATCGGTGAGCTGGACGCCCAGGGCGAGCTGCCCGACGTCGTCGTCGCCGATGTGCGGATGCCTCCGACACACACGGACGAGGGCGTGCGAGCCGCCGTACAACTGCGCAAGGCACATCCCGGACTCGGGGTACTCGTACTGTCGCAGTACGTGGAGGAGCGGTACGCCACCGAGTTGCTGGCCGGGTCCAGTCGCGGGGTGGGATACCTGCTCAAGGACCGGGTCGCGGAGGTGCGTGAGTTCGTGGACGCGGTGGTGCGGGTGGCCGAGGGAGGTACCGCCCTCGACCCCGAGGTGGTCGCTCAGCTGCTGGGACGCAGCCGTAAGCAGGACGTGCTCGCCAATCTCACGCCCCGCGAGCGGGAGGTCCTGGGACTCATGGCCGAGGGGCGCACCAATTCGGCGATCGCGCGGCAGCTCGTCGTGAGCGACGGGGCCGTGGAGAAGCATGTCAGCAACATCTTCCTGAAGCTCGGGCTGTCCCCGAGCGACGGGGACCACCGGCGGGTGCTGGCGGTGCTGACCTACCTGAACTCCTGACGACCTGACACCGTGTCAGATATCGCGGTGGCGGCCAGTCAGGGAGACGGAGGGGCCACCCGGGACCGAGAACCAAAGAACGATGAGGGAGCGTCTTCAAGGAAAGCGCCGGGGGGCGAGTTAATCGTGACAAGTCAGGGCGTCGTACCGTCTCAAAAGCATGTCCGTCATGCGAATGGCCGAGGGAAGGCGACCCCTGCGGTCGTAGGGTTGATCCTGGGAAGGCCTGCGGGAAGGCCGCTCCCGAACAGCCGCCTCGAGGGAGGTCCAGTTCAGTGACCAGTCAGGTCAGCAGCGCAGCGGAGCAGGCCGACGAAGCCGTCGTAGGAGAGCAGCGCAAAGAGGCCGGCGCGAAGGACGTCCGCCGCCTCGACCGGGTGATCATTCGTTTCGCGGGCGATTCCGGTGACGGGATGCAGCTCACCGGGGACCGTTTCACCTCGGAGACCGCGTCCTTCGGCAACGACCTGTCCACGCTTCCCAACTTCCCCGCCGAGATCCGGGCTCCTGCCGGAACCCTGCCGGGTGTCTCTTCCTTCCAGCTGCACTTCGCCGACCACGACATCCTCACGCCGGGTGACGCGCCCAACGTGCTGGTGGCCATGAACCCCGCCGCCCTCAAAGCCAACATCGCCGACCTGCCGCGCGGTGCGGAGATCATCGTCAACACGGACGAGTTCACCAAACGGGCGATGCAGAAAGTGGGGTACGCGGCCTCGCCGCTGGAGGATGGATCGCTCGACGGTTACAGCCTTCATCCGGTCCCCCTGACCACGCTGACCGTCGAGGCCCTCAAGGATTTCGACCTCAGTCGCAAAGAGGCCGAGCGCAGCAAGAACATGTTCGCGCTCGGCCTCTTGTCGTGGATGTACCACCGGCCCACCGAGGGCACGGAGAAGTTCCTGCGGACGAAGTTCGCGAGGAAGCCGGAGATCGCCGAGGCGAACCTGGCGGCCTTCCGGGCGGGCTGGAACTTCGGCGAGACCACCGAGGACTTCGCCGTCTCCTACGAGATCGCCCCGGCGACGAAGGCCTTCCCGGTCGGCACCTACCGCAACATCTCCGGGAACCTCGCGCTGTCCTACGGACTGGTCGCCGCGTCTCGACAGGCGGACCTGCCGTTGTTCCTGGGCTCGTACCCGATCACGCCGGCCTCGGACATCCTGCACGAGCTGAGCAAGCACAAGAACTTCGGGGTACGGACCTTCCAGGCCGAGGACGAGATCGCGGGCATCGGCGCGGCCCTGGGTGCGGCCTTCGGCGGCTCACTGGCGGTGACGACGACGTCCGGGCCGGGCGTGGCCCTGAAGTCGGAGACCATCGGTCTCGCGGTCTCCCTGGAACTGCCGCTCCTCGTCATCGACATCCAGAGAGGCGGCCCGTCCACCGGGCTGCCGACCAAGACCGAGCAGGCGGACCTGCTGCAGGCGATGTTCGGGCGCAACGGCGAGGCGCCGGTGCCGATCGTCGCCCCCTGCACCCCGGCCGACTGCTTCGACGCCGCTGTGGAGGCGGCCCGGATCGCGCTGACCTACCGCACGCCGGTGATGCTGCTCTCGGACGGCTACCTGGCCAACGGCTCCGAGCCCTGGCGCATCCCCGAGCTGGACGAACTCCCGGATCTGAGCGTGCAGTTCGCACAGGGCCCGAACCACACCCTGGACGACGGCACCGAGGTCTTCTGGCCCTACAAGCGCGATCCGCAGACCCTCGCCCGCCCCTGGGCCGTGCCCGGCACACCCGGTCTCGAACACCGCATCGGCGGGATCGAGAAGGAGGACGGGTCGGGCAACATCTCCTACGCCCCGGCCAACCACGACTTCATGGTCCGTATCCGCCAGGCCAAGATCGACGGGATCGACGTACCGGATCTGGACGTGGACGATCCGCACGAGGCGCGCACGCTGGTGCTGGGCTGGGGATCGACGTACGGACCGATCACCGCCGCCGTCCGCCGGCTGCGCACGGCCGGTGAGTCGATCGCGCAGGCCCATCTGCGCCACCTCAACCCCTTCCCGCGCAACCTGGGCGCGGTGCTGAAGGCGTACGACAGGGTCGTCATCCCGGAGATGAACCTCGGACAGCTCGCCACGCTCATCCGGGCGAAGTACCTGGTCGACGCGCACAGCTACAACCAGGTCAACGGCATGCCGTTCAAGGCCGAACAGCTCGCCACGGCTCTCAAGGAGGCCATCGATGGCTGAGACGTCCACGGAAGGCATGGGCACGATCGAGGCACTCACGCTCGTCCCCAAGGCCGAGGCCCGCCAGAGCATGAAGGACTTCAAGAGCGACCAGGAAGTCCGCTGGTGCCCCGGCTGCGGTGACTACGCGATCCTCGCCGCCGTCCAGGGCTTCATGCCGGAGCTCGGGCTGGCCAAGGAGAACATCGTCTTCGTCTCCGGCATCGGCTGCTCGTCGCGGTTCCCGTACTACATGAACACCTATGGCATGCACTCGATCCACGGACGGGCGCCGGCGATCGCGACGGGCCTGGCGTCCTCGCGCCGCGACCTGTCGGTGTGGGTGGTCACCGGCGACGGAGACGCGCTGTCCATCGGCGGCAACCACCTCATCCACGCCCTGCGCCGGAACGTGAACCTGAAGATCCTGCTCTTCAACAACCGGATCTACGGCCTGACGAAGGGCCAGTACTCCCCCACCTCCGAGGTCGGCAAGATCACGAAGTCGACACCGATGGGCTCGCTGGACGCCCCCTTCAACCCCGTGTCCCTCGCCATCGGGGCCGAGGCGTCCTTCGTGGCGCGGACGGTGGACTCGGACCGCAAGCACCTGACGCAGGTGCTGCGGGAGGCGGCCGCCCATCCGGGTACCGCGCTGATCGAGATCTACCAGAACTGCAACATCTTCAACGACGGCGCCTTCGAGGCCCTCAAGGACAAGCAACAGGCCGAGGAGGCGGTGATCCGCCTGGAACACGGGAAGCCGATCCGCTTCGGCGCCGACCTGTCCAAGGGCGTGGTGCGGGATGCGGCGACGGGTGACCTGAAGGTGGTCACGGTGACGCCGTCGAACGAGGCGCAGATCCTCGTCCATGACGCGCATTCCGCTTCCCCGACGACGGCCTTCGCCCTGTCCCGCCTGGCCGACCCGGACACGCTCCACCACACACCGATCGGGGTCTTCCGGTCGGTGGACCGGCCGGTGTACGACACGCAGATGGCGGACCAGCTCGATGCGGCGATCGAGCAGAACGGCAAGGGGGATCTGGGGGCGTTGCTGGCGGGGGGCGACACCTGGACCGTGGTGGGCTGAGCTGCCGTACGTGATCGGTGGGGCCCGGAGGCGCTGACGCGTGGGCCCCACCGCGACGGGAGCTTCGTACAACTGGGCTAATCCGCTCGAAACCAAGGTGCTCTTTCGGCAAAAGGGCAGCGGTGTTCGTGATCTTGTGGGAACCTGTGCGAACTTGGCCCGACCATTGGTTGCCGGAAGCATCATCCGGCCTAGAGAAGGCTCCGGAGTGCCCCGCAACTTTCCCGCTCTCAGCGTTGTCCGCCGCATCGGAGACCCCCCCAAGGCTCGGGGCAGTCAGACTGCGGAGACCTGTCCGGATGTGTTCGAATTGAGCGACGGTAGCTTCGCGGTCATCGGAACGGAAGCCACCGCGGACCTGGACCGTCTCATCCCCCCCCATATGACCCGGGCCGACCACGAGCGGATCGTGGTGATCGATCGCGAGACGATCATGCGAGCCAAGCGCGACATCCCTGACGCCTGAGGCGCTGTGCCCACCGGGCCTTCACGACATGGGTTCGCTGGATGGTGACGGCCCCACGATCCACCACTCGTCAGGGTCCTCGGCGAGTTCCTCCAGCATGATGTCGACGGCGGCCCCGACTTGCGCCTCCAATGAATCCCCGGGCAGGCTTCTGCGGTGCTCGACCGTACGATCCCAGTACTCGGCGAAGCGGGCGTTGCGGCACAGGACACGCAGATGGCCGAGCAGTTCGTCCCAGTCGCAGGCCCCGACGCGGTGCGACAGCAAGAGATTGCCGTACTGCCTGTTGGCGAAGATCATCTGACGGCGCCTGGCTTCGGAGAGTCCCGACAGCGTGCTCGCGGCCTCGGCCATGGACGGGTCGTCGACCATGCGGTCCATCTGTTCCAGGGTGAGCCGGTACTGCTGGATCAGATTCGCCCGATGGATCTCCTCCGTCATCAGCCGGAGCTGGCCGAGTAACTCCAGCAGGATGTCCTCCTGGCGTCGGCGGCGCGAGCCCCGGGTGAAGAAGGCTCGCATCAGGTCGCGCCCCGAAGCGACAGCAGAACCGATCCTGCTGTGGCGGACGGCCGGAGTCTGTGTGGCCATGTCAAGGCATCCCCCTGGATCCGGTGTCCGTGCGCCGAGAAGTGGCATGGCGGGTCGGTGCACGGTGGGCGTGGGCACTCCGCATCCAGCGTGCCCGTCGACTCAAGTCGGCGCGGGAGGCGGAGAGGGGGCGCATGGGTGGACGGGCCTCGCATGTCGACCAACGCCCTGATTCATGTGTGCCCCCTGGCGCCGTGTACATGCCTTCAGCAGGCCCGAGTCGGGCGTATCACCCCTGCTCAGAGCCCCTCTTCCGCGCGTCGTACACCTCCCGCGCCTCCTGCACCGCAGCCATCCTCTTCGCGGTCCACTCCGCCAGCCCGCGCACCTGTTCCGCCGCCTCGCGGCCGAGGTCGGTCAGCGAATAGTCGACCCTCGGTGGGATCACCGGCTTGGCGTCCCGGTGGACCAGGCCGTCCCGTTCCAGGGTCTGGAGGGTCTGCGTCAGCATCTTCTCGCTGACGTCACGGCCGAAGCCGCCGATCGCCCGGCGGAGTTCGCTGAAGCGGTGCGGGCGGTCGAGAAGCTGGATCAGGACCAGGACACCCCACCGGCTCGTCACGTGTTCCAGGACGAGGCGGTGCGGGCACATCGCTTCGCCCGACACCTCGGGGGCGTTCACCTCAGTACTTACTGCCATGCCAGTACCTTACTTCAAAGTGGGTACTTTCTTTGAGTTAGCGCTTCACCTATGGTTAGTGCCACCGCACCCCACAAGGAGATCGCACATCATGAGCATCGTCGTCACCGGAGCCACCGGACACCTCGGCCGCCACGTCGTCGAGCAGCTGCTCGAGAAGGTCCCGGCCGAGCAGATCACCGCCGTCGTCCGCACCCCGGAGAAGGCCGCCGGCTTCGCCGCCAAGGGCGTGAAGATAGCGGTCGCCGACTACAACAGCCCCGAGACCTTCGGCAAGGTCTTCGCGGCCGGCGACAAGGTGCTGCTGATCTCCGGCAACGAGTTCGACAAGGGCCGCCCCGCCCAGCACCAGGTGGTCATCGACGCCGCCAAGGCCGCGAACGTGGCGCTCCTCGCGTACACCAGCGCCCCGGGCAGCCTCACGGCCGCGCTCGCGGACGACCACCGCGCCACCGAGGAGGCCCTCCTCGCCTCCGGCGTGACCTACTCGCTGCTGCGCAACGGCTGGTACAACGAGAACTACACCGAGAACCTCGCCCCCGCCCTGGAGCACGGCGCCGTGGTGCAGGCCGCCGGTGACGGTCGCGTCTCCTCCGCCTCGCGCGCCGACTACGCGGCCGCCGCCGTGGCCGTGCTGACCGGCGAGGGGCACGAGAACACGACGTACGAGCTGGGCGGCGACGAGCCCTGGGGCTTCGCCGAGTACGCGGCCGAGCTCAGCAAGCAGACCGGCAAGGAGATCGCCTACAACGCGGTCTCCGCCGAGGCCTACGCCGGGATCCTGACGGGCGTCGGACTGCCGGCGCCGCTCGCCGCGATCCTCGCCGGTGTCGACGCCTCCATCGAGAAGGGCGAGCTGGTCGTCACCTCCGGTGACCTGTCCCGGCTGACCGGCCGCCCGGCCACCCCGATCGCCGAGTCGATCGCGGTCGCGCTCAAGGGCTGACACTCCCCAGCAGGCCACTGGGACCAGCACCCCCGGCTGTCATGACCGTATAGCGATACGGGCATGACAGCCGGGGGTGCTCGGCGTTACCTTCTTGCAGGCGAGGACGGTGCGAGGAGGAGAGTCCGTGAAGTCGAGGGGCGAGCGGCACATAGGTCTGCTGAACGGCTTCGCCGCGTATGGGATGTGGGGCCTCGTCCCCCTCTTCTGGCCGCTGCTCAAGCCCGCCGGGGCCGCGGAGATCCTCGCCCACCGGATGGTGTGGTCGCTCGTCTTCGTCGCCGTCGCGCTGGTCTTCGTACGGCGCTGGGCCTGGGCCGGTGAGCTGCTGCGGCAGCCCCGCAGGCTGGCGCTGATCACCGTGGCCGCCGCCGTCATCACCGTGAACTGGGGCGTCTACATCTGGGCCGTCAACAGCGGCCACGTGGTCGAGGCCTCGCTCGGGTACTTCATCAATCCGCTGGTCACCATCGCGATGGGGGTGCTGCTGCTCAAGGAGCGGCTGCGGCCCGTGCAGTGGACGGCGGTCGGGGTGGGCGCCGCCGCCGTGCTCGTCCTCACCGTCGGATACGGCCGGCCCCCGTGGATCTCCCTCACCCTCGCCTTCTCCTTCGCCACCTACGGCCTGGTCAAGAAGAAGGTGAACCTCGGCGGCGTGGAGTCGCTGGCCGCCGAGACCGCGATCCAGTTCCTGCCAGCGCTCGGCTATCTGCTGTGGCTGAGCTCGCACGGCGACCTGAGCTTCGCCTCCGAGGGGCCGGGGCACGCGGCGCTGCTCGCCTCGACCGGCATCGTCACCGCGCTCCCCCTGGTCTGCTTCGGCGCGGCGGCGATCCGCGTGCCGCTGTCCACGCTGGGACTGCTCCAGTACCTGGCCCCGGTCTTCCAGTTCCTGCTCGGCATCTTCTACTTCGGCGAGGCCATGCCACCCGAGCGCTGGGCCGGGTTCGCGCTGGTCTGGCTGGCGTTGACGCTGCTCACCTGGGACGCCCTGCGCACCGCGCGGACGCTCAGGAGGGAGATCACGAGGCCCAGCACCACCATGGCCACGGGCACCGTCAGCGCCGCACGGAAGGCGGAGAGCCTGGCCTCGGGTGCGGAGCCGCCGGCCTCGCCCAGCGCCAGGCCGTAGACCGCCGTCACCGCGGAGATCCCGATCGCCGAGCCGAACTGCGTCGCCGTGTGCAGCAGCCCGCCCGCCAGACCCTGCTCGGACTCGGCCACCCCGTCCGTCGCCGCGATCGTCAGCGGCCCGTACGCCAGCGCGAAGGCGGTGCCCGCGATGATCAGCGTCGGGAACATCGCCAGGTAGGGCCAGTCCATGCCGACCGGCAGGAAGAGGCCGTAGGCGAGCACCGCCAGCAGGAAGCCGCCGACGATCACACGTGCGTTGCCGAAGCGAGCGACCAGCCTCGGGGTGAGCGTGGGCGCGAGCACCGCGTCACAGCCCATGATCACCAGGGCGATCGCAGTCTGTACCGAGGACCAGCCGCGCAGTTCCTGGAGATAGAGCGTCACCACGAACTGGAAGCCGAAGAAGGCCCCGACGAACAGCAGCGCCCCGAGGTCCGCCCGTACGACCGGTCCCGTGCGCAGGATCCCGAGCCGGACCAGGGGGTTCGCCGCCCGGCGCTCCACGCCGACGAAGGCGGCCCCGAGCAGCAGCGCCCCGAGAGCGGACGCCGTCGTCGACCGCCACGCGTCCAGGCCGTGTTCCAGGCGTACGACGGTGTAGGCGGCCAGCAGCATGGCGCCCGCGGCGGTCAGGGCGCCGAGCAGGTCGAAGCCGTGCCCGGTCGGCGGCGGGACGGGCCGGCGCGGGATCAGCCGGAAGGCCGCGAGGAGCAGGGCGCCGGCCATCAGCACCGGTGCGAAGAACACCCAGCGCCAGCCGAGCGCGGTGAGCAGGCCGCCGATCACCAGGCCGAGGGAGAAACCGCCGGCTCCGGTGCCGGCGAAGACCAGCAGGGCCTTGTTGCGCCGCGGGCCCTCCTCGTACGAGGTGGTGATCAGGGACAGCGCGGCCGGGGTCATGAACGCGGAGGAGACGCCGGTGACGAAGCGGGCGACCACCAGCATCCAGCCCTCGGTCGCGAAGCCGCCGAGGCCCGAGAAGACGAGGAAGACCGCCAGCCAGAGCAGGAACATCCGGCGGCGGCCGAGCAGGTCGGCCGCGCGCCCGCCGAGGAGGGTGAAGCCTGCGTAGCCGAGCACGTAGGCGCTCATCACCCAGGCCGCGGTGTCGGTCGCGAGGCCCAGATCGGACCGGATCGACGGGATCGCCACGGCCATCATCGCGATGTCGGCGCCCTCCAGGAAGATCGTTCCGCACAGGACGAGCAGCAGCGCCCAGGCGCGTGCGCCCATGACAACACTCCATAGGTAGAGGGGAGTTACTCGAATGAGGGTCAGTTCCCTCTTGTAACCACCCCCAGCCTCCGGCAGCATCGACGGACATGGAAGAAGGCACTTCGAAGTCACCGAGTAACTGCGCGGGTACCGACCACGGCGACGCCGACCCCTTCCAATGGGACACCCGCGAGGACTGCCAGGTACGGCAGATCCTCGACCGGGTCGCCGACAAGTGGTCCCTTCTTGTCATCGCCCTGCTGGAGAACCGGCGGCTGCGCTTCACCGAGCTGCGCCGGGAGATCGACGGGGTCAGTCAGCGGATGCTGACGGTGACGCTGCGCTCGCTGGAGCGGGACGGGCTGGTGAAGCGGACGGTCCATCCGGTCGTTCCGCCCCGGGTGGAGTACGAGCTGACCCCGCTCGGCGGCACCCTGCACGCGACGATCCGCTCGCTGGTGACCTGGACCGAGGCGCACCAGGAGGAGATCGCGGTGGCCCGGGAGGACTACGACCGGCGAGCGGCGCAAGCCGTTTAGGACAGTCCGGGACCTGATTCGCGGCTATAAGTGGCTCCATGACGCAGACCACACCCGCACCCCTGCACTGGAAACTGGTCGTCGACGCCGGCCACCCGCACGCCCAGGCCGACTTCTGGGCTGCCGCTCTGCACTACGTGGCCGAGGACAACGACGCGCTCATCCAGCGGCTGCTGGAGCTCGGCGCGCTGCCGCGCGAGGCCACCGTCGAGTACCACGCGCGCCTCGCCTTCCGGGACCTGATCGCCGTACGGCATCCCGACGATCCGTACGACAAGGACAGCGGCACGGGGCTCGGCCGGCGGCTGCTGTTCCAGCGGGTGCCGGAGGCGAAGACCGTCAAGAACCGGCTCCATCTCGACGTGCACGCCGGCGACGGGCAGCGGGCGGCCGAGGTCGAGAGGCTGACGGGGCTCGGGGCGAGCGTGCTGCGGGAGGTGAAGGAGCAGGGCGGCGAATGGGTGGTGATGGCGGATCCGGAGGGGAACGAGTTCTGCGTGCAGTGAGCCCGTGCGAGCGATGGGGTCCGTTATGCGAACGGGCGTGACCGGATTCCGCCCTTGACGGTGAGTCAACCTCAGCTTCACCATCCAGGCACCCATTCGCTGTGGAATCCCTGTGACTTCAGGGATTCCCACGGAATTCGGAGCCCCCCACATGAAGCTCTCGGTTCCCGGACGCGTCACGGCCACCGCCGTCGTCGCCACCGTCTCCCTCCTGGCCGGCGGATCCATAGCCGGCGCGGCCCCCGCGGGACAGCCCGCGGTGGCCGCGGCCCCGGACATCCCGGTGGCCAACGTGAAGGCGCATCTGACCCAGCTGCAGTCCATCGCCACCGCGAACGGCGGCAACCGCGCGCACGGCCGCGCCGGTTACAAGGCCTCGCTCGACTATGTGAAGGCCAAGCTGGACGCCGCCGGATTCACCACGACGATCCAGCAGTTCACCTCGTCCGGCCGCACCGGCTACAACCTGATCGCCGACTGGCCGGGCGGCGACACCAACCAGGTCGTCATGTCCGGCTCGCACCTCGACAGCGTGACCGCGGGCGCGGGAATCAACGACAACGGGTCCGGTTCGGCGGCCGTACTGGAGACCGCGCTCGCCGTGTCCCGGGCCGGCTACCAGCCCACCAAGCATCTGAGATTCGCCTGGTGGGGCGCGGAGGAGCTGGGCATGGTCGGCTCCCGCTTCTACGTCAACAGCCTCTCCACCGCCAACCGTTCACGGATCAGCGGGTACCTCAACTTCGACATGATCGGCTCGCCGAACCCCGGGTACTTCGTCTACGACGACGACCCGGCCATCGAGAAGACCTTCAAGGCGTACTACGCCGGCCTCGGCGTGGCGACCGAGATCGAGACCGAGGGCGACGGCCGCTCCGACCACGCGCCCTTCAAGAACGCGGGCGTGCCGGTGGGCGGGCTGTTCAGCGGGGCGGACTACGTCAAGACGGCGGCGCAGGCGGCCAAGTGGGGCGGTACCTCGGGGCTGGCCTTCGACCGCTGCTACCACTCGTCGTGCGACACCACGGCCAACATCAACGACACGGCCCTGGACCGCAACAGTGACGCGGTGGCGTACGCGGTGTGGGAGCTGTCGCAGTAATCGGCCTTCCCGGGCTACTGGTCCGCGTTCCGTGCACGTTCCGCGAGGCGGAGCATGCGGGCGCGGGCCGACTCCAGCTTGTCGGGGTCCTCGGCCGCCGGGCCTTCTCCGGCGGCCAGGTCCGTCCACAGGGTGAGCAGGTCGCGGCCGAGTTCCAGGCCCCGCAGCGGATCCCGTACGGCCTTCCAGGCGGTGGCCGCGCTCTGTACGTTGCCGTAGGCCGCCTCGGCGTCTCCGGCGCGGTGGTGGATGTCGGCCAGGTCGAGGGAGATCTCCGCGGCGCGGACCGGCTCGCCGCCCAAGTAGGCGATGTAGGCGGCGAGTTCACGCACCCGCAGCACATCGGGATGCTCGGCGCCCAAGGTCTCGGACGCCTCGCCGACCACCCGTTCGGCCAACTCGGCGGCAACGTCCGTCCGCCCCTCCCGCACCGCCTCACTGATCCGCCCGACGGGTTCCGCGAGAACGGCGCCGTCCTCCACCACCAGCCCCTCCCCCAGCACGGCCTCGGCCACGGCGTCGAACCCTCGCACGGGGGTCGGCTTGGGACCGGGGTCGTCCAGGAGGGGGACGGGATCGATGAGCGGGGCGGCGGGACGAGAGGCGGGCGAGGCCGACGGGAGCGGCTGCGGCACAGCGGCGAAACCGGCCGAGGGCAGGGGCTTGGGCTCGATCGCGGGCGCCGAGTCGCTTGGCGGGTGGGGGGCGGGGACGGCGTCCGAGGGTGGCGGTACAGGAGTCGGGACGGCGTCCGACGGCGGCGCGGCCGGTGTCTGAGCGGGGCCGGGGTGCGGCAGGGGCCTGGGTGCGTAGGCGGGGTCGGTAAGTGGCAGCGGGGCCGGGGGCGCGGCCGGGCTCGCGTTCATGACGGGGGGCGGGCCGAACTCGCCCCTCGGGGGTGCGACCGTCCCGGGGGGCTGAGCCGGAGCCGGGTCGCTGCGCCGAGGGTGCGGCAGCTGTCGCAGTACCTGGGTCGGGGACGGTTCGGCGTCCGCCGGCTGCGGCTCGGGCAGGTTCCGCAGCCGGAACGTGGGAGCCGGGTCCCCCGTGGCCTCGTCGAGTGACCGCGGGAGCTGCGGGGGCTCCTCGTGCGGGGCGGCGCCTGCGGACGGCCAGGGCGTCTCCGCGGGCTCCTCGCCCGCGCCGAACGGCGGCTCCTCCTGCGGAGCCATCCGTACCGGCTCCGCGGTGAAGCGGCTGGAGCCGTCCGTCGTGACTTCCAGCGGGACCACGTACCCGATGCGGGCGTCGTGGATCGTGGCGTGGACGGGCCGGCCGCCGGTGAGGGCGAGCTGGTGGAGATGGGTCAGGACGGTCTGGTGGAGTTCCTCGCCGGGCGGGGCGGTGACCGGTGTTCCGGCCACCGTCGCGGACTCACCCGTCAGGGGGACGCGGACGTCGATCGGGGTCGCCCCCCGCTGCTGGTCCCGCTTCTTTTCGCGGCTGAGTCGAGACATCTCATCCCTCACGGTCGTGCACGTACTGTCGAGTCTCGCCGCTCGCCCCCGGTTCTCACGTCACCGTGATGTCACAGGCCTGTCCCAGGGGGTGGAGGGCGAGTGGGATGACGGGGTCGGGGCGCGGGCATGCGGACCGACGTGCGGCGAGAGGTGGAGAGTGTGCAGCAGGGGCCGGAGATCTGGATCCGCGGGCCGGTGGCCCCGCACGGGAGGCGGTTCGCGTGGGTCGGCACCCATGGCGGCGCCGGCGTCTCCACCCTGGCCGCCGTCTACGGCGGCCACGACAGCGGATGTGACTGGCCGGGCCCCGGTGCTCCGAGCTCCGTCCTGCTCGTCGCCCGTACGCACGCCGCGGGCCTGCTCGCCGCCCGCCGCAGCCTGGAGCTCTTCCGGCGCGGGGAGCACCCGCCCGGGCTCGACCTCGACGCCGTCGTCCTCGTCGCGGACGCCCCGGGCCGGCTCCCGCGCCCGCTCGCCCGGCAGGTCAAGGAGATCGAGTCCACGGTGGACGTGTACCGCGTGCCCTGGGTCCCCGCGTGGCGCCTCGGTGACCTGAGCGCCACCCCGCCCCGCGGAACCGAGGCGCTGGTCCGGCTCACCCGGGCCGCCGCCCCATGACGGTTGAGAACTCCGACCTGGCTTCCCTCTCCGCCCGGGACATCGCTTCCGCGGTACGTGCGCGCTCGCTGCGGGCCGTCGACGTCGTCGCCTCCGCCCTGGAGCGGATCCGGCGGGTGGATCCGGAGCTGTGCGCGTTCGCCGAGGTGTGGGAGGAGGAGGGGCTGCGGCGGGCACGCGAGGTCGACCGCCGTGTCGACGCGGGTGAGCGGCCGCCGCTCGCGGGGGTGCCGCTCGGGGTGAAGGGGCGGCACGGGCTGCGCGGCGCGGCACCGCTCCTCGCGGCCGGCTGCGCGCCCGTCGGCGCGACCTCCGTGCCCGGTCCCGGGACTCCCTGGCAGACCTGGGGACTCGGCGCCCACGGCCGTACCGTCAATCCCTGGCGCACCGACCGCACCCCGGGCGGCTCCTCCGCGGGTTCCGCTGCCGCGGTGGCCGCGGGACTCGTCCCGATGGCGACGGGGAGCGACGGGGCGGGGTCGGTACGGATCCCGGCGGCGTGGTGCGGGGTGATCGGCCTGAAGACCACGAACTCCGGCCACGGGGGCACCGACCTCACCGCCCCCGGCATCCTCGCCCGCCACGCCGCCGACGCGGCCGCCTACTGGCACGCGATCTCCGGAGAAAGTGACGGGGAGATGGACGGTGAAGGGGACGGGGACCGCACCGAACCCACCGTCACCCGTCCCTTCACCGCCGTCTGGTCCCCCGATCTCGGCTTCGCCGACCCCGACCCCGACATCGTCCGGATCACCCGCGCGGCGGCCGGGCGGGTGGCCGACGCCGGTGTCGTACGACCGGCCCGGCCCCGTACCCCCCTCCGCCTGCACGACCCCGCCCCCGCCTGGCTCGCCCTGCGCACCCCCGGCTCCGACCTGCGGGACGCCGACCGGATCCGGGCCGCCAACGACCATCGCCTCCGGGACCTCTTCGACCACACCGACCTGCTGCTGACGCCCACGACTCCCCATCCGCCACATGGCCACGAAGGCCCGGGCGAGCGCTACTCCACCGCCCTCACCTGGGCGTTCAACCTCAGCGGGCACCCGGCGCTCAGCCTCCCGGCCGGCCTCGGCCCCGACGGGTGCCCGGTCGGACTCCAGCTCGTGGCCCGGCACGGCGGCGAAGCGCTGCTGCTGGAGGTGGCGCGGGCGGCACAGGCGTACCTCTGAGGCTCGCCCCCTGGACAGGTAATTGCGCACGCATATAATGCATGTGCGAGTATTTACCGTACGCCGATCACCGTCGATCACCCGAGGGATCTCCATGACACGCCGTTTCCTGTTCGTGCTCGGCAGCAGCCGCAGCGACGGCAACACCGAACTGCTGGCCCGCCGGGCCGCCGAGCAACTGCCCCCCGATGTCGAACAGCAGTGGATCGACCTCACGGAGCATCCGTTGCCCGACTACGAGGACCTCCGCCACGACACCGACCACGTGCGTCCGACGATCGGCAACACGGCGATGCTGTTCGATGCGACGCTCGCGGCGACGGACATCGTGATCGCTTCACCCCTGTACTGGTACTCGGTCTCCGCCCAGGTCAAGCGCTACCTGGACCACTGGGCCGGCTGGCTGCGCACACCGGGCGTCGAGTTCAAGGCGACCATGGCGGGGCGCACGCTGTGGGGGGTCACCGCGCTGGCCCACGAGGAGGTCGAGGTCGCCGACCCGCTGGTCGGCACCCTCAACAACTCGGCCGCGTACATGGGCATGCGCTTCGGCGGGGTGCTGCTCGGCAACGGCAGCAAGCCGGGTGACGTGCTGAGGGACACCGATGCCCTCGGCCACGCGAAGACGTTCTTCGAGCAGGAGGCGCCGCTCGCGCGGTTCCCCTATGAGCAGCTCACGCCGTGATGTCCTTCGCCATGAACCTCGCCCACGCCGCCGAGCCGAACACCGCCGCGTACAGGGCCTGGAGGCCGAGGTTCTTCACCAGGTCGTCCCAGTAGACCGGTTCGCGCATGAGGTCGGCGAAGGACAGCCAGTAATGGGAGAAGAAGTACGGCTGCAGAGCGTGCAGCTGGGGGATCTGGTCGAGGATCTGGACCGTGATCAGCAGGCCGACCGTGGTGGCCATCGCTGCGATGCCGCTGTTGGTGAGCGTCGAGACGAACAGGCCCAGGGCCGCCACCCCGGTCAGTGAGGCGGCCACCACCAGGGCGATCAGCAGGGCTCTTCCCAGGCCCTCCGCGAAGGTGATCCGGGTGCCGGAGATCGTCGTCAGGTCGCCGAGCGGGAAGAGGAGGGCCCCTACCGCCAGCGCCGAGAGCGCGACCACGAGGGTGGCGACCAGGCAGAAGGCCATCACCGTCGTGTACTTGGTGAGGAGCAGACGGGTGCGGCCCGCCGGGGCGACCAGGAGATAGCGCAGGGTGCCGGCGTTGGCCTCGCCCGCGATCGCGTCCCCCGCGATGACGCCGATGGACATCGGGAGGAAGAAGGGGAGGGTCGCGGCGAGGGCGGTGAAGACCAGGAAGAGGCCGTTGTTCGTGATCTGCGAGATGAAGGCGGGTCCGCCACCACCGTCGGCCGAGCCGCCGTCACCGGTTTCGATCTTCACCGCGATGCCCACCAGGATCGGGACCGCCGCGAGTACGGCGAGGAGGGCGAGGGTTCGCCAGCGGCGGAAGGTGGTGAGCAGTTCGTTGCGGAAGAGGGTGGCTCGGAAGGTCGTACGGCGGCCGCGGGCCGGTTGTGGACCAAAAGCCCTTACCTCAGCCTGCGACATCGAAGCCCTCCCCCGTCAGTGCCACGAAGGCGTCCTCCAGTGAAGCTCGTTCGACACCGAAGCCCCGTACCCGCACCCCGGCCGTCACCAACGCGGCGTTGATGGCGGCCGGTTCGCCTTCCGGAGGGTCGGACGTCACCCGGTCCTCGGCGATGACCACATCACCGACCCCCTGCTCCTTCAGCACCCGCGCCGCGTCCGCCGTGTCCGGTGTCGTGACCACCAGCCTGCCCCTCGCCCCCGCCGCCAGGTCACTCACCGAACCCTGGGTGATCAGGCGGCCCTGGGCCATCACGGCCGCGTGGGTGCAGACCTGCTCGATCTCGTCGAGGAGGTGGGAGGAGAGGAAGACGGTGGTGCCGTCCGAGGCCAGCTCCCTCACCAGGGAACGGATCTCGCGCATGCCCTGCGGGTCCAGGCCGTTGGTCGGTTCGTCCAGGACCAGGAGTCTGCGGGGCTGGAGCAGGGCCGCCGCCAGGCCGAGGCGCTGTTTCATGCCCAGTGAGTACGCCTTCGCCTTCTTGCCGGCGGCGGCCGTCAGGCCCACCCGGTCCAGGGCCGCTCCCACGCGGGTGCCCCGGGTGCGGGGGTCGGCGGTGGGGTCCGCGGCGTCGTAGCGGATGAGGTTGTCGCGGCCGGAGAGGAAGCCGTAGAGGGCCGGGCCCTCGATGAGCGCGCCGACGTGCGGGAGGACGCTCCGGGAGGCGCGCGGCATGGGGTGGCCCAGGACGCGCGCCGAGCCGGAGGTCGGTGCGATGAGGCCCATCAGCATGCGGATGGTGGTGGTCTTGCCGGAGCCGTTCGGGCCGAGGAAGCCGAAGACGCTGCCCGCCGGGACGGTCAGGTCGAGACCGTCCACGGCGAGCTGTCCGCCGCGGTAGCGCTTGGTGAGGGCGTGGGTGTGGATGACGCCGTCGCCCGCGCCCTCGCCCGCCCCCTCCGGATCCGGCTCCGTGACGGACGGCTGATCCATCGGCTCCCTCGATTCGTCGTGCCGAGTCCTACTTCGCCGCGTCGGCCGCCTTCACCAGCGCGTCCTTGGTGACCGCGCCGACGTAGACCTTGCCGTCGTCCGTGATCAGGGCGTTGATCAGGCGGGTCTTGAAGACGGTGCCCTCGCCGAACTTGCCGGAGACCTTGTCGCCGAGCGAGTCCAGGAAGCCGCCGACGTCACCGCCGACCTCGGAGCCGGACGGGACGCCCTGGCCGCCGGTGTCGAAGGTGGCGATGGAGTCCCAGCCGTCCCCGATGACATTCAGGCCCTCGGGGCCGCCCTTGCCGAGCTCGTCGGCCGAACCCTTGCCGAAGTCCCCGGGGTGCTCGGAACGCTCGGAGCGCTCGGGCGCCTTCGCTGCGTCCCCCTCCTCGACCTTCGCACCCTTCGGCGGGGTGAAGTCGAAGGTCGAGGCGGCCGGCTTGGCGAAGCTGACCTGGGTGAAGCCCGCGTCCACGACGGCGGAACCGCCGCTCGCCGGCGTCAGCGTGAACTTCAGCGGCAGCCCGGTCTTCGAGTCCACGGCCACGGTGATCTGGCCGACCGTCGACCCTTCGTCCTTGGGCTTGATGACGAGCCGGTAGGCGTCCCGCCCCGCGACCTGCGCGGTGCCGTCCACCGTCACCGACGTGGTCTTGTCGGCGGCCTTGAGAGCCTCCTCGGCGAGGTCCTTGGGCGTGGCCGGGAGCTCTTCCTTCTGCTTCCCGTCGCTCTCGGAGGCCGTGGTGTGGAAGACCGAGTTGGACTTGCTGTCGTAGCCCCAGACGTCCTTGCCGTTGTGGATGAGGCTGTACTCGGCCGCGTTCTCCAGCAGCGAGACCTTCTGCCGGTCCTCGCCGTCCGCCGCGACGCGCAGCGTGTGCGTGCCGGAGGCGAGCTCGGTGAGCTTGGTGGAGGGGTCGGCGGACGAGCCGTCGCCCGAGCCGGAGGGCCCGGCGGCGGAGCCGAGCGAGCTCTCCAGGCCGCCGAGGTCCGGCAGCCCCAGATCCGTGGTGATCTTCACCGTGCCGGACAGCTGCTGTACGTCCGATGCGGCGATCTTCTCGATGAGTTCCTGTGCGCTGATCTTCGGCAGGTCGGGGTCGCCGGAGTCGGCGAGCGCCGGGACGAGCCCGATGGTCGCCGCGGCGATGCCCACCACCGTGGCCGGCACGACGTATCGCGCGGCCTTGCGGCGGCGCGCGGAGCGCAGCTCTTCGGCTTCCGCGGCGGTCGCGTTGTCGTCGGATTCGTACGGTGCCATGTGTGCCTTACCTCCGTCGTCGGCGGCGGCTGTCAACTCCCGTGCGTCCACCCTGTAGCCGCCATTCTCACCCGAATCGGTGAGGAGTGGTGTTTTCTGTGATGTCCATCTGACCAAATCGGCCATGAGCATGCGTCAGCCCTCGGGGCCAACTCCGTGTACACCTGGGGTATGACACGACATGCGGACGCCCCCTACTACCCGTAGGGGGCGTCGCTCTGCCGGAAGGTCAGCAGGCCCTAGCCCGCGCGATGCACCACCGCGTCGCACAGCTCCATCAGCGCCGCCTTCGCATCGCACTCCCGCAGCGGGGCCAGCGCCGCGCGCGCGTCCTCGGCGTAGCGCACGGTGTCCTTGCGGGCCTGCTCCAGCGCGGGGTGCGTACGCAGGGCGGCCAGCGCCTCCGCGTGCCGGGCGTCGTCGGTGAGGTCGGAGTCGAGCAGCTCGCACAGGGCGATGTCCTCGGCCAGACCGAGGCGGGCGGCCCGCTCACGCAGCCGCAGTACCGGCATCGTGGGGATGCCCTCGCGCAGGTCCGTGCCCGGAGTCTTGCCGGACTCGTGGGAGTCGGAGGCGATGTCCAGGACGTCGTCGGCGAGCTGGAACGCGACGCCGAGACGCTCGCCGTACTGGGTGAGGACGTCCACGACCGTCTCGTCGGCACCGGACATCATCGCCCCGAAGCGGCACGAGACCGCGACCAGCGAGCCCGTCTTGCCGCCGAGCACGTCGAGGTAGTGCTCGACCGGGTCCCGGCCGTCCTGCGGCCCGGCCGTCTCCAGGATCTGGCCGGTGACCAGGCGCTCGAACGCCTCCGACTGCACCCGGACCGCCTCGGGCCCGAGGTCGGCCAGGATGTGCGAGGCGCGGGCGAACAGGAAGTCGCCGGTCAGCACGGCCACCGAGTTGCCCCAGCGGGTGTTGGCGCTGTCGACGCCCCGTCGGACCTCGGCCTCGTCCATGACGTCGTCGTGGTACAGCGTCGCGAGGTGGGTCAGCTCCACCACCACGGCCGACGGCACCACGCCCGGCGTATAGGGGTCCCCGAACTGGGCAGCGAGCATCACGAGGAGCGGACGGAAGCGCTTTCCACCCGCGCGCACCAGATGCTGGGCGGCCTCGGTGATGAAGGGAACCTCGCTCTTGGTGGCTTCGAGCAATCCCTCCTCGACAGCCGCCATTCCGGCCTGGACATCGGCTTCCAGAGCCTGGTCCCGCACGCTCAGCCCGAACGGCCCGACGACGGTCACGAGGGGTCTCCTGTCTGCTGGTGTCCCACTGGCGGTTATACGGAATGTCGATAGGTCGCTGCCATCACTCAAGTCAGCGTATCCGGTCACCTTTGGATCACCGATAGCGCCCGCCCCGTCCATGCCAGGCGGTATCGGATCACGACCGGTATGTTTTTGATCACCTGAAAAGAACGGATATCTATCGACTTGTAGGGAAGTAGCCGCGTGTCCATGCAGGCCATCCTCGTCCTGTACTTCGCCGACACGCTCGCGCACAGCGGCCTGGGCATGTCGGCCGGAACCGCCGCGTCCGTCTCCGCGGCCTCCGGCACCCTCGTCCACCTGGTCTCCGTCGCGGGCGGGCGGCTCGCCGCCTGCGGTCACTACGCCACGGACGACCACCGCCGGGACGCGGGTTTCGCGCTGTGCTACCTGGCGATCGACATCGGCGCCTTCGCGGGCCCGCTGATCACCGGTCGGCTCGGCGACCACCAGGGCCGGCACCGGGGCTTCTCGGCGGCCGCGATCGGCATGACCTTCGGCCTGATCCAGTACGTCCGGGGCCGCCGCCACCTGACCGGCCGCAGGGAGGCCGCCGAGTTCGCCCTCGCGCCCGAGGCGATGAGGCGGGCGGTGCAGCTGATCGCCGCGGGGATCGCCGCCGCACCCTGGCTGCGCCGCACCCTGCACCCGGTGCACTGAAACCGACGGGACCCCACCGATGCACATCCGTACGTCCTTCCCCTACGAGACGACCCACGACGATGTCCGCATCCCGCTGCCGGACGGGACGTTCCTGTACGCACGCGTGTGGCGGCCCCTCACCCCTGAACCGGTACCCGCGATCCTCGAATACCTGCCGTATCGCCTCACCGACTGGACCGCTCCCCGTGACTGGCAGCGCCACCCCTGGTACGCGGGCCACGGCTACGCCTCCGTGCGCGTCGACGTGCGCGGGCACGGCAACAGCGAGGGCGTGCCGGGTGACGAGTACTCCGCGACCGAGCTCGCCGACGGGGTCGAGGTCGTCAACTGGCTGGCCGCGCAGCCCTGGTGCGACGGCCGGGTCGGCATGTTCGGCATCGCCTGGGGCGGTTTCAACTCCCTCCGGATCGCGGCCCTCGCACCCGAGCCGCTCAAGGCGGTCGTCACGGTCTGCTCCACCGACGACCGCTATGACAACGACGTGCACTACATGGGTGGTTCCGTCCTCGCGGTGGACATGCACGCCTGGTCGGCGACGATGCTCGCCTACGTCTCCCGGCCGCCGGATCCGCTCCATGTCGGCGACGCCTGGCGGGACATGTGGCTGGGACGACTCGAACAGGTCGACCCGTTCATCCACACCTGGCTCGACCACCAGACGCGCGACGACTACTGGCGCCACGGCAGCGTCTGCGAGGACTACGGCGCGATCGACGCGGCCGTACTCGCGGTGGGCGGCTGGCACGACCCGTACCGCGACACGGTCCTCAGACTCGTCGAGCACCTCCCCGCCGAGCGCGTGCGGGGGCTCATCGGTCCGTGGTCCCACCAGTACCCGGACCGCGGCCTGCCGCCCGGCCCGGCGATCGGCTTCCTCCAGGAAACCCTGCGCTGGTGGGACCAGCACCTGAAGGGCGTCGACACCGGCGTCATGCGGGAACCGCTCCTGAGGGCCTACGTGAGCGACTCCCACCCCCCGGCCACGGTCTACGACACCCTGCCCGGCCGCTGGGTCGGCGAGCCGACGTGGCCTTCCCCGAACGTGACGACGGTGTCGTACGGCCTCCAGGGCCCTGCTGTCCTGGTCCGCTCCCCGCAGCACACGGGCGTGGACGCCGGCCGTTTCCTCCCGTTCGGGAACGGCGCCGACCTGCCGCCGGACCAGCGGGAGGAGGACGCGCGTTCGGCCTGCTTCGAGTTCGCGGTGGGTGAGGAGACGTGGGTCCTCGGACGGCCGCGGGTGCGGCTGAGGGTGACCTCGGAGGTGTCGCGCGGGCAGGTCGTCGCGCGGCTGTGCGATGTCGCCCCGGACGGGTCGTCGACCCTGGTCACGCGGGGCGTGCTGAACCTCTCGGCACGCCATGGGCGGGACCGGGCGGTGCCCTGGGAGCCGGGCGCGACGCAGGAGGTGAGCTTCGAACTGAACGGCATCGGGTACGCGTTCCCGCCCGGCCACCGCATCCGGCTCGCCGTCTCCTCGGCGTACTGGCCGTGGATCTGGCCGCAGCCCGGTTCGCAGGCGGGATTCGCACTGGAGCCCGCGGGGAGCTTCCTCGAACTGCCGGTACGCGCGCGTGAAGCCTCCTCGGACATCGCGTTCGAGGAGCCGGAGCAGTCCGAGCCGCTCGGCGTCAGCCACCCCGCGACCTTCGACGAGCCGCGCCCCGAGCGCCTGATCGTCCGTGACGTGGCCAAGGGTGAGTGGCGTCTCGAGGTCGCCCCGCGGTACGGCGGCACGCGCGTGTACCCCGACGGTCTGGAGTTCACCGAGGACGCGCTGGAGACGTACACGATCGACGAGCACGACCCGCTGTCCGCCCGCACCCGCTCGGACTGGTCGATCCGGCTGCACCGACCGGAGCTCGCCTGGGACGCGACCGTCCGGACCCGCTCGGAGATCACCTGCGACGGGACGGACTTCCACACCTCGAACGAGGTCGTCTGCACCGAGGGCGGTGAGGTGGTCTTCCACCGGACGTGGGAGAAGCGGATCCCACGGACGGGCGGTTGACCACGAGTTGGGCACTCTTGACCGTTTTACCCCTCTTGCGCTCGGCTGTGACTTGGCCCACGCGGGCAGGTGAACAGGCACCGATCCGGAATCTGTCGATCCGCCTTTGCCAAAGCGTCAGTTGAGCTTGGCGACCGCAAAGGATCAAGTGCCCCAAATGCCTCAGACCAAGGTCAATAGGCATCGCATGTGAATTCGCCACTTGTTCCGGACATGTGCTCTCGCATACGTTCCCGGCCTGTCGGGCGGACGCCGAATCCTGCCACCGCCCGTACACCCACCGAGAAACCAGGGCAGGAGCGGGGGACCCAGGTAAGCCGCCGGACCGGGCGTCTTCGGACATACCGGTACGGCTCGGGGTGAAGTCACGCCTTTCGTAGGCGTGGCCGGGCAACTCCAGCCCGAACCCGACAGCTCACCTCGCAGGCGCCGGAGAGGAACTTCGCCATGTCTGCTGCCGCTCAGCACCGACGTACCCGTACCAGCCGTCTCGTCCGCAAGCTCGCCGTCGCCGGCACCGGAGTCGCCGTGCTCGCGCTCCCCCTGATCGGCGCGACCAGCGCGTCCGCGGCCACCCCGACCGTGCAGACCGCGGCCACGCTCGGCTACCCCAACAACCTGGACGGCTGGATCCGCGCCTCGCTCGCCGTCATGGCGGAGCACGGGATTCCCGGCTCCTACGACAGCATCTACCGCAACATCATCCGTGAGTCCTCCGGCAACCCCTGGGCCATCAACCTCTGGGACTCCAACGCGGCCGCCGGCACCCCCTCCAAGGGCCTGCTCCAGGTGATCGACCCGACCTTCAACGCCTACCACGTGGCCAACACGTCGTGGGACCCGTACGACCCGGTCGCGAACATCACCGCGGCCTGCAACTACGCGGCCCAGCGCTACGGGTCCATCGACAATGTCTGGGGCGCCTACTAGGCCTCGGGAAACAGTCTTTCGAGGACGACGGCGATGCCGTCGTCCTCGTTCGACAGGGTCACCTCGTCGGCCACGGCCCTGAGTTCGGGGTGGGCGTTGGCCATCGCGACGCCGTGGGCCGCCCAGTCGAACATGGGGATGTCGTTGGGCATGTCGCCGAAGGCGATCGTCATCTCCGGTCCCAGGCCCAGGTGTTCGGCGGCCAGCGCGAGGCCCGTCGCCTTGGTGATGCCACATGGCTGGAGTTCGACGGTCCCGGGCCCCGACATGGTGACCGTGGCCAGCGAGCCCACCACCGAGCGCGCCGTCACCGCCAACTCGTCGTCGGACAGGTAGGGATGGCGCAGCAGCACCTTGCTGATCGGCTCGCACCACAGGTCGTCGCGCCGGCCGACCCGCACGGCCGGCAGGGTCGGATGGGGCATCAGATATCCCGGCTCGATGAGCGTGAGCCCGTCGACACCGTCCTGGTCGACGGCCGCGTACACCTGGCCGACCTCGGCCTCGATCTTCCCGAGCGCGGTCTCGGCCAGCTCCCGGTCCAGGGTCACCGACCACAGCAGACGGCCCGCACCGGCGTCGTACACCTGCGCGCCCTGCCCGCACACCGCGAGCCCCGTACTGCCCAGGTCGTCGAGCAGCGGCCGCACTCTGGGTGCCGGCCGTCCCGTCACGACGAGATGCCGGGCCCCCCTCGCGGCCACCCGCGCGAGCGCGGTCAACGACCGGTCGGAGAGGGTGTCGTCGGCGCGGAGCAGCGTGCCGTCCAGGTCGGTGGCGATCAGTGCATATGCGGGGGAGGCGGCCATGATCAGAGAATACGGATGGTTGGCCCCTGCGACTCGACGCGAACCGGACGGCTGCTGCTTTCACATCCGTTGACCACAGTTCCGGTTCCCGGGGTGCGGCAGTGCGGGACGGCCCGCCGGCCTGCGCCACGAGAGCGGGCAGGGTCGGGCGGGGGCATGTCCCGTGCGGCTCCGCCCTGTTGACGCGGCTGCCGGCCGGGGAGCGGCGCGCAACGGCCAAGGCCGGCGTGCGCCGCGTCGCCGTGCCCCCACCTGCGACGTGCGGCTCACCCAGCACACCGCGCCTCCAGCGGAGCGCCTACGCCGAGTCCCGGACCACCAGTTCCGTCGGGAGGATCACCCCGGCCGTGTCCTCGCCGGCGATCTGGGCGAGGAGCATGCGGACCATCTCGGCGCTGATGCGGTCGAAGGGCTGGCGCATGGTGGTGAGGGCGGGGGCGATGGCGGTGGCCGCGGGTGAGTCGTCGAAGCCGCCGACGGTGATGTCACCGGGGACCGAACGCCCGGCCTGCTGAAGGACGTTGACGACCCCCAGGGCCATGAGGTCGGAGGCGACGAAGACGGCGTCCATGTCGGGGGCCTGGGCCAGCAGGCGGCGGGCCGCCCGTTCGCCGCCGCTGCGCCGGAAGTCGCCCTCGACCACGAGCGCCGGGTCGTAGGGCAGGCCCGCCTCGGCGAGCACGTCCCGGTAGCCGGCCAGCCGGTCGGGACCGCCCGGCATGTCCAGCGGCCCGGTGACCATGCCGATGCGGCGCCGGCCCCCTGTGAGCAGATGGCGGACCATCTCCTGCGCGCCCTCACGGTCGGCGGCTGCCACGTAACTCACCTTGGAACCGAGCCCTATCGGCTTGCCGCAGACCACCAACGGGATCCCGGCGTCGTGGAGTTCGGCGGCGACCGGGTCTCCGCTGTGGTTGGAGAGCAGCAGCACGCCGTCGACGTGACCCGACGTGATGTACCGGGTCAGCCGGCGCCGGTCGTCGTCGCTCTCGGCCAGCATCAGCAGCAGCGGGATGTCGTGCTGGGCGAGCCGCTCGGTGCAACCCCGCAGCAGGACGTTGAAGTTGGGGTCCTCGAAGAACTTCTCCTGGGGTTCCGTCAGCAGGAACGCCACCGAGTCCGACCGGCCGGTACTGAGGCTGCGCGCGTGCCGGTTGACCACGTAACCGGTCTTCCTGATGGCGGCCTCCACGGACCGCCGGGCGGCCGGCGAGACGTAGTGGCCGCCGTTAAGGAAGCGGGAGACGGTGCCCCGCGAGACGCCCGCCTCCCGGGCCACGTCGTGGATGGTCGGGGGCCTTCGGCGTCCGTTCGCGCTGGTGGTCATGTTCCTCGTTCGTGAAAGTGGGTCCGGGGGCCTCAGGCCTTGACCGAGCCGCTGAGCAGGTCCAGGGACCAGAACCGCTGGATCACCAGGAAGAGCCCGATCAGCGGGAGGATCGCGAGCAGACAGCCGGTGATGACCAGGGTGTAGAGGGCCGGCTGCGAGGCGCCCTGCGCGAGCAGCGTGTAGAGGCCGAGGGTGATCGGGAACTTCTCGTCGTCGGCGAGCATCACGTAGGGCAGCAGGAAGTTGTTCCAGATGCCGACGAACTGGAAGAGGAACACCGTGATCAGGCCCGGCATCATCATCGGTACGGCGATCCGCGAGAAGATCCTCCACTCGCTCGCGCCGTCCATGCGGGCCGCCTCCATCAGCTCGGCGGGCACCGAGGCGGCCGCGTAGATGCGGACCAGGTAGACGCCGTACGGCGAGAGGATCGACGGCAGCAGCATCGACCAGTACGAGTCGGCCATGCCCAGCTTCGACAGCAGCAGGTACTGCGGTACGGCGAGCACGATGGACGGCACCAGGACGCCGGCCAGGATCATCTTGAAGATGGCCTCACGGCCCCGGAAGGCGAACCGGCCGAGCGCGTAGCCGCCGGCGGCGGAGACCGCGGCCGAGAGCAGGGCGCCGAAACCGGCGTAGAAGGCCGAGTTGGCCATCCACCTCCAGAAGATGCCGTCGCGGTAGTCCGTCAGGTCGCTCAGGTTCTGGAGGAAGCCGCTGCCGGGCGCGAAGGTGAAGGTGGAGAAGAGCTCCGACCGGTCCTTGGTCGCCGCGATGACCACCCAGGCGATGGGGATCAGGCAGTACAGGGCGCCGAGGAGCAGCACGATCGTCGGCACCCAGGCCGTACGCCGTGCTTTGGCGGCCCTGCCGTTGGTGTCGGCGGTGAGGGTGAGGGGGGTCATGCCCGGTCCTCCCGGGTGTAGCGGTCGGAGATGCGCAGCAGGGTGAAGGAGAGGACGAACGTGGCCAGGGCCAGGACGACCGCGGTGGCGGAGGCACCGTAGATGTCGGACTGCAGGAAGGCCTTGTCGTAGATGGCCATCAGAGGGCTCCACGAGCTGGGCAGGCCGTTGGTGAGCGGCTTGAGGGCCATCGGCTCGGTGAAGACCTGGAGGGTGGCGATCACCGAGAAGAAGAAGGTGAGCACCAGGGAGGGCATCACGATCGGGATCTTGATCCGCAGGGCGATGTTGAGGTTCGACGCGCCGTCGATCCGGGCCGCCTCGTAGATGTCCGGCGGGATCGCCCGCAGGGCGGTGTAGATGACGATCATGTTGAAGCCGGTGCCGCCCCAGACCGCGATGTTCGCGAAGGAGAGGTAGAGGTTGCCGCCGTCGAACAGGTCGGGCTGCGGGAGGCCGAACTTGTCGAGCAGGTAGTAGAAGGGGCTGACGTCCGGCAGGTAGAGGAAGCCCCACATCAGGGCGGCGATGATGCCCGGCACCGCATAGGGCAGGAAGATCATCAGCCGGGCGAAGGGCGCGCTGCGCGCCTTCGGGGTGTCCAGCATCAGCGCGAACAGCAGCGCGAGCCCCAGCATGGTCGGGATGACGATGAGGCCGTAGCCGAAGGCGCGCAGGACGCTGTGGCCGAACTCGGAGTCCTTGAGGACGTCGGTGTAGTTGCCGATGCCGTTCCAGACCTGTGAGCGGGCACCCTTGCCGAGGCCGATGCCCTTGACCTGGACCCTGTGCAGGCTCAGCCAGATCGCGTACCCGATGGGCACCACGGTGAAGGCGGCGAAGAGCGTCAGGGTGGGCACCAGGAACCAGTACGGTGCGCTGCGGCCACGACCACGGCGGCGGGGGCGGCGGGGGCGGACGGACTGGGCGGTGCCGGTGCCGTCCGCCAAGGGCCCGACCTCGTTGAGGTCGGAGCCCTTGAGCGGAGCGCTGGTCATGCCTCGGTCACCTCGAAGCCCTGCTTCTTCATGTCGCCGAAGGTCTTCGACTGCACGGTGGCGAGGGCGGAGTCGAACTGGGACTCCTTCTTCGCCTTGGTGGCCTTGCCGAACGCGTCCTGGAAGGTGGTGTAGGCCGTGTTGACGTTGGGGCCCCAGGCCGCGGCGGCGGTGGTCGCGGCGATCTCGCCGGCGGTCGTGTAGAAGTCCGCCTGGTTGGAGAAGAACTCCGGCGTGGTGAGGACGTTCCCGGACTGGCCCTTGGTGGCGGCCGGGTAGATCGCGACCTCCTTGACCAGGGCGGCCAGCGCCTCCGGGTCGGTGTTCAGCCAGGTGGCGAACTTGGCGGCGGCCTCGGCGTGCTTGGAGTCGGTGGAGACACCGGTGGAGGAACCGCCCCAGCTGCCGGTGACGTTCTCGCCGGACTTCCACTGCGGCAGCGGGGCCATGCGCCACTTGCCCTTGGTGTCGGGGGCGGAGGAGACCAGCACACCGGGCGCCCATACGGCGGAGACCCAGGCCAGGTGGGTGCCCTTGTTGAGGGCGTTGTTCCAGGCCGGGGTGTACATCGGCTGGTTGTCGATGACGCCCTCCTGCACCAGGCCGCCCCAGAACTCGGCGACCTGCTTGGTGGCCGCGTCGTCGATGCCGACGGTCCACTTGCCGGCCGAGTCGACGGTCCACCACTTGCCGCCGGACTGCTGGGCGAGGCCCGCGAACAGACCGGGGTCGTTGGAGGAGAAGGTGGTCAAGTAGGCGTCCGGGACGGCCTTCTTGGCCGCGCGGGCGGTCTCGGCGAACTCCGTCCAGGTCTTCGGGACGGTCAGGCCGTGCTTCTTGAAGAGGTCCTCGCGGTAGTAGAACATCAGCGGCCCGGCGTCCTGCGGGATCGCGTAGAGCGCGTCCGTGCCGAGGGTGACCATGCCCCACAGGCCCTCGGCGAACTCGGACTTGGTGCTGCCCGCGTACTTGGTGATGTCGGCCAGGACGTCGTTGGAGACCAGGGTCGGCAGGGACTGGTACTCGACCTGGATGAGGTCGGGGGCGTTGCCGGCCTTCTTCGCGGTGATCAGCTTGGAGACGATCTCGCCGCCGCTGGCCTGCTTGGACACGGTCACCGTGATGTCCGGGTTCTTCTTGTTCCAGATCGCGGCGACCTTCTCCATGTTCGGAGCCCAGGACCAGTAGGTCAGCTTGACCGGTCCGCTGCTCCCGCCGGAGTCCTTGTCGTCGGAACCGCCGCAGGCGGCGAGGGTGCTCGTGAGGCCGAGGGCTGTGGCCCCGGCAAGGATGCTGCGCCTGCTGATCTGGCGGCGGTTGATCGACATCTACATCTCCCCTGACTTGGAACCAGCCGTCCCGCACGTCCCGCGTACGCGGCAACCGCCGTGGGGGGAGGTTCTGCGGACGTGACCGAGAGGCTGTGCGCGAGGGCCGCGCGGCTCTGTGATCGTGCACAGTAGAGAATTGTTTCGGCCCCTTGTCAATGGCGGGGGCGTGGGGTTACCTACTTGTTGCTCGCCGATGACAGGGGCGAGGGGAGCTGTGCACGATCACAGAAAATGAGGGTTTTCTGTGATCGTCAGGCGTTACGCCGACTCCCCTCGCCCCGCTTCCCGGCCTACCCCCGGCCGCCGAAGTCACCGCAGAGCCGGCATCCCCGTGACCGTCCGCGAAAGGACCCCTTGACATGCGCAGACGCAGTGTTCTCACCGCTGCCGGAGCCGCCGCGCTGGCCGTTCCGGCGCTGGGGGCTACCCAGGCCGTGGCCGCTCCCGGCGCGTCCGGCCCTTCCGGCGCGTCCGACGGCCGTCGCCTGAAGATCCGGGGCGTCGACATCTCCTCGCTGCCGAAGAACGAGGACCACGGCGCCGTGTACCGCACGGCCGACGGCCACCGCGAGGACCCGGTCCGCCTGCTCGCTCAGGCCGGCGTCACCCACGCCCGCCTGAAGGTGTGGGTGAACCCGGCCGACGGCTACAACAACAAGGCGCACATCCTGCCGCTCGCCAGGCGCCTCAAGCGGGCCGGGGTCGGCATCTGGATCGACTTCCACTACTCGGACAGCTGGGCCGACCCGGCCCACCAGACCAAGCCGGCCGCCTGGGCGGACCTGGACGTGGCGGGCCTGACGCGCGCGGTGTACGACCACACCGCCGACGTCCTGGGAGCACTGAAGCGGCAGGGCACCCCGGCTCAACTCGTGCAGATCGGCAACGAGTTGAACGGCGGCCTGATCTGGCCCGAGGGCAACTGGGAGCACTTCGACACCATGACCGCCTTCCTCAAGGCCGGTCTGAGCGCGGCCCGCGACACCACCCCGCGGGTCCGCACGATCCTGCACCTGGCGAACGGCGGCGACAACGGGCTGTACCGCTGGTGGTTCGACAACATGGTGGCGTACGGCGTCGACTTCGACATCATCGGGCTCTCCTACTACCCGTTCTGGCACGGCCCGATCGCGAACGCGGCCGCCAACATGGCCGACATCACCGCGCGTTACGGCAAGCCGTGTGTGATAGCCGAGACGGCGTACCCGTTCACGCTGGAGAGCGAGGACGACGTCAACGACATCCTGAACGACCCCTCGCAGCTGACCGAGGGCTTCCCCGCCACACCGGCGGGCCAGGCCGCGTGGCTGCGCACGGTGGCCGACCTCGCTGCCGGTGTGCCGGACGGGCAGGGGCTGGGCTACTGCTACTGGGAGGGCCTGTGGACCTACCGCGCGGGCAGCGGCTGGGACCCGACGGACTCCTCCTCGGGCAACGCGTGGGAGAACCTGGCGCTGTTCGACTTCCAGGACCGGGCGCTGCCGGGGCTGCGGACACTGGGGCGCTACCGGGACTAATTCGCAGTGCTCGGGCCTTCAGGCCGGGGGTGAAGTGAGTCTGAAGGTTGCGACGCGGAGCGTCGCGGTGTCGTTGCGGCGGAGTCGGACGGTGCGCAGGGGGCGGTGATGGTTCGAGCGAATTTTCCCTCTGGTGACGCTTGTGCGCCTGTACCCGGATGCCTCCCAGCGCACCGCGCTGGCCAAGGCGTTCGGGTGCGCCCGTGTCGTGTTCAACGACGCGGTGCGCGCCCGTGAGAGTGCCCGCACGGCGGGCCTGCCGTTCCCGAAGGCCGGCGAGCTGTCCACCCGCCTGATCACCCAGGCCAAGCAGACCGCTTCGCGGGCGTGGCTGGGCGAGGTGTCTGCGGTGGTGCTCCAGCAGTCCCTGCGCGACGCGGAGCGGGCATACAAGAACTTCTTCGCCTCCCTCAAGGGCACCCGCAAGGGCACCCGGCTGGGCGCTCCGCGCTTGAAGTCCCGCAAGGACCGGCGTCAGCCGATCCGGTTCACCGCCAACGCCCGCTGGCACATCGACAAAGCCGGGCGGCTGAATCTGCCGAAGGTCGGGGCGGTGAAGGTGAAGTGGTCCCGCTCCCTGCCCCCCACCCCGTCCTCGGTCACTGTGATCAAGGACTCGGCCGGACGGTACTTCGCCTCCTTCGTCATCACCACCGCCCCGGCCGCCGACGCCGCCCGCATGCCCGACAGCGACCAGCAGACCGGCATCGACCTGGGGCTGACGCACTTCGCGATCCTGTCCGACGGCACAAAGATCGACTCCCCGCGGTTCCTCAGACGGGCGGAGAAGAAACTCAAGAAAGCCCAGCGGGAGCTGTCCCGCAAACAGAAAGGCAGCAAGAACCGGAACAAAGCCCGCCTCAAGGTCGCCCGCGCCCATGCCCACGTGGCCGATGCGCGCCGCGAGTTCCACCACCAGCTCTCCACGAAGCTGATCCGCGAGAATCAAGCGATCGGCGTGGAGGACCTGGCGGTCAAGGCACTGGCGCGCACCCCACTGGCCAAGAGTGTGCACGATGCGGGCTGGTCACAGTTCGTGGCCATGCTGGAGTACAAGGCCCAGCGGTACGGGCGCACCCTGGTCAAGATCGGCCGGTTCGTGCCCACGTCCCAGACCTGCTCGGTCTGCGACACCGTGGACGGGCCCAAACCCCTCCACATCCGGGAGTGGACCTGTCCCGCCTGCGGCACGGTCCTCGACCGGGACATCAACTCCGCACGCAATGTGAAGAAGGCCGCCGGACTGGCGGTGCCAGCCTGTGGAGCGCCGGTAAGACCAGAACCCGTTCTGGCACAGCGCGACGAAGCAGGAAGCCACGGATTCCCGTCCGGACCCCGTGCCGCGTAGCGGCACAGAACCCGGCCGAGAAGGCCAGAATCCTCGGGCTTCAGCCCGAAGAGCAAGTCAACGGTTGTAGGACGGGCCGCCGCCGCGGGGTGTAGTCGGCTACCCCCCGCATACGCCGGGCAGCTCCCTCGTGGCGGTGGGCGGGCGACGGAATCGTGGACGGTATCGAATCCGCCCCGAGAAAGGGTTGGCCACAGCCATGCGCCGTAGCCTCACCATCGCCACCGCCCTGACCGCCGTCGCCCTCACCGCCGTCCTCGCCACCGGGTGCGACCCCGACGACGTGGACAACTCCCTGGACTGCGTGTCGAACGCCGACACGATCGCCGACAGCGTCAAGGCCATCCACGAGGCCGGCTGGGACGCGGTGAAGGACCCCTCGAGGACCGCCGCATCCATCGCCACGATCGACAAGAACGTCGACGAGATCAACAAGGCCCACGACGACTCGGCCGGCAGCAAGGTCGACAAGGCCGTCAAGGACCTCGACCAGGCGATCGAGGACTACAACAGGTCCATCCTCGACGGAGACACCCACCCGGACACCGGCAGGATCGACGCGGCGGCCGACCGGTTGAAGGAGGTCTGCGCGTCGTGAGGCTTGCCGTGGGCTGCCAACAGGTGACGTTTGCCCGTCAGTAGCGGCTCCCGTGCGTGCTCTCGGCGTGCCGGGCGTCGCGACGAGGCGAACGCTGCCTGCCGGGACGCTAGCCGTGGGCCGCCGCCAAATGCCGGGCGAGCCTCGGGGAGGCGAATTCCGTGCCGCAGACGAAGCGCATCACCGGGCCGTAGGACGCCGCGGCCGGCAGGCCGGTGAAGTACAGGCCCGGTACGGAGGAGACGTATCCGGCGCCGAGCCTGGGCGTGCCCCGGCTGACGGCGAGGGCGGTGCGCAGTTCGTGCCCGAGGAAGCCCATCGCGGCGAGGTCGACGCGGTAGCCGGTGGCCGCGATGACGTGGTCGGCGGCGAGGCGGTCCATGGTCCCGGCGTCGGTGAGGACCTCCAGGCTCGGGTGCCCCTGTGACGTGTCCGCCTTGAGGATGCGCTCCACCTCGGTGACCCGCACCTTCCCCTCGAAGCGGTCGCGCAGCCACCACGCGCCGAGCGGGCCGAGGACCCGTCGGACCAGGAAGTGACGGGTGCCGGCCGGGAGGTGGCGGTAGGGGTGCGGGTAGTAGGTCAGGGCCCACAGCGACCAGGCCCGGCCGAAGGGCGACTCGGGGCGCAGCCTGGGCTGCTTCCACGGCGGTGCGCCGAAGGCCACGCTGCCGCGGCCACGGGCGACCACCCTGACCTGCGCGCCTGCCTCCGCGGCCAGGGCGGCCGTCTCCAGCGCGGACTGCCCGGCGCCGACGACGATCAGCTCCTTGCCGGAGTAGCGGGAGAGGTCGTGGTGCTGGGAGCTGTGGGACATCGGGCCGGTCGGGGCGGGGCCGTCGGGTGCGGCGGCGGCCAGCTCCGGGGGCAGGTGGGAGAGCCCCGACAGACCGGTGGCGACGACGACCGCCCGCGCGGTGAACGACTCCCCCGAGTCGAGCTTGAGCTGGAAACCCCCCTGCTCGCTCCGGTCCACGGACACCACCCGCACCTGTTCCAGCTCGGGCACCAGCTTCTGCTGGAACCACTGGCCGTAGGCGATGAAGGTCTCCACGGGGACGATGTCCTCGTCCGTCACCAGCCGGCGGATCCCCGCCGCGTCGCAGTAGTCGACGAGGGTGTGCCCGGGCTGGGGCGCGTCGAGGTTGGAGGCGGCCGGGGTCGACTTGAGGAGCATGCCCGCGGGCATGTGGTCGCGCCAGCTGACCATGGGGTCGCCGAAGACGCGCACGGGTATGCCGCGCGCCCGCAGATGGGCCGCGGTCGACAGGCCGAAGGGCCCGGCGCCGATGATTGCTACCGGATGGATCACGAAGTCCCTCCCCAGGACGTCACTTCGTCACTTCGTGGTGGTTCCGCTGTTCAGCTGGTCGCGCTGCCGCGGCGGTTGGCCCGCCACAGCTGGTGGAGATGCTTGGCGCCCGGCCGTACGAAGCGCCCGAGCATCGTGAGGAACGGCAGCGGGTCGTCACCCGCGAACCAGGCCAGCTCGGTCCCGCTGGGCCGCTTCGGCGCGTGCGGTGTCGTATAGCCGCTGCGGCGGTAGGCGAGCAGGGCGGGCAGGTCGATGTTCTCCACGACATAGCGGTGACCGGCGCGCTGTTCCCCCTCCGGAACGGCCCGCCCGGTCAGATCCAGGTGCATGGCGCGGACGACGTCCACCGCCGACTCGCTCTCGAAGAGTCGGAACTGGGCGCCCATGCGTGGGTTGAAGTCGAGCAGTTTGTACTGACCGTCGCGCCGGTCGAAGCGCAGGTCGAGGTCGATGATGCCGGTGTAGCCGATCTGTTTGATGAAACGTGCGGCGAGGTCCGCGAGTTCTGGGTTGTCGACGACGTACGCGTTGGCCGTCATGCCCGCGTGCGGCGGCCAGGAGCGCACCTTGACGCCGGTGAAGATGGCCAGCGGTGTGGAGTCGCGGTCGAAGTAGGCGTGCACGATCCAGTCCTCGGCCTCCTCTCGCGGCAGGTACTCCTGGAGGATCACCCCGGGCCGCTCGCCCCAGTCACGGGCGAGGGCGAGCAGCCCTTCGCGGGTGGCGATGCGTGTGGTGCCGCCCACCGCGGGCCGCCGGCGCCGTACGAACGCCTCGCGGTTCTTGGCCACCACCGGGAAACGGGCCTTCTCGGCGAAGTCCACGATGTCGTCGTACGACTGCGGGAAGGCGGCCTCCGGGCTCGCGATCCCGTGTTCCACGCAGAGTTCGTGCAGGCCCTGTTTGCTGGCCAGCCGGCGCGGCAGGCCGGGCTGCACGGGCGGGAAGAGGAAGCGGCCGAAGAGGTCGCTCTGGTGCTCGGCGATCAGGACCGCCGCCTCTTCGTCGGTCGGTACGAGGACGGTGGGGCGGCCGATGCGGCGCCCGATCCGGATCAGTCCCTCGATCAGCCGGCCCGGGTCCTCGGTGCCGGTCGTCGGCCAGACGAACGCGCGGGTGAGGTACCGGGAGACGGCCGCGGGCGTGCAGCGGTCCTCCGTGATGGCGTACATGGGCACGCCGAGGCGGCCCAGACTGCGGATCGCGCCGACTCCGCCGTGGTGCAGCGGGTAGTCGCCGAACTTGACGATCAGGGCCGGTACCTCACGATCGGCCTCGAATGGCACACTGTTCGCGCTCCTGGCCACGGTCCCCCCACGCGTCCCCCAACGGACGTGACCCCACCCATCCCGTCCGTACTCGCAAAGGACGCTAAGCCGGAATGGAAGCCTCCGAGTGCCCCTTAACGGGACATTGCGAACTCTTTAGTCGCCTTGCTGCCCCTTGAGGCACTGCCGCGACAGGCGACTCGGACGTAACGTGTGCCGCGACCACCTGCACCGCACGGCATGCGCGAGAGTGAGGCAGCACCCCATGCCCCCCTTCGATGTCCCCTTCGACGTGCCCGAGGGCGACCCCTTCGGCCCGCACAACCTCCCCTACGGAGTGTTCTCGCCGACGGGTTCGTCCGACCGGACCGTCGGCGTCCGCCTCGGTGACCACGTCCTCGACGCGGGCGCGGCGGCCGCCGCCCTCGGTTCCCCGTACGTCTCCCTGCTCGCCCGGCCCTCCCTGCGCCCGCTCCTCGCCGCCGGCCGCACGGCCTGGTCGGACGTGCGGCGCGCGCTCACCGCGTGGGTGACCGTGCCGGCGCACCAGGAGGCCGTCGCGGGGTTCTTCCACCCGCTGTCGTCGGTCGACCTCCATCTCCCCTTCGAGGTCGCGGACTACGTCGACTTCTACGCCTCCGAGAACCACGCGCGAAACGTCGGCCAGATGTTCCGGCCCGACGCCGCCGACTCCCTGACCCCCAACTGGAAGCACCTGCCAATCGGGTACCACGGCCGCGCGGGCACGGTGGTGGTGTCGGGGACGGATGTCGTACGGCCGTCGGGGCAGCGGAAGGCCCCCTCCGACGCCTCTCCCGTCTTCGGTCCGTCCGTGCGGCTCGACATCGAGGCGGAGGTCGGTTTCGTGGTCGGGACGCCCTCGGAGCTGGGCCGGCCGGTCGGGCTCGACGGCTTCCGGGAGCACGTCTTCGGGCTCTGCCTGCTCAACGACTGGTCCGCGCGGGACATCCAGGCCTGGGAGTACGTCCCCCTCGGCCCGTTCCTCGGCAAGTCCTTCGCCACGTCGGTGTCGGCGTGGATCACCCCGCTGGACGCGCTGGAGGAGGCGCGGGTGGCGCCGCCGGAGCGGACGCACGAGCTCCTGCCGTATCTGGACGACACCGCTTCCGACGTGGAACCCGGGGGCTACGACCTGCGGATCTCCGTCGCGGTCAACGGCCACGTCGTGTCGGAGCCGCCGTTCTCCACCATGTACTGGACTGCGGCCCAGCAGCTGGCCCACATGACGGTGAACGGGGCGTCGCTGAGGACGGGTGACCTGTACGGCTCGGGAACGGTGAGCGGGCCCTCGGCGGGCGAGCGGGGTTCGCTGCTGGAGCTGACCTGGAACGGCCGGGACGTGCTCGAACTCCCCGACGGGAAGCGGACGTTCCTGGAGGACGGGGACGTGGTGACGCTGTCGGCGTGGGCTCCCGGTCCGGGCGGGGTCCGGGTGGGGCTGGGGGAAGTGACGGGGCGGGTGGTGTCCGGGGAGGTGTGAGGCGTCCGGTGCTGTTCGAGTCCTGCCGTAGGGCGTCCGCTCACGGCATACTGGCGGCGGGCGGCATACGTGGGACGACGTATCGCCCGCCCCGCAGCACCTCACCACCCTGCCTCACCTTCCCTGTCTCCGATCAGGATGCGGAGCCCGTGGCATGACTCTCTGCCTGCTCCTGCTGAGCACCGTCGCCGTAGCGGCCGCCGTGCCGGTGCCGCGTGCGCTCACCCGGTCCGCGTGGCCCGAACGGGAACCGGTGGTCGGGCTGTGGGTGTGGCAGTGCCTGGTCGCCACGGTGCTGCTGTGCTGTCTGACGGCGCTGGTGCTGGGGGCGGCGGCGGTCTTCCACACGGTCCGCGACCATGTGTTCGCCCCGGCGCCGCCGGCCGTGACCGCGGCGTACGACCTCTCGGCGGCGCCGCTCTGGGCGGTCACCCTGACCCTGCTGCTGGCGGGCGGGGCCGCGTGGACCACGGCGATGCTGGCCCGTGAACTGGTCGAGGCCCGTCGGCGCCAGGGGGTCGCCCGTGAGCATCTGCGGGAGCGCGCGCCGGATCTGCCGGCCGGGCTGGGCGCTGTCGCGCGCGGTCCGCTGCTGGTGTTGGAGGACGAGTATCCGGACGCCTGGTGGATGCCGGGGAATCCGCCGCAGCTGATCGTGACGACCGGTGCGCTGCACCGGCTGACCGATCACCAGCTGGACGCCGTCCTCACCCACGAGCGCGGACATGCGCGGGCCCGCCACGACTGGCTGCTCCATCTGTCTACCGCGCTGGCCACGGGATTTCCCCGGGTGCCGCTCTTCGCCCACTTCTGCGACCAGACGCACCGCCTGGTGGAACTGGCGGCGGACGACACGGCGTCACGGCGGTGCGGGCACCTGACGACGGCGTTGGCGCTGATCGAGCTGAACCAGCATCGGGGGGTGCTGTCGTGCGCCTCCAGTCATCGGTTGCTGGGTGAGCGGGTGGACCGTCTGCTGGAGCCGCCGCCGAGGTTGTTGCGGCGGCAGAGGGCGTTGACCACGGCGATGGCTTCACTGGTGCCGTTGCTGCCGCTGCTGATCGTCTTCGGTCCGGGGTTGTCGGCGCTGGTGTAGCGGGGTCAGGTGGCACATCTCACCCCACAGCTGCAGAAACCGCAGGTCAGCCACCAAACCGTCACACCGTCAGGTGGCGCAACAATCCGGCAACACTGCTTTTCCTACCAGCTCGGTATGGTTCCAGCCATGCCACCCACCGACCGCATCCGGGACCACGCCGGCCAAGGCGCGACCACCGTCGCCGCCCGCGCCCGGCGCCGGCTGCGTGCGGACCAGGCACGACAACTCGCCGACCTCCTGCGCCACCAGCTCCTGACCGGCGGCTTCGAGGACGGCACCCTCCCCCACGAGACGACCCTCGCCACCGACTACCGCGCCTCCCGCAACACGGTCCGCCAAGCCCTGGACCTGCTCCGCGCCGAAGGCCTGGTCGAACGCCTCCCCGGCGTCGGCACCGTGGTCGTGGGCCAGAAGTACCCCCATGGCCTGGACCGTCTGATGGGCCTCGCGGAAACCCTGCGCGAACACGGCACGGTCACCAACGAGGTCCGCACGATGGGCCCGGCCCCCGCCCCCCACCCGGTGGCCCAGCGCCTCCAGATCGCCCCCGGCACCGACGTCCTCTACATCGAACGCCTGCGCCGCCTGAACGGCCTCCCCCTCTCCCTCGACCTCACCTACATCCCCCTCGACATCGGCACCGCCCTGCTCGGCGCCGACCTGGAGAACACCGACGTCTTCCGCCTCCTGGAGACGATCACCGGCCAGGGCCTCGGCCACGCCGAGATCACCCTGGAGGCGGTGAACGCGGACGCCCACTCCGCCGCCGTACTGGAAGCCCCGCGCGGCGCGGCCGTCCTGATGCTGGAACGCCTCACCCACCTCGCCGACGGCCGCCCCGTCGACCTGGAGTTCATCCGCTTCCGCGGCGACCGCATCACGATGAGCGGTCTGCTGCACCGCTCCCTCTGACCTCTTTCCGAGCCGTTTCCTGGAGACAGCCATGCCCTTGGCGCCCCAGCGGGCCGATGTGCCCGTGACCATCGACGAGTCGAAGTGCATCGACGGCTGCACGCTCTGCGTGGACATGTGCCCGCTGGACTCCCTGGCCATCGACACCAGCAGCGGCAAGGCCTACATGCACGTCGACGAGTGCTGGTACTGCGGCCCGTGCGCGGCCCGCTGTCCCACCGGAGCCGTCACGGTCAACATGCCCTATCTGCTCCGGTGAGAGGTCCAGAAATCCCATGAAACACAAACCGGTTGTCGCCGCACTGCTGCTGTTCGCGCCGCTGACGGCCTGCGGCAGTGCCCAGGCGGGCGACAGTTCCACGGTCACCGTCACCGTCGGCTACCAGTCCAAGACCATCAACACGGTCACGGCCGGGACGCTGCTTCGCTCGCTCGGCTACTTCGAGAAGCAGCTCAACTCCCTCCACGACGGCCACACCTACAAGGTCGACTGGCAGGACTACGCCACCGGCGCCCCCATCACCGCCCAGATGACCGCCGGGAAGATCGACATCGGCTCGATGGGCGACTTCCCGCTCCTCATCAACGCGGCCCGCGGCAAGCAGCTCGGCAAGCCCACCCGCCTGGTCTCGGTCACCGGCTACAACCTGCGCGGCGGCCTCAACACGATCGTCACCTCCCCGAACTCGAAACTGAACTCCCTCGGCGACCTGAAGGGCAAGAAGGTTTCCACGAGCGTCGGCTCCGCCGCCGACGGCACCCTCGTACGGGCCCTCCAGCGCGCCGACATCGACCCCGACAAGGGCATCGAGAAGCTCAACCAGCAGCCCGCGGTGGGCGCTTCGGCCCTGTCGGCGGGCAGCACTGACGCCCTGTCGCAGTTCGTCGCCTGGCCCGGTCTGCTCGCCTACCAGGGCAAGGCGAAGGCGCTCTACGACGGTGCCGAGCTGGACCTCCCCACCTTCCACGGCGTCACCGCCCGCGAGGACTTCGCGAAGCAGCGGCCGACGGTCCTGGAGGCGTTCCTCAAAGCCCAGGCCGAGGCCACCGACTACCTCAACACCCACCCGGTCGGCGCCGCCGAGTCGGTCGCCAAGGCCACCGGCCTGCCCGCCGAGGTCGTCTACCTCTACAACGGCGCCCACGGCATCGCCACCTTCGACCCGGCGATCAAACCCCAGCTCGTCTCCGCCCTGAAGCAGGACGTCTCGGTCCTGAAGGCGGCCAAGCTCACCGGTGACGTGGACGTGGATTCCTTCGTCGACGACCAGTACGTCAGGAAGGCCCTCGGGTCCGACTACGCGGCTCGCCTCACCACGAAGCCGTCCGCCTCCGCGAGCGAGGTCTGGCCCAAGGGCGCCTCCAAGACCCAGAGCTTCAAGACGCCCGCCGAACTCCTCGCGTACGTCTCCGCCCACAAGGACGGCATCCGCGCCGCCTACGTCCCCGACGCCACCACCGGCACCCTCTGGTTCGCCGACAAGGCGGTCTGGGTGGCCGACGGCGACGAACTGCTGCCCTTCGTCGCCCCGGAGACCGCGCGGGCCTACGTCTCCGCGCACGGCGGCGCCCGGGTCGTCACGTACGCCGAGGCGCTGGAGCAGGCGTCGTGAGCGGGAAGTCGCGCGCGAGCCGGGGCCGGGGGGTGCCCCGGCTCGGCCGGTACGCGCTGCGGGCGGCCTCGCTCGCGGTCGCCCTCGGCGTGTGGCAGCTGCTGACCAGTCTCGACATCGACCTGTGGCTGCGCTTCTCGCAGTTCCCCACGGTCGCCGACGTGGCCCGCACCTTCGCCGACCGGCTGTCCGGCCCGGACTACTGGACGGACCTCACCGACAGCCTCACCCGCATCCTCACCGGTTTCCTGCTGGCCGCGGTGCTCGGTGTGGCGGCGGGCGTGCTCGTGGCGCGCTCCCGCCTCGCCGAGGACCTGCTCGGCCCGGTCCTGGAGGTCGTCCGCCCGATCCCCGCGATCGCCCTGGTCCCCGTCGCGATCCTGCTGTTCCCCTCCAACGAACAGGGCATCGTCTTCATCACCTTCACCGCCGCCTTCTTCCCCGTCCTGGTCTCCACCCGGCACGCGGTCCGCGCGCTGACCCCCGGGTGGGAGGAGGCGGTGCTGACCATGGGCGGCGGCCGGTGGCGGATCCTCGCCTCGGTCGTCCTGCCGGGCGCCCTGCCGGGCATCTTCGGCGGCCTGTCCGTCGGCATCGGCGTGTCGTGGATCTGTGTGATCTCCGCCGAGATGATCTCCGGCCAGTACGGCGTCGGCTACCGCACCTGGCAGGACTACACCGTCGTCAACTACGCGGGTGTCTTCGTCGGCATGGTCACCATCGGCGTCCTCGGCTGGCTCACCTCCACCGCCGTGGAACTCCTGGGCCGCCGCCTGACGCGATGGCTGCCGAGGACGTCGTACGTCGCCGCCGGCCGAGCTCCGCGGCGGGTGAACCGTGCCGCGGCCGCCGTACCGGTGAGCCCCACGACTCAGGAGGGCGTGCCCCATGACCAGCTCGTCTGACGTCCGTTCGGCCGCCCGCGCCGGCGCGGCACTGGCGCTGCGCGGCGCCGCCCTCGGGCGGCCCGACGTGCCCGTGCTCGACGGAGTGGACCTCGTGGTGGCTCCCGGCGAGATCCTGACCCTCGTCGGGCCCTCCGGATGCGGCAAGTCGACGCTGCTGCGCACGCTGGCCGGACTGCTGTCGCCGCTTACCGGAGAGGTCAGCCAGGACGGACGCCCGCTGACCGGCCCCGCCGCCGACCGCGCCCTGATCTTCCAGGAGGACGCCCTCCTGCCCTGGCGCACCCTGCGCGCGAACGTCGAACTCCCGCTCGCCATCAAGGGGGTGCCGCGTGCGGAGCGCAGGCGGCAGGCGGAGGCGTGGCTGGAGCGCGTCGGACTGGCCGACCACGCCCGGCAGTTGCCGCACCGCGTCTCCGGCGGACAGCGCCAGCGCGCCCAGCTGGCCCGCGCCCTCGCGGGAGCGCCGCGCGCCGTCCTCATGGACGAACCCTTCGGCGCCCTGGACGCCCAGACCCGCGCCGGAATGCAGGACCTCCTCGTCGAGGTACTGCGGGGCACCGGGGCCACCGTCGTCTTCGTCACCCACGACGTGGACGAGGCCCTCTTCCTGGGCGACCGGGTCGCGCTCATCGGCTCCGGCCGCCTGACCGCCGTACGCGACGTGCCCCGCCCGCGTGACCGCACGGCCCACGACGACCCGGCACGCCTGGCGCTGCGGCGCGACGTCCTCTCCTCGCTCGGTACCTGAAAGGCCCCCCGGTGACCACCTCCGTGAACCCGCCCCTGGAGATCCCCGCGCTCACCGACGCCGAGGAACTCACCTGCGACGTCCTTGTCATCGGCGGCGGCACCGCCGGCACCATGGCCGCCCTGACCGCCGCCGAGCACGGCGCGGACGTCATCCTGCTGGAGAAGGCCCACGTCCGGCACTCCGGCGCCCTCGCCATGGGCATGGACGGCGTCAACAACGCGGTCATCCCCGGCCGTGCCGAACCGGACGACTACGTCGCCGAGATCACCCGCGCCAACGACGGCATCGTCGACCAGTCCACCGTCCGCCAGACCGCCACGCGCGGCTTCGGCATGGTGCAGCGCCTGGAGTCGTACGGCGTGAAGTTCGAGAAGGACGAGCACGGCGACTACGCGGTCCGCCAGGTCCATCGCTCCGGTTCGTACGTGCTGCCGATGCCGGAGGGCAAGGACGTCAAAAAGGTGCTGTACCGGCAGCTGCGGCGGCGCGAGATGCGGGAGCGGATCCGCATCGAGAACCGGGTGATGCCGGTGCGGGTGCTGACCTCTCCCGAGGACGGCCGTGCGGTGGGCGCGGTCGGCTTCAACACGCGTACGGGCGCGTTCGTCACGGTCCGCGCGGGCGCGGTGATCCTGGCGACCGGCGCCTGCGGCCGCCTGGGCCTGCCCGCCTCCGGCTACCTGTACGGCACCTACGAGAACCCGACCAACGCGGGCGACGGCTACGCCATGGCCTACCACGCGGGAGCCGAGCTCACCGGCATCGAGTGCTTCCAGATCAACCCGCTGATCAAGGACTACAACGGGCCCGCCTGCGCGTACGTCGCCAACCCCTTCGGCGGCTACCAGGTCAACCGGCACGGCGAGCGCTTCGTCGACTCCGACTACTGGTCCGGCCAGATGATGGCCGAGTTCGCGGCGGAGGTCGCGTCCGACCGGGGGCCCGTGTACCTGAAACTGAGCCACCTCCCCGAGGAGTCGATCTCGTCCCTGGAGTCGATCCTGCACTCCACGGAACGGCCCACGCGAGGCACGTTCCACGAAGGCCGCGGTCACGACTACCGCACCCACGACATCGAGATGCACATCTCCGAGATCGGCCTGTGCGGCGGCCACTCGGCCTCCGGCGTCCGCGTCGACGACCACGCCCGTACGACCGTCCCCCGGCTCTACGCGGCCGGCGACCTGGCCTGCGTCCCGCACAACTACATGATCGGCGCCTTCGTCTTCGGTGACCTGGCGGGCGCGGACGCCTCCCAGTACGCGCCGTACGAAGGGGAGTTGCCGCTCGACCAGCTCCGCGAGGCGCACGAACTGATCTACCGCCCGCTGCGCAACCCGGACGGCCCGCCGCAGCCCCAGGTCGAGTACAAGCTCCGCCGCTTCGTGAACGACTACGTGGCCCCGCCGAAGTCGGGGGCGCGGCTGTCGCTGGCCCTGGAGTCCTTCGAGCGGATGCGCACCGACATCGCCTCGATGGGTGCCCGCACCGCGCACGAGCTGATGCGCTGCGCCGAGGTCTCCTTCATCCGCGACTGCGCCGAGATGGCCGCGCGCGCCTCCCTCGCCCGCACGGAGTCCCGCTGGGGCCTCTACCACGAGCGTCTCGACCACCCCCATCGCGACGACGCCTCCTGGTTCCACCACCTCGACCTGCACAAGTCCCCCTCCGGTGCGATGGAGTTCACGGCCCGTCCCGTGGCTCCCTATCTGGTTCCGATCGACGAGTTCACCCCCGTCGGCGGCGCCTCCCGGCACCTCGGCGAGGTGCACGCCGAGGTGGTGGCGACAGCGGGCGCGCGGGAGGTGGCCCCGGTCGCCGTCGGGCAGTTCGGTGCCACGAGCGACACGGCCGCCGACCGCCCCGCTGCCGACACCGTGACGGACGCCCCGGTCTCACCCGCCCCGGACTCTTCCGCCCCGGTCTCACCCCGTCTGCTCGAACTCCTCGCTCTCGCCGAACAGGAACCCGAACTCACCATCGTCCGGACCTACTTGTCCGATCCCGAGCCCGCTGTCCGCCGTACGGCCGTCACCGTCCTGACGGAGACCGCGCCACCGGGGACCGGGCCGGTCCTCGCCAAAGCCCTCACCGACCACGACCCCGGCGTCCGTGCCGCCGCGGCCGCGTCCCTGCGCGAACTCGTCGAGACTCTCCCGCCCGAGCCCGCCCTCCGCGAGGGCCTCGCCGCCGCCCTGGCCGAGTCCGACCCGGTCGTCCGCGCCGCCGCCCTGGACGTGTTGCGGGCCCTGCGCCTCGGCGACACGGCGCTGTTCGCCGGGGCCCTCACCGACCCGGACATCGCCGTCCGCATCGAGGCCGTCCGTGCCCTCGTCTCGGTGGACGCCGCCGTGGAACTCGCCCACGCGGCGACGACCGACCCGTCCCGCGAGGTCCGCGTGACGATCGCCAAGGCACTGGCCACGGTGTCGGCGGAACGCCCGCTCGACGACGTCCTCGACGCCTTGGCCCGTCTCACCGACGACGCCGACGCCCTGGTACGGGGGGCCGCTTACGCAGCGCTCGGCACCACCGGCTGCCCCGCACCCCTCGCCACCCGCGCCGTCGCCGCCCTGTCGGCCGCCGCGTGGCAGGTCAGGTCGGGTGCCGCGACGGCGCTGTCCGCCGCCGGTTCCGACGTGGCCGTCCCCGCCCTCGCGAAAGCCCTCGCCGACCCGAACGCCGACGTCCGCAAGGCCGCCGTCCTCGCCCTGACCCGGCACACGAGCAACAACGACGCCCGCGCGGCCCTGGCCACGGCGACGACGGACTCGGACGCGGACGTCAGGGCGTATGCGGCGCGGGCCTTGTGAGGTGACGTAAGGCCTGCGCGACACAGCCGACGCGCGCCCCGCGCCGGAGCCGGAGCCCGGTGGCGGCTATATCCAGTCGTCCTCGGGCGCCGGTTCCGCGTCCATCTCGGGCCAGTGGTCCGCGCCGGGATCCGCGTCGCCGGCCTGGTCCGGTGTCTTCGCGGCCGCACCGCCGTCGGCCAGCCCGGCTAGAACCTCGATCACACCCTCCCCGTACGTCACGAGCTTCTTCTCACCGACCCCGCCGACGCTTCCGAGCTGCGTCACGGACGTGGGCCACACCGTGACGATCTCCCTGAGCGTGGCGTCGTGGAAGATGACGTACGCCGGGACGCCCTGCTCACGGGCCTGCTCGGCGCGCCAGGCCCGCAGTGCCTCGAACGCCGGCACCAGCGCCTCTGGCAGCTCGGCCACGACGGCCTTGGCCTTGCCCCGACCGGAAGAGGACGAGGAGCCCTTGGCGCTCACCGGCTTCATCGGTTCCTTGCGCAGCGGCACCTCCCGCTCCCGCCGCAGCACCGCACCGCTCGCCTCGGTCAGCACCAGCGTGCCGTAGTCCCCTTCGACCGCGAGCAGTCCCTGGGCCAGCAACTGCCGTACGACACCTCGCCATTCGCCCTCGGACAGCTCCTCGCCGATGCCGAAGACCGACAGTTGGTCGTGGTCGAACTGGATGACCTTGGCGGTGCGCTTGCCGAGCAGGATGTCGACGATCTGCACGGCCCCGAACTTCTGCCCGCGCTCCCGCTGCAGCCGCACCACCGTCGAGAGCAGCTTCTGGGCGGCGACCGTGCCGTCCCAGGTCTCCGGTGGTGTGAGGCAGGTGTCGCAGTTGCCGCAGCCCGTCGGCTCCGGTTCCTGGCCGAAGTAGTTCAGGAGCTGTCCGCGCCTGCACTGGGCGGTCTCGCACAGCGCCAGCATCGAGTCCAGGTGAGCGGCGGCCCGGCGCCGGAACGCCTCGTCGCCCTCGCTCGACTGGATCATCTTGCGCTGCTGTATGACGTCGTTGAGGCCGTAGGCCATCCAGGCCGTGGACGCCAGTCCGTCACGCCCCGCGCGGCCCGTCTCCTGGTAGTAACCCTCGACCGACTTGGGCAGGTCGAGGTGAGCGACGAAGCGGACGTCCGGCTTGTCGATGCCCATGCCGAAGGCGATGGTCGCCACCACGACCAGGCCGTCCTCGCGCAGGAAGCGGGACTGGTGGGCGGCGCGGGTGCCCCCGTCCAGGCCCGCGTGGTACGGGACCGCCTCGATGCCGTTGCGGGAGAGGAACTCGGCCGTGGCCTCCACCGACTTGCGGGAGAGGCAGTACACGATGCCCGCGTCGCCCGCGTGCTCCTCGCGCAGGAAGGCCAGCAGCTGCTTCTTGGGGTCGGCCTTCGGCACGATCCGGTACTGGATGTTGGGCCGGTCGAAGCTCGCCTCGAAGTGCCGGGCCGTCGGCATGTTCAGCCGCTGGGTGAGCTCGTCGTGCGTGGCACGCGTGGCCGTCGCGGTGAGCGCGATCCGCGGAACGTCGGGCCAGCGCTCGCCGAGCACCGACAGCGTCAGATAGTCGGGACGGAAGTCGTGGCCCCACTGCGAGACGCAGTGCGCCTCGTCGATGGCGAAGACGGCGATCTTGCCGCGGGAGAGCAGGTCCTGGGTGGCGTCCAGCCGCAGCCGCTCCGGCGCGAGGTAGAGCAGGTCCAGCTCTCCGGCCAGGAACTCGGCCTCCACCACGCGGCGCTCGTCGAAGTCCTGCGTGGAGTTCATGAACCCGGCGCGCACGCCGAGCGCCCTGAGCGCGTTCACCTGGTCCTGCATCAGCGCGATGAGCGGTGAGACGACGATGCCCGTGCCGGGCCTGACCAGGGACGGAATCTGGTAGCACAGCGACTTGCCGCCGCCGGTCGGCATGAGCACGACGGCGTCGCCGCCGGCCACCACATGCTCGATGATCTCTTCCTGCTCGCCGCGGAAGGCGTCGTATCCGAAGACCCGGTGCAGCGTGGCCAGTGCCTCGCTGTCGCTCGTGTCCGCTGTCCCGGTGATCCCTGGCATCTCGCTGATACCGCCCATCCCGCCCATAGTCCCGTCCCCCGTACGTCGTCCCTCGACCACTGCCTCCACGATAGGTGCCGGGACCGACAGCGTCGGAGTTATCCACAGGCCGGGCCTGTGACGTTCCGTGGTCATTCGAATGGCCTCTGCCACATGGCGCATTCGTTCGAGGCGGGGACATGCTGCTGGGGCGGGCCGGGGAGACCCGCTCCCCTCGCCACGGGCCGGCGCCCCGTGCGCGCGCCTCGCCCGCCTCAAGGAGAACCACCATGGCCCCTCGGCCCCTGAAGGCAGTGCTCACCGTCGCGGCGGCGGCGGCCTTCTCACTGACCGCCGCACCCGCACAGGCAGCCGACCCGGACCCGCTCATCTGGACCGAGCTGGCCAGGACATACGTTGCCACCGGCATGTACGCCTACGAGCCGTACGCCGTCGCCGACGGTTACGCCCCCACGAGCTGCGTGCCCGGCATGGGCTACCACTACGTCAACGAGGAGAACGTCGGGGAGACGGACCCCGACAGGCCCGCGGCGCTCCTCTACGAGAACGACCCGGACGGGCTCCGGCTCGTCGCCGTGGAGTGGGTCGTGAAGGCCGAGTCGGGTGTCACCCCGCCGACGATGTTCGGCCAGACGTTCCAGGTACCGGAGGACGTGTCCGACGTGGGCTCCGGCTACACCCTGCGCGCCTGGCTCTACAAGCCGAACCCGAGCGGTCTCTTCAACCCCACGCACCCCGACGTGACGTGTCCGGCGACCCCGGCCCCCTGAGCGTACGCAACGGGCCCCGGCTCCCTTCGAGGGAGCCGGGGCCCGTTGCGTGAACACGGTTCAGGCACCGCGGATCAGCGCACGAACACTCCCGCCTGGTTCGCCAGGTCCAGGAAGTACTGCGGCGCCACACCGAGCACCAGCGTGACCGCCACGCCGACCCCGATCGCCGTCATCGTCAGCGGTGACGGCACGGCGACCGTCGGCCCCTCCGGGCGCGGCTCGCTGAAGAACATCAGCACGATCACCCGGATGTAGAAGAACGCGGCGATGGCCGACGAGATCACACCGACCACGACGAGCGGCGCCGCGCCGCCTTCCGCCGCCGCCTTGAACACGGCGAACTTCCCGGCGAAGCCAGAGGTCAGCGGGATACCGGCGAAGGCCAGCAGGAACACCGCGAACACGGCGGCCACCAGCGGCGAACGACGCCCCAGGCCCGCCCACTTGGACAGGTGTGTCGCCTCACCACCGGCGTCACGCACCAGCGTCACCACGGCGAACGCGCCGATCGTCACGAACGAGTACGCCGCCAGGTAGAAGAGGACGGACGAGACCCCGTCCGGCGTGGTCGCGATGACACCCGCGAGGATGAATCCCGCGTGCGCGATCGACGAGTACGCCAGCAGCCGCTTGATGTCGGTCTGCGTGATCGCGACGATCGCACCGCCGAGCATGGTGACGATCGCGACGGCCCACATGACCGGCCGCCAGTCCCAGCGCAGGCCCGGCAGGACGACGTACAGCAGGCGCAACAGCGCGCCGAACGCGGCCACCTTGGTCGCCGCCGCCATGAAGCCGGTGACCGGGGTCGGCGCACCCTGGTAGACGTCCGGCGTCCACATGTGGAACGGGACGGCGCCGACCTTGAACAGCAGACCCATGACGATCATCGCGGCGCCGATCAGCAGCAGCGCGTCGTTGCCCATGGTGTCCACGAGCGCCGGGTCCACGGTGGTGATCGTGCCGTCGACGACCTTCGCGATGGTGCCGTACGACACCGAGCCCGCGTAGCCGTACAGCAGCGCGATGCCGAACAGGGTGAACGCGGAGGCGAACGAGCCCAGCAGGAAGTACTTGACCGCGGCCTCCTGCGACATGAGGCGCTTGCGGCGGGCCAGGGCGCACAGCAGGTACAGCGGGAGCGAGAAGACCTCCAGGGCCACGAACAGCGTCAGCAGGTCGTTGGCCGCCGGGAAGATCAGCATGCCCGCGACCGCGAAGAGCAGCAGCGGGAACACCTCGGTGGTGGTGAACCCGGCCTTCACGGCGGCCTTCTCGCTGTCACTGCCCGGCACGGACGCGGCCTGGGCGGCGAACGAGTCGACGCGATTGCCGTGTGTCTCGGGGTCGAGCCGGCGCTCGGCGAAGGTGAACAGGCCGACCAGGCCCGCCAGCAGGATCGTGCCCTGGAGGAACAGGGCGGGCCCGTCGACGGCGATCGCGCCCATCGCCGCGATGCCCGCCTTGGTGGTGGCGTACCCGTCGCTTGCGAGCGCGACGACCGCCGCGAAGGCGGCGCACAGCGCCACGACGGACACGAACAGCTGGGCGTAGTAACGGGACTTGCGCGGGACGAACGCCTCGACCAGCACTCCGATGATCGCCGCACCCAGGATGATCAGGGTGGGCGACAACTGCCCGTATTCGATCTTCGGCGCGTCGATCTTGGAGATCGGGTCGGCCGCGGTTGTCCACAGGCTGTGGACGGCTGTCGCACTCACTTGGCCGCCTCCACCTCGGGCTTGGGGTCCTTCTTGTGTACGTCGGACATGGTCGACTTCACCGCCGGGTTCACGATGTCCGTGACGGGCTTCGGGTAGACGCCCAGGAAGATCAACAGGACGACCAGCGGGGCGACGACCAGGAGCTCACGCGCGCGCAGGTCGGGCATCGCGGAGACCTCGGGCTTCACCGGGCCCGTCATCGTCCGCTGGTAGAGGACGAGGGTGTAGAGCGCGGCGAGCACGATGCCGAAGGTGGCGATGATGCCGATCACCGGGTAGCGCGCGAACGTGCCGACCAGGACCAGGAACTCACTCACGAAGGGCGCGAGTCCCGGCAGGGACAGGGTCGCCAGACCGCCGATCAGGAACGTGCCGGCGAGCACCGGGGCGACCTTCTGGACCCCGCCGTAGTCGGCGATGAGCCGCGAGCCGCGCCGCGAGATCAGGAAGCCGGCCACCAGCATCAGCGCCGCGGTCGAGATCCCGTGGTTGACCATGTAGAGCGTCGCGCCGGACTGGCCCTGGCTGGTCATCGCGAAGATGCCCATGATGATGAAGCCGAAGTGCGAGATCGACGCGTAGGCCACCAGCCGCTTGATGTCCCGCTGGCCGACGGCGAGCAGCGCCCCGTAGATGATGCTGATCACCGCCAGGACCAGGATCGCGGGCGTCGCCCACTTGCTGGCCTCCGGGAAGAGCTGGAGGCAGAAGCGGAGCATCGCGAAGGTGCCCACCTTGTCGACGACCGCGGTGATGAGCACGGCCACCGGGGCGGTGGCCTCCCCCATCGCGTTGGGCAGCCAGGTGTGCAGCGGCCACAGGGGCGCCTTCACCGCGAAGGCGAAGAAGAACCCGAGGAACAGCCAGCGTTCGGTGTTGGTCGCCATGTCGAGTGAGCCGTTGGCACGCGCTTCGGCGATCTCCTGGAGGCTGAAGTTCCCGGCGACCACGTAGAGGCCGATCACCGCGGCCAGCATGATCAGACCGCCGACCAGGTTGTAGAGGAGGAACTTCACGGCGGCGTACGAGCGTTGGGCCGCCGCCTTCTCGTCGGAGCCCGCGTGGGCACGGTCCCCGAAGCCGCCGATGAGGAAGTACATCGGGATGAGCATGGCTTCGAAGAAGATGTAGAAGAGGAAGACGTCGGTGGCCTCGAAGGAGATGATCACCATCGCCTCGACGGCCAGGATCAGGGCGAAGAAGCCCTGCGTCGGCCGCCACCGCCTGCTTCCGGTCTCCAGCGGGTCGGCGTCGTGCCAGCCCGCCAGGATGATGAACGGGATCAGCAGCGCGGTCAGCGCGAGAAGCGCCACTCCGATGCCGTCCACGCCCAGTTCGTACCTGACCCCGAAGTCCGCGATCCAGGCGTGCGATTCGGTGAGCTGGTAGCGGGCGCCGTCCGGGTCGAAGCGGACCAGGACGATGATCGCGAGGGCGAGTGTGGCGAGTGAGACGAGCAGCGCCAGCCATTTGGCGGCGGTGCGTCGCGCGGCCGGCACGGCGGCCGTGGCGATCGCCCCGATCGCCGGGAGCGCCGCCGTCGCTGTCAGCAGAGGAAAGGACATCGGTATCAGACCGCCCTCATCAGCAGGGTCGCGGCGACGAGGATCGCCGCGCCGCCGAACATCGAGACCGCGTACGACCGCGCGTAGCCGTTCTGCAGCTTGCGCATCCGCCCGGAGAGACCGCCGACCGAGGCCGCCGTGCCGTTGACCACGCCGTCGACCAGGGTGTGGTCGACGTAGACCAGGGAGCGCGTGAGGTGCTCTCCGCCGCGGACCAGGACGACGTGGTTGAAGTCGTCCTGGAGCAGGTCGCGCCGGGCGGCCCGGGTGAGCAGCGACCCGCGCGGGGCGACGACCGGGACCGGGCGGCGGCCGTACTGGAGCCAGGCGATCGCGACGCCGATGACCATCACGGTCACCGTGGCCGCCGTGACCGTGGTCGCGCTGATCGGCGCGTCTCCGTGGTCGTGCCCGGTGATGGGCTCCAGCCAGTGCAGGAAGCGGTCGCCGATGCTGAAGAAGCCGCCCGCGAAGACCGATCCGAAGGCCAGCACGATCATCGGGATCGTCATGGACTTGGGGGACTCGTGCGGGTGAGGTTCGGCGTGCGCGCCGTGGTGCTCGGCGGCGGGCTCCGCGCTCGGGGCCTCCGGAGAGCGGGTGGGCTGGTTCTTCCAGCGCTCCTCTCCGAAGAACGTCATCAGCATCACGCGTGTCATGTAGAAGGCGGTGATGGCCGCGCCCAGCAGGGCCACGCCGCCGAGGATCCAGCCCTCGGTGCCGCCCTTGGCGAAGGCCGCCTCGATGATCTTGTCCTTGGAGAAGAAGCCGGACAGGCCCGGGAAGCCGATGATGGCGAGGTAGCCGAGGCCGAAGGTGACGAAGGTGATCGGCATGTACTTCCTGAGGCCGCCGTACTTCCTCATGTCGACCTCGTCGTTCATGCCGTGCATGACCGAACCGGCCCCGAGGAAGAGCCCGGCCTTGAAGAAGCCGTGCGTCACCAGGTGCATGATCGCGAAGACGTAGCCGATGGGGCCGAGGCCCGCGGCGAGGACCATGTAGCCGATCTGCGACATGGTCGAGCCGGCCAGTGCCTTCTTGATGTCGTCCTTCGCGCAACCGACGATCGCACCGAACAGGAGCGTGACGGCACCGACGACGGTGACGACGAGCTGGGCGTCCGGCGCGAGGTTGAAGATGTTGGCGGAGCGGACGATCAGATAGACACCCGCGGTCACCATGGTCGCCGCGTGGATGAGGGCCGAGACCGGGGTCGGGCCCTCCATCGCGTCCCCGAGCCAGGACTGCAGCGGCACCTGGGCGGACTTGCCGCAGGCGGCCAGCAGCAGCATCAGGGCGATGCCGGTGAGCGTGGCCTCGGAGGCGCCCTCGACAAGTCCGGGCTTCTCGTGGCTGCCGAGGACCGGGCCGAAGGCGAAGGTGCCGAACGTCGTGAACATCAGCATGATCGCGATCGACAGGCCCATGTCGCCGACGCGGTTGACCAGGAAGGCCTTCTTCGCCGCGGTGGCCGCACTCGGCTTGTGCTGCCAGAAGCCGATCAGCAGGTAGGAGGCGAGACCGACGCCCTCCCAGCCGACGTACAGCAGGAGGTAGTTGTCGGCGAGGACGAGCAGCAGCATCGCCGCGAGGAACAGGTTCAGATAGCCGAAGAAGCGGCGGCGGCGCTCGTCGTGCTCCATGTACCCGATCGAGTACAGGTGGATCAGCGAGCCGACGCCGGTGATCAGCAGCACGAACGTCATCGACAACTGGTCGAGGCGGAAGGTGACGTCCGCCTGGAAGCCCTCGACCGGGATCCAGGTCCACAGGTGCTGGATGAGCGTGCGGTCCTCGGCGTTCTTGCCGAGCAGGTCGGCGAAGAGGATGGCGCCGAACACGAAGGAAGCGGCGGCGAGGATCGTGCCGATCCAGTGGCCGACGGCGTCCAGCCGCCGGCCGCCGGTCAGCAGGACCGCGGCTCCGAGCAGAGGCGCCGCGATGAGCAGCGCGATGAGGTTCTCCACGATTCAGCGACCCCTTACAGCTTCATCAGGCTGGCGTCGTCGACCGAGGCCGAGTGGCGGGAACGGAACAGCGACACGATGATCGCGAGCCCGACCACGACCTCCGCGGCGGCGACGACCATCGTGAAGAAGGCGATGATCTGGCCGTCGAGATTGCCGTGCATCCGGGAGAAGGCGACGAACGCGAGGTTGCAGGCGTTGAGCATGAGCTCGATGCACATGAACACGACGATGGCGTTGCGCCTGATCAGCACGCCGGTGGCGCCGATCGTGAACAGCAGGGCGGCGAGGTAGAGGTAGTTGACCGGGTTCACTTCGACGCCTCCCTCTTGAAGGTGGCCGGTTCGATCTCGGTCCGATCCAGGCGCTCCTCCGCGCGCTGCTCCAACGCCTTGAGGTCGTTGAGGGCTTCGGCGGACACGTCACGGATCTGACCGCGCTGGCGCAGGGTCTTGCTGACCGTGAGCTCGGAGGGGGTGCCGTCGGGCAGCAGGCCCGCGATGTCCACCGCGTTGTGCCGGGCGTAGACGCCGGGGGCGGGCAGCGGCGGAACGTGCGTGCCCTCGCGGACGCGCTTCTCGGCCATCTCACGCTGGGTCAGGGCGCGCTCGGTGCGCTCGCGGTGGGTGAGCACCATGGCGCCGACGGCGGCCGTGATCAGCAGAGCGCCGGTGATTTCGAAAGCGAAGACGTACTTGGTGAAGATGAGGGTGGCGAGGCCCTCCACATTGCCGCCGGAGTTGGCCTGGGTGAGGCCGTTGAACTGGTTGAGGGAGGCGTTGCCGATGCCCGCGAACAGCAGGATGCCGAAGCCGAGCCCGCACACAAGGGCCAGCCAGCGCTGGCCCTTGATGGTCTCCTTCAGGGAGTCCGCCGCGGTCACGCCGACGAGCATCACCACGAACAGGAACAGCATCATGATCGCGCCGGTGTAGACGACGATCTGCACGACGCCGAGGAAGTAGGCGCCGTTGGCGAGGTAGAACACCGCCAGGATGATCATGGTGCCGGCGAGACAGAGCGCGCTGTGCACGGCCTTCCTCATGAAGACGGTGCACAGGGCGCCGATCACGGCGACGGTGCCGAGGACCCAGAACTGGAAGGCCTCGCCGGTCGAGGTGCCGGCAGCCAGGGTGGCTGTGGCGGCGAGCTGAAGGGGTGCGGTCATCGCCCGATCACCTTCTCCGACGCCGGTTCGTCCTCACCGAAGGTGGAGTCGGCCTCCTGGACCACCTCGCCCTTGGAGAGGGCGACCTGGGGGACGGTGCCGGGCGCGGCCTCGGTCACCAGGCCCCGGTAGTAGTCCTGCTCGTCCGTGCCCGGGTAGATGGCGTGGGGCGAGTCGACCATGCCGTCCTCGAGGCCGGCGAGCAACTGGTCCTTGGTGAAGATGAGGTTGGCGCGGCTGCTGTCGGCCAGCTCGAACTCGTTGGTCATCGTCAGCGCGCGCGTGGGGCACGCCTCGATGCACAGGCCGCACAGGATGCAGCGGGCGTAGTTGATCTGGTAGACGCGGCCGTACCGCTCGCCCGGCGAGTAGCGCTCCTCGTCGGTGTTGTCGGCACCCTCCACATAGATGGCGTCGGCGGGGCAGGCCCAGGCGCACAGCTCGCAGCCGACGCACTTCTCCAGGCCGTCCGGATGGCGGTTGAGCTGGTGCCGTCCGTGGAACCGCGGAGCGGTGGTCTTCTGCTGCTCCGGGTACTGCTCGGTCAGCCGCTTCTTGAACATGGCCTTGAAGGTCACGCCGAAGCCGGCGACGGGGTTCATGAAACCGGGCTTGGTTTCCTTGGGCTCCTCAGCCATCGGACGCCTCCTTTCCATCCAGAGATCCGTCACTCTGAGTATCGGGCCCGCCACTGACAATCAGCTCCCGCTCCTGGCGCGAGGGGCGTCGCGGTACCGGCGGCAACTCCTGTCCGGGCAGCGGCGGGACGGGGAATCCGCCCGCCATCGGGTCGAAGCCGGCCGGCTCTTCGGCGGGCTGCGCCGCCGCCTTCGACTTCTCGCGGAACATGTCGGCGACGAAGGAGAGCAGCAGCAGGACCAGGACTCCGCCGCCGACGTAGAGGGCGATGTCGGCGAAGTCGTAGTTCTCGTTGCGCAGGGTCCGCACGGTCGCGACGAGCATCAGCCACACCACGGAGACCGGGATGAGGACCTTCCAGCCGAGCTTCATCAGCTGGTCGTAGCGGACCCTCGGGAGCGTGCCGCGCAGCCAGATGAAGAAGAACAGCAGCAGCTGCACCTTGATCACGAACCAGAGGAGCGGCCACCAGCCGTGGTTCGCGCCCTCCCAGAAGGTGCTGATGGGCCAGGGAGCCCGCCAGCCGCCGAGGAAGAGCGTGGTCGTCACGGCCGAGACCGTCACCATGTTCACGTACTCGGCGAGCATGAACAGCGCGAACTTGATCGACGAGTACTCGGTGTTGAAGCCGCCGACCAGGTCGCCCTCGGACTCCGGCATGTCGAAGGGGGCGCGGTTGGTCTCGCCGACCATCGTGATGACGTAGATGATGAAGGAGACCGGCAGCAGGACGATGTACCAGCGGTCCTGCTGGGCCTCGACGATCGCCGAGGTGGACATCGACCCGGAGTAGAGGAACACCGAGGCGAAGGCCGCACCCATGGCGATCTCGTACGAGATCATCTGCGCGCAGGAGCGCAGACCGCCGAGCAGCGGATACGTCGACCCGGAGCTCCAGCCCGCCAGGACGATGCCGTAGATGCCGACCGAGGCGACCGCGAGGATGTAGAGCATCGCGATCGGCAGGTCGGTGAGCTGCATCGCCGTACGGTGGCCGAAGATCGACACCTCGTTGCCGGACGGGCCGAAGGGGATCACCGCGATCGCCATGAAAGCCGGGATGGCCGCGACGATCGGCGCGAGGATGTAGACGACCTTGTCCGCGCGCTTGACGATGACGTCTTCCTTGAGCATCAGCTTGATGCCGTCGGCGAGCGACTGGAGCATGCCCCAGGGGCCGTGCCGGTTGGGGCCGATGCGCAGCTGCATCCAGGCGACGACCTTGCGCTCCCACACGATGGAGAACAGCACGGTCACCATCAGGAAGGCGAAGCAGAAGACGGCCTTGATGACGACGAGCCACCAGGGGTCGGTGCCGAACATCGAGAGGTCTTCCGCAGCGAGGTACGGGCTCATGCCTCCACCTCCTTGGGGACTTCGGTGGCGAGCGTGGCCGGGCCGATGCGGACGAGGGAGCCGGGCAGCACCCCGGCGTCGGAGGCGACGCCGCCGCCGGTGGAGTTCAGCGGGAGCCAGACCACGCGGTCGGGCATCTCGGTGATCTGCAGCGGCAGTTCGACGACTCCGGTCTTGCCGGTCACGGCGAGGAGGTCGCCTTCCTTGACGCCCACCTCGGCGGCTGTCGCGGCCGACACACGCGCGCGTGCCGCGTGCCGGGTCCCGGCGAGCGCCTCGTCGCCCTGCTGGAGGAGCCCCTGGTCGAGCAGCAGCCGGTGCCCGGCGAGTACGGCCTCTCCGGCGGCGGGCCGCGGCAACTGGGCCCCGGTCTCCATGGGTTCGGTGCCATGCGGTCCGTCCCAGGGACCGAGCCGGTCGATCTCCGCGCGCGTGGTGCGCAGATCGGGCAGGCCCAGGTGTACGTCCATGGCGTCGGCCAGCATCTGGAGGACCCGTGCGTCGGTGGGTGCGAGGCCGCGGGTCATCTGGTCGGGCTTGAGCGCGGCCTCGAAGAAGCGCACCCTGCCCTCCCAGTTGAGGAAGGTGCCGGCCTTCTCGGCGACCGCGGCCACCGGCAGGACGACGTCCGCGAGTGCGGTGACCTCACCGGGCCGCAGTTCCAGCGACACCACGAACCCGACCTCCTGGAGCGCTTCACGCGCGCGTGCCGGATCGGGCAGGTCGGCGATCTCGACGCCCGCGACCACCAGGGCCTGGAGCTCGCCGGACGCGGCGGCCTCGACCATCTGGCCGGTGTCCCGTCCGTAGCGGTGCGGGAGGTCGGCCACACCCCAGACCGAGGCGACCTCCTCACGCGCGCGCGGGTCGGTGGCCGGACGGCCGCCCGGCAGGAGCGACGGCAGCGCGCCCGCCTCGAGGGCCCCGCGCTCTCCGGCCCGCCGCGGGATCCACACCAGCTGCGCGCCGGTCGCGGAGGCGGCCCGTACGGCGGCGGTCAGTGCGCCCTCCGCCGCGGCGAGCCGTTCGCCGACGACGATCACCGCGCCCGCGGTGCGCAGCGCCTCGGCGGCCCTGCTGCCGTCGCCCTCCAGTCCGACTTCGCCGGCCAGCGCGTCCAGCCACTCTGTCTCGGTACCGGGAGCGGCGGGCAGCAGCGTGCCGCCGGCCTTCTCCAGGCCGCGGGTGGCATGGGTGGCGAGCGAGAAGACCTTCTGTCCGTGCTTGCGCCAGGCCTTGCGCAGCCTCAGGAAGACGCCGGGCGCCTCCTCCTCGGCCTCGAACCCGACCAGCAGGACCGCCGGTGCCTTCTCCAGAGCGGAGTACGTGACGCCCGTACCGTCGAGGTCACGTCCGCGGCCCGCGATCCGCGCGGCCAGGAAGTCGGCCTCCTCGCTGCTGTGCACACGCGCGCGGAAGTCGATGTCGTTGGTGTCGAGCGCCACGCGCGCGAACTTGCTGTACGCGTAGGCGTCCTCGATGGTGAGGCGGCCGCCGGTGAGGACTCCGGCCCGGCCGCGCGAGGCGAGCAGTCCCTGGGCGGCGATCTGGAGGGCTTCCGGCCAGGAGGCCGGCACCAGCTCACCCTCGGGGTTGCGGACCAGCGGGTGCTCCAGCCGGTCCCGCTGCTGCGCGTACCGGAAGGCGAAGCGCCCCTTGTCGCAGATCCACTCCTCGTTGACCTCGGGGTCGTTGGCCGCGAGCTTGCGCATGACCTTGCCGCGCCGGTGGTCCGTGCGGGTGGCACAGCCGCCGGAGCAGTGCTCGCACACGCTCGGGGAGGACACCAGGTCGAAGGGGCGGGAGCGGAATCGGTACGCCGCCGACGTCAGCGCGCCGACCGGGCAGATCTGGATGGTGTTGCCGGAGAAGTACGACTCGAAGGGGTCGCCCTCTCCGGTGCCGACCTGCTGGAGCGCGCCCCGCTCGACCAGTTCGATCATGGGGTCGCCCGCGATCTGGTTGGAGAACCGGGTGCAGCGGGCGCACAGCACGCACCGCTCGCGGTCGAGCAGCACCTGTGTGGAGATCGGGACGGGCTTCTCGTACGTCCGCTTCTTGCCCTCGAACCGGGACTCGGCCTGGCCGTGGGACATTGCCTGGTTCTGCAGGGGGCACTCGCCGCCCTTGTCGCAGACCGGGCAGTCCAGCGGGTGGTTGATGAGGAGGAGCTCCATCACACCGTGCTGGGCCTTCTCGGCGACCGGCGAGGTGAGGTGGGTCTTCACCACCATCCCGTCGGTGCAGGTGATGGTGCAGGAAGCCATCGGCTTGCGCTGGCCCTCGACCTCGACGATGCACTGGCGGCAGGCGCCGGCCGGGTCGAGGAGGGGGTGGTCGCAGAACCGGGGGATCTCGATGCCGAGCTCTTCGGCGGCCCGGATGACCAGGGTGCCCTTGGGCACGCTGATCTCGGCGCCGTCGATCGTCAGCGTGACGAGATCCTCCGGCGGGACCGCCGCCTCTCCCCCGCCTGCGGGAGCGTTGGTGGTCACAGTCATGCGTTCACCTCCGTGCGGTCGGCCCAGGCCGTCGACTTGGCCGGGTCGAAGGGGCAGCCGCGGCCCGTGATGTGCTGCTCGTACTCCTCGCGGAAGTACTTGAGCGAGGAGAAGATCGGCGAGGCGGCGCCGTCACCGAGGGCGCAGAACGACTTGCCGTTGATGTTGTCGGCGATGTCGTTCAGCTTGTCGAGGTCGGACATGACGCCCTTGCCGGCCTCGATGTCGCGCAGCAACTGCACGAGCCAGTACGTCCCTTCGCGGCACGGCGTGCACTTGCCGCAGGACTCGTGGGCGTAGAACTCGGTCCAGCGGGTGACGGCGCGCACGACACAGGTCGTCTCGTCGAAGCACTGCAGGGCCTTGGTGCCGAGCATCGAACCGGCGGCGCCGACACCCTCGTAGTCGAGGGGGACGTCGAGGTGCTCGTCGGTGAACATCGGCGTCGAGGAGCCGCCGGGCGTCCAGAACTTGAGCCGGTGCCCCGGCCGCATCCCGCCGCTCATCTCCAGGAGCTGGCGGAGCGTGATGCCGAGCGGGGCCTCGAACTGGCCGGGATTGGCGACATGGCCGCTGAGCGAGTAGAGCGTGAAGCCCGGGGACTTCTCGCTGCCCATCGACCGGAACCATTCCTTGCCCCGGGTCAGAATCGCGGGAACCGACGCGATCGACTCCACGTTATTCACAACAGTCGGGCAGGCATACAGGCCCGCGACCGCAGGGAAAGGGGGACGGAGCCGCGGTTGACCACGGCGGCCTTCGAGCGAGTCGAGCAGTGCGGTCTCCTCACCGCAGATGTACGCGCCTGCGCCCGCGTGCACGGTGAGTTCGAGATCGAGGCCGCTGCCCAGGATGTTCTGTCCGAGGTAGCCGGCAGCGTAGGCCTCGCTCACGGCCGCGTGCAGCCGCCGCAGTACTGGGACGACTTCACCACGCAGATAGATGAAGGCATGCGACGACCTGATGGCATAACACGCGATGACAATGCCCTCGATGAGGCTATGCGGGTTCGCGAAGAGGAGCGGGATGTCCTTGCACGTCCCGGGCTCCGACTCGTCGGCGTTGACAACTAGATAGTGCGGCTTTCCATCGCCCTGCGGAATGAACTGCCATTTCATTCCCGTGGGGAATCCCGCACCGCCGCGGCCGCGCAGACCGGAGTCCTTGACGTACGCGATCAGGTCGTCCGGCGACATGGCGAGCGCCTTGCGGAGCCCCTCGTACCCCTCGTGCCTCTTGTAGACGTCCAGCGACCAGGACTTGTCCTCGTCCCAGAAGGCCGACAGCACGGGTGCGAGCAGCTTCTCGGGGCTGGTGTCTTTGAGTTCGGGTGCCAAGGTCATCACTCCCCCTCCTCGGCGGCGGGCCCGGCCGGGTGGGCCGGGTCGGAGGCCGACGTGTCCTGTGGCGCGTCGTGTGAGCTCAGGTGCTCCGACGGGGACGGCTCGTGGACGTCCCTGTCCTGCGGTGCGCCGTCGCGCGGATGGACCACGCGCGCGGGTGCGGTCTCTCCCCTGGCCAGGCGGAGGCCCACCAGCGACGCGGGTCCCGCTCCGCCGCTCGCCTCTACGGCCCCGGGCCGCTCGTCGGGGAAGCCGGCGAGGATCCGCGCGGTCTCCTTGAAGGTGCACAGCGGCGCCCCGCGCGTGGGCTCCACCGGACGGCCGGCGCACAGGTCGTCGACCATGCGCTTCGCGCTCGCCGGGGTCTGGTTGTCGAAGAACTCCCAGTTGACCATCACGACCGGCGCGAAGTCGCAGGCCGCGTTGCACTCGATGTGCTCCAGGGTGACCTTGCCGTCGTCGGTGGTCTCGCCGTTGCCGACGCCCAGGTGCTCCTGGAGCTCCGCGAAGATCGCGTCGCCGCCCATCACCGCGCAGAGGGTGTTGGTGCACACACCCACCTGGTAGTCACCCGAGGGCTTGCGCCGGTACATGGTGTAGAAGGTGGCCACCGCGGTGACCTCGGCCGTGGTCAGCTCCAGCACGTCCGCGCAGAACCGCATCCCGGTGCGCGTGACGTGCCCCTCCTCCGACTGCACGAGATGCAGCAACGGCAGGAGCGCCGAGCGGGAGTCCGGGTAGCGGGCGATGATCTCGCGCGCGTCCCTCTCGAGCCTCTCTCGAACGTCGTCCGGGTACGCGGGCGCGGGCAGTTCGGGCATGCCCAGGCTGACGCCCCGCTCGGAAGAACTGGTGGTCACCGGTCGACGCCTCCCATCACGGGGTCGATGGACGCGACAGCGACGATGACGTCGGCGACCTGGCCGCCCTCGCACATCGCCGCCATGGCCTGAAGGTTGGTGAAGGACGGGTCGCGGAAGTGGACCCGGAAGGGGCGGGTGCCGCCGTCGGACACGGCGTGCACTCCGAGTTCGCCCTTGGGCGACTCGACGGCCGCGTACGTCTGTCCCGGCGGGACGCGGAAGCCCTCGGTGACCAGCTTGAAGTGGTGGATCAGGGCCTCCATGGAGGTGCCCATGATCTTCTTGATGTGGTCGAGGGAGTTGCCGAGCCCGTCAGGACCCAGGGCGAGCTGGGCGGGCCAGGCGATCTTCTTGTCGGCGACCATGACCGGGCCGGGCTGCAGCCGGTCCAGGCACTGCTCGACGATCCTGAGCGACTGGCGCATCTCCTCGAGCCGGATGAGGAAGCGGCCGTAGGAGTCGCAGGTGTCGGCGGTCGGGATGTCGAACTCGTAGGTGTCGTAGCCGCAGTAGGGCTGTGACTTGCGCAGGTCGTGCGGCAGGCCGGTGGAGCGCAGGATCGGGCCGGTGGCGCCGAGGGCCATGCAGCCCGCCAGGTCGAGGTAGCCGACGTCCTGCATACGGGCCTTGAAGATGGGGTTCCCGGTGGCGAGCTTGTCGTACTCCGGGAGGTTCTTCTTCATCTTCTTCACGAACTCGCGGATGTGGTCCACCGCGCCGGGCGGCAGGTCCTGGGCGAGTCCGCCGGGGCGGATGTACGCGTGGTTCATCCGCAGGCCCGTGATGAGCTCGTAGATGTCGAGAATCATTTCACGATCGCGGAATCCGTAGATCATGATCGTGGTGGCGCCGAGTTCCATGCCGCCGGTGGCGATGCACACCAGGTGCGAGGACAACCGGTTCAGCTCCATCAGGAGCACCCGGATGAGGGTGGCGCGGTCCGGGATCTGGTCCTCGATGCCGAGGAGTTTCTCGACGGCGAGACAGTAGGCGGTCTCGTTGAAGAAGGACGTCAGGTAGTCCATGCGCGTCACGAACGTGGTGCCCTGCGTCCACGTGCGGAACTCGAGGTTCTTCTCGATGCCGGTGTGGAGGTAGCCGATGCCGCAGCGGGCCTCGGTGACCGTCTCGCCGTCGATCTCAAGGATCAGGCGGAGCACTCCGTGGGTGGAGGGGTGCTGCGGGCCCATGTTGACGACGATGCGCTCGTCGTCGGCGCGGGCCGCGGACTGGACGACCTCGTCCCAGTCGCCACCGGTGACCGTGTACACGGTGCCTTCGGTGGTCTCACGCGGAGTTGCGTGCTGCGTGCTCATGAGTACGACCTCCGCTGGTCCGGAGCCGGGATCTGGGCGCCCTTGTACTCGACGGGGATGCCGCCGAGGGGGTAGTCCTTGCGCTGCGGGTGGCCCTGCCAGTCGTCCGGCATCATGATCCGCGTCAGAGCCGGGTGACCGTCGAAGACGATCCCGAAGAAGTCGTAGGTCTCGCGCTCGTGCCAGTCGTTGGTCGGATACACGGAGACCAGCGACGGGATGTGCGGGTCGGCGTCCGGCGCGCTGACCTCCAGGCGGATCAGCCGGTTGTGGGTGATCGAGCGCAGGTGGTAGACGGCGTGCAGCTCGCGGCCCTTGTCGTGGAGGTAGTGGACCCCGCTGACGCCGGTGCAGAGCTCGAAGCGCAGGGCCGGGTCGTCGCGCAGGGTGCGAGCGACGCGGAGCAGGTGCTCGCGCTCGATGTGGAAGGTGATCTCGTCGCGGTCGACGACCGTCTTCTCGATCGCGTTGCCGGGGAGCAGTCCCTGCTCCTCCAGGGCGCCTTCCAGCTCGTCGGCGACCTCGTCGAACCAGCCGCCGTAGGGGCGGGACGCCGGTCCCGGGAGGCGGACCGAGCGGACCAGGCCGCCGTAGCCGGAGGTGTCGCCGCCGTTGTTGGCGCCGAACATGCCGCGCTGGACGCGGATCTCCTCACCGCCGTCGCCGCGCTGGCCGGGGAGGTTGGAGGCGGCGAGGTCCTTCTCGGGGTTCACCCCGTTCGACGCCCCGCCCGCGCCGTTGCTCGTGCCGTTCGCGTCGCTCACCGCAGCAGCCCCTTCATCTCGATCGTGGGCAGGGCCTTGAGCGCCGCCTCCTCCGCCTCGCGGGCCGCCTCCTCGGCGTTCACGCCGAGCTTGGAGGTCTGGATCTTCTGGTGGAGCTTGAGGATCGCGTCCATCAGCATCTCGGGCCGTGGCGGGCAGCCGGGCAGATAGATGTCGACCGGGACGATGTGGTCGACGCCCTGCACGATCGCGTAGTTGTTGAACATGCCGCCCGAGGAGGCGCAGACCCCCATGGAGATGACCCACTTGGGGTTCGGCATCTGGTCGTATACCTGCCTGAGCACCGGCGCCATCTTCTGGCTGACCCGGCCGGCGACGATCATGAGGTCCGCCTGGCGGGGTGAGCCGCGGAAGACCTCCATACCGAAGCGGGCCAGGTCGTAGCGTCCGGCGCCCGTGGTCATCATCTCGATGGCACAGCAGGCCAGGCCGAAGGTGGCCGGGAAGACGGACGACTTACGCACCCAGCCCGCGGCCTGCTCGACGGTGGTCAGCAGGAAGCCGCTCGGCAGCTTTTCTTCGAGTCCCATGAGTTAAAGGCCCCTCAGTCCCATTCCAGGCCGCCGCGCCGCCATACGTACGCGTACGCGACGAAGACGGTGAGCACGAAGAGCAGCATCTCCACGAGCCCGAAAACACCCAGGGCGTCGAAGGTGACGGCCCAGGGGTAGAGGAAGACGATCTCGATGTCGAAGACGATGAAGAGCATCGCCGTCAGGTAGTACTTGATGGGGAAGCGCCCGCCGCCGGCCGGCGTGGGGGTCGGCTCGATCCCGCACTCGTAGGCCTCGAGCTTGGCCCGGTTGTACCGCTTCGGACCGATCAGCGTGGCCATGACCACGGAGAAGATCGCAAAGCCTGCCCCGAGGGCTCCCAGTACGAGGATGGGCGCATAAGCGTTCACCGCTCCTCGCTCCTCTCAGTCGGCACTGACTGCTGGCGATGGCATCGGACTCACACCCGACTCATACGTCCCTCTGACCTCCGTCCGTCTCGACGAAGATCGCGAACATGTGAAGCAGGTCACAAGCCCAACTGACCCGCATCCTATGCCTGCCGGTCTGTGATCTGCGACACGGGGTATTGCACAAGCTTTGTGATCTCCACCACCAGACGAAGGATCATGAAGTTGGATCAGCGGTGATCTTCACACGAGAAGCGTCCGAGCGATCACCAGAGGTGACATTTCCGCTAGTCGGCGCAGGTCGGGAGAGGCGTCTCCATATCAAGAGAGTTCCCCTGCATGCAAATTGGTGCTGGACGCGACTGCTTGGTAGTGGACCGCATTCACACCCGAGAGGGGCCGGGGAGGACTGATGTGGACGCGTGCACACATTCACGAGCGCCGGCCACCTCCGGACGCAGCCGCCGCCGTAACCGTTGCGTGACCTCCGCCACACACATGAGAGGTTCCTAAGAAGGGGGCTTGGCCATCGGCCTCAACCGATGGTAGATGCGGGGCAATTGGGACGTAACAGCGAAAGGCCATGATCACAGCCATGATCACGAGAGTCCGCAATGTCCGTTACGGCGTCAATAAAGAGCGTGCCGCCGGGGATTCGGGCCACCGATTGAACAACTGTGGCGCAGCACACGTTTCTTGAAGGTATGGAGGAGCCCCTGATACCAGTTGGTCTCATGTCCCACACCGCTCACATACACAGCCACCGGAAACCCCGCCGCAGCGCGACGACTTCGATCGCCGTCCGCGCTGGCGTCGCCGGTGGCGTGCTCAGCATGGCAGCGGCGGGCGCGTCGGCTTCGGCGTTCGCCGCCGAGTCGACGACGCAGACCCTCGAACTGCCCACCCTGTCGGCCGATCTGGGCAGCCAGGTCGCCGAATCCGCCGACGCGATGCAGCAGGCGGCCGCCAACTACCAGCTTCAGGCCGAGCGTGACGCGGCCGCCGCAAAGGCCGCGAAGCAGGCCAAGGCGGACCTCGCGGAGGCCAAGAAGAAGGCGGAGGCCAAGAAGAAGGCCGAGGAGGCCCGCAAGGCCGCCGCGGAGGAAGCCGCCTCGCGCAGCGCCGAACGGGCCACGCTGTCCGCCTCGGCGAGCGCCAGTGTCTCCACGAGCTCGTCCACGGCCACCGGTTCGGCCGCGGCCGTCATCGCCTTCGTGAAGGCACAGGTCGGTGACGCCTACGTCTCCGGCGGCACCGGCCCCAACTCCTGGGACTGCTCCGGCCTGGTCCAGGCCGCGTTCAGCCAGATCGGCGTCGACCTGCCGCGTGTCTCGCAGGACCAGTCGACCGCGGGTACCCAGGTCTCGCTGAGCAACCTCCAGCCGGGCGACATCCTGTACTGGGGCGGCGCCGGCAGCGCGTACCACGTGGCGGTGTACGTCGGCGACGGCATGTTCGTCGGCGCGCAGAACCCCTCGACGGGTGTCGCCGAGAAGCCGCTGTCCTACGACCCGCCGACCGGAGCGGTGCGGGTGCTCTGACACCGGAACAGCTAGCTTGGTGGGGCCGCAGCCGCTCGGGGGCAGCGGCCCCACTGGTTCGTCCAAGGCGGTAGCGCAGCTCGTCGACCCGTTTCAAGGGGTTCCATCTCCGCCCGGCGCCCGAATTGTCCGCGTCCGGCAGCGCATTGACCGCGAGCCGGGACCGCTGTGCGCGCCGTGGGGCGGTTGCCGGAGGCTTGGCGCCCGCTCTGCCCGCCCCCACGGTTCCTCACGCCACGGCCGCTCCCCCGGCCCCCGCCAGGAACCGCCTGCGGGTGTGGCCGGTCTGCTCCTGGGGCTGTTGGATGTGTTCTGAGCATCCTCACAACCCACATCGAACAGGAGAAATCACCATGCCCAGTGTGTTCGTTCAGGGCAGGCCCACCGACTCGTATCCGCGTCTTGCCCCCGAGGCCCGGCGCGGGCAGGTCCGGCGCATCACCGAGGTCGGCGAGGAGGTGCTGCACAAGCCGTGCCGGGACGTGACCGAGTTCGGGCCCGATCTCGCCGCGCTGATCGACGACATGTTCCTGACGATGTACATCGCGGACGGAGCGGGCCTCGCGGCCAACCAGGTCGACGTCGATCTGCGGCTTTTCGTCTACGACTGCCCGGACGACGACGGGGTCCGGCACGTCGGGCACATCGTCAACCCGGTGCTCGAGCAGTTCGACCCGGCCGGGCGCAGGCTGCTCGACGACAGCGAGGGGTGCCTGTCGGTGCCGGGCGCCGTCATGGACGTACCGCGTCCGGACCGGGCCGTGGTCCACGGGTTCGACAAGGACGGCGAGCCGCTCGTGATCGAGGGGACCGGTTACTTCGCGCGCTGCCTGGCACACGAGACCGACCATGTGAACGGGCATGTGTATCTGGACCGGCTGTCCAGCCGCGAGCGCAAGGAGGCGCTGCGGCAGGTGGCGGACCGGCGGGACGAGGTGTTCGCCCGCCGGGCGGCCAACATCGAGGCGCTGAACGGCGGTCAGGGCACTGTCAGCGCCTGAGGGAGTGGACCAGCGCCCACACCGACACCGCGATGAGGATGACGAACACGGGTAACGCGACCCCTACGTCCATCCCTCCACGGTGCTCCGTCCGAGGGGCTCCCGTCACGCCTTCGGCGCCACCTTGCTCAGCCCGTTGATGATCCGGTCCATCGCGTCGCCGCCCGTGGGGTCGGTGAGGTTGGCGAGCATCTTGAGGGTGAACTTCATGAGCAGCGGGTGGGTCAGGCCGCGCTGGGCCGCGATCTTCATGACCTTCGGGTTGCCGATGAGCTTCACGAAGGCGCGGCCCAGCGTGTAGTAGCCGCCGTAGGTGTCCTTGAGGACGCGCGGGTAGCGCTGCAGGGCCATCTCGCGTCCCGCGGGGGTGGAGCGGGCGTGGGCCTGGACGATGACGTCGGCGGCGATCTGGCCGGACTCCATGGCGTAGGCGATGCCTTCGCCGTTGAAGGGGTTCACCATGCCGCCGGCGTCGCCGACCAGGAGCAGGCCCTTGGTGTAGTGCGGCTGGCGGTTGAAGGCCATCGGCAGGGCGGCGCCGCGGATCGGGCCGGTCATGTTGTCCGGGGTGTAGCCCCACTCCTCCGGCATCGAGGCGCACCAGGCCTTCAGCACCTCGCGCCAGTCGAGCTCCTTGAAGGAGTCGGAGGTGTTCAGGACGCCGAGGCCGACGTTGGAGGTGCCGTCGCCCATGCCGAAGATCCAGCCGTAGCCGGGCAGCAGCCGGTCCTCGCCGGGGCCTCGGCGGTCCCACAGCTCCAGCCAGGACTCCAGGTAGTCGTCCTCGTGCCGCGGTGACTCGAAGTACGTCCGTACGGCCACGCCCATCGGGCGGTCCTCGCGGCGGTGCAGGCCCATCGCGAGGGAGAGCCGGGTGGAGTTGCCGTCGGCGGCGACCACGAGGGGCGCGTGGAAGGTGACTTCGCGCTTGTCCTCACCCAGTTTCGCGTGGACACCGGTGATGCGGCCCGTGCGGTCGTCGATGATCGGGGCACCGACGTTGCAGCGCTCGAACAGCCGCGCCCCGGCCTTCTGGGCCTGGCGGGCGAGCTGCTCGTCGAAGTCGTCGCGCTTGCGGACGAGGCCGTAGTCGGGGAAGGAGGCGAGATCCGGCCAGTCCAGCTGGAGGCGCACGCCGCCGCCGATGATCCGAAGGCCCTTGTTGCGCAGCCAGCCGGCCTCTTCGGAGATGTCGATGCCCATCGCCACGAGTTGTTTGGTGGCACGCGGGGTGAGGCCGTCGCCGCAGACCTTCTCGCGCGGGAACTCGGTCTTCTCCAGCAGGAGCACGTCGAGTCCGGACTTGGCGAGGTGGTACGCGGTCGTGGAGCCGGCCGGCCCCGCGCCGACGACGATGACATCGGCGGTGTTCTCGGACAGGGGCTCGGTCACGGCGGGATCTCCCCAGGCTCGGAATCAAGTTCGGAATCAAGTTCTGAATCCGCGTGCCGACCGGCACTGGACATGGGCAGTCTATTCAGCAGAATTGATCACCCGGCTGAAGGGCTGCCCCAGTGAACCGAGCTCTGCCTGTTGTACGGCTGCGCGTCCCCACCGACGAGGACGCCGTCGCCTGGCACCGGATCTTCGACGACCCGGACGTCATGGAGTTCCACGGCGGCAGGTCCGCCGAGTTGTACGTCTATGAAGAGCTCACCGCGCGCCAGCGCCGGCACGACGCCGAGCGTGGCTTCTGTCTGTGGACCATGGTTGCCGAGAGCGGGCAGGTCATCGGCTTCACCGGTGCCCAGCCGTGGCCGCAGGACTGGGGGCCGACGGGCGAGATCGAGATCGGGTGGCGGCTCGGGCGGGCCTACTGGGGCCAGGGGTACGCCACGGCGGCCGCGCAGATGACCCTGGAGCGGCTCAGGGCGGCGGGCGTCCCGGACGTGGTGGCGATGGTCAGACCCGGCAACGAACGGTCGATCTCGGTTGCCAAGCGCCTAGGAATGGAACTCGCGGAGACCTTCACACACCCTCGCTACAACGAAGAGGCGCTCTGCTTCCGACTCCCCCTGCAGATCAGTCACACAGAGTAGCGTTCTGTTACAGAAAGACACTCGGCACTTCCTGTCGCCACGGGGCCGGAGTTACCCTTCCGGTACCGCTGGGGGTGACATCTGTGCGCATAACACCCAAGACGCCCGAAGTGCGCGTACCGCGTCTGGTCGGACTCATGGCCGTCGACGCACGCGAGACGGCCCAGGCGCAGGGCCTGTTCGTCAGTGCGCCGGATCGCAAGGACTTCCACCAGGCCGTCGTCGACTATGTCGTACGTCAGTACCCGCAGGCCGGCGCGGAGGTGCCGCGGGATTCGGTGGTGTACGTGTGGTTCGGCCTCGGTCCGGGTGAGGGCGGCGGGGGCATCCGCGAGCCCCGCGTCCCCAGACCCCCGAGCGGCGGCCTCCAGCGCGAGCTGGACGAGCCGGGAGACCCGTACGCCGTGCGCTGTGGGACGGGGCTCGGCTGACCCGCGTCGTACAGACCCGGGTCGTACACGTCACGGAGCCGCTCCTCAGCTCTCCTTGACGCCCCGGTGCAGGGCCACGATTCCGCCCGTCAGGTTCCGCCACGCCACCTTCGACCAGCCGGCCTTCCGGAGTCGCTCCGCCAGGGCCGGCTGGTCCGGCCAGGCGCGGATGGACTCGGCGAGGTAGACGTAGGCGTCGGGGTTGGAGGAGACCGCGCGGGCCACCGGCGGCAGGGCGCGCATCAGGTACTCGGTATAGACCGTGCGGAAGGGCGCCCAGGTCGGGTGCGAGAACTCGCAGATCACCACCCGGCCGCCGGGCCTGGTCACCCGGTACATCTCACGCAGCGCGGTGTCGGTGTCCTGGACGTTGCGCAGCCCGAAGGAGATGGTGACGGCGTCGAAGGTGTCGTCCTTGAAGGGGAGCTTCGTCGCGTCGCCCGCGGTCAACGGCAGCCAGGTGTGCTTCCGCTTGCCGACCTGGAGCATGCCGATCGAGAAGTCGCAAGGCACGACATAGGCGCCGGTGCGGGCGAAGGGCAGCGACGAGGTGGCAGTGCCCGCCGCCAGGTCCAGGATCTTCTGGGCGGGGCGGGCGTCGACGGCCCTGGCGACCTCCTTGCGCCACACCCGGTCCTGGCCGAGCGACAGCACGTCGTTCGTCAGGTCGTACCGTTCCGCCACGTCGTCGAACATCGAGGCGACTTCGTGCGGCTGCTTGTTCAGGGAAGCGCGGGTCACGTCGCCATTCTTGCAGGCCGCCCTCCCGGAAGAAGCTGCGGCTTCTTCTTCCCGGCCACGTCTTCCACCCATCCGCACAGCAGCACGAACACCGCGATCAGAATCCAGCCGATGCCGAACATGAACCACTGGCTCTCCAGCGGCAGCCACTTCTCGAACGCGGGCACGTTCCAGAACTGGTCGATCAGCGGCACGGCGAGGATCAGCGCGATCTCGTGCCACAGATAGATCGTCACCGCGCGGGAGTTGAAGATCGTGACGACCCGGTCGGTCCGCCGGAAGCGGGTGAGCCAGGAGAAGTCGATCCCGAAGCGCGACTTGGCCCACATCAGGAGCGTCACGTATCCGGCCGACCAGAAGGCCTGGGCGAGGGGGATGTCGTCGAGGTCGTACGAGCCCGTCCCGGCCTGGTGGGTGAAGGCGTACCAGCCTCCGAACCCGATGGCGGCGAGCGAGAGAACGACGACGGCCGGCGCCTTCAGCCGCTCCAGGACCCCGTCCCGGTGCGCGAAGCCGAGGATCCAGCAGAACAGGAAGGTGGCCAGGTCCGTCAGCGCGCTGCCGAGGCGGTTGTCCGGCGGCTCCCACAGGAACTGGAAGACCACGATCGGGGCCAGGGACAGCAGCAGGACCGGCACCGGAGCCGACCGGAACACCTTCAGCAGCACCGGGGACAGCAGGACGAACCACAGGTAGGTCCGCAGGTACCAGAGGATCTCCCAGGCCTGCTCGCCCCACGCGTTGCCCGGAGGATCGCCGAGCGGCACGATCCAGTAGACGATCTGCCAGCCCGGCATCCAGTCGTGGACCAGCATCGCGAGGACCACGAAGACGCCCCAGAACCAGAACGGCGGCAGCAGCCGGCGCATCCGGCTCCTGACGACCGTGAGGGCGGGCCGCTCCAGGGACTTCGCCATCAGAGTGCCGGCCAGGCCGAACATGATCCCCATGGAGGGGAAGACCATGCCGGCCCAGGCCCAGCCGAAGGTGTGATATGTGACGACCCGGATCAGGGCGACGGCCCGGAGGGTGTCGAAGTAGCGGTCGCGGCCCGGGGGCCGAGACGGAGGCTTCTCCTCCTCCGCCTCGGCGTCAGCGGGGGCTCCGGGAACCGGCGGCTCCGGCGGCTCCGGCTCCACGCCCTGTCCGTAGTAGCCGTGGTCGACGTACTCCTGCGGAGACGGCGGCTGCGGATACGGCTGCTCTACGTACCCCGAGTACCCGTACTCATAGCCGTACCCCTGCTCCTGATAGCCCTGCTGCTGATACCCCTGCTGCTCCCAGCTCATCAACTCACCCCCGCCGGGGTCCCGACCTCGCCGGTCCGCTTCAGTTTCTGCCAGCGCAGCCGGCCGCCGGTGAGCGCGGTGATGCAGGAGTGGATCAGGACGAGGTACATCATCTGGCGGTAGGCCAGCTGCTGGAGCGGCATCATCAGCAGATAGCGGTACTTCTCCTTGTCCAGCTTGAAGGCGTACGCCGCGCACACGAGCTGGACGCCGAGGACCGCGAGCCACGCGTACAGCGCCGCCCGGAAGTCGACGAAGATCATCGAGTAGGCGGTGAACACGTCGATCAGCGGGGCGAACACCGGCGTGACGATCTGGAAGATCACCACCAGGGGCATGCCGACCCGGCCGAAGCGGCCCGAGGGACCCTTGTCCGTGAGGGACTTGCGGTGCTTCCACAGCGCCTGCATGGTGCCGTACGACCACCGGTAGCGCTGCGACCACAGCTGCTTCAGGGAGCCCGGTGCCTCGGTCCACGCGCGCGCGTGCTCCTGGTAGACGACCCGCCAGCCCGCGCGGTGCATCGCGATGGTGATGTCGGTGTCCTCGGCGAGGGTGTCCTCGCTCATCCCGCCGACCTGGAGGACCGCCTCACGGCGGAACGCGCCGATCGCGCCCGGGATGGTGGGCATGCAGCGCAGCAGGTCGTACATCCGGCGGTCGAGGTTGAAGCCCATCACGTACTCGATGTGCTGCCAGGCGCCGATGACCGTGTCGCGGTTGCCGACCTTGGCGTTGCCGGCGACCGCGCCGACCTCCGGGTTCGCGAAGGGCTGCACCAGCTGCCGTACGGTGTCCGGTTCGAAGACGGTGTCGCCGTCCATCATCACGACGATGTCGTGACTGGCGCTGCGGACACCGTTGTTGAGGGCAGCCGGCTTGCCCGCGTTCTCCTGGCGGATGACCCGGACGTTCGTCATGCCCAGCGAGCGGGCCGCCTCGCGGGCGATCTCGGAGGTGCCGTCCGAGGAGCCGTCGTCGACGACGATGACCTCGATCGGATGGGTGCTCTTCGCCAGCGACTCCAGGGTGTTGGCGATGCACTCCTTCTCGTTGTACGCCGGCACGATCACGGTCACCGGCCCGGTGACCGTGGGTCCCCAGCTGAAGCGGCGTCTGTTGCGCAGTCGGTAGTGGCGGCGGGCGAGGATCAGCATCATCCCGAACCGGCCCATGACGGCCACGCCCACGATCACGAGTCCGACCGACAGCGTGGGCACGGTGTACTCGGCGACGGCGACGGCCACGACGAGCGCCTTGCCCTCGTAGAGGGTCGCGCCGGTGGCCTCGCGGTGCGCGGCCTGGAGGCGGTCGGTGCCGTTCCGGTTCCCGCCCTGGAGCTGTCCGCCCCCGGTGCCGGCCGGGGCGTTCGCCTGCTGTCCCGCGCGGGCAGCCGTGTTCTGCGCCTCGATGACCCCGCTGATGGTGGTGAAGGTGTAGCCCTTCGCCTGCATCTTCTCGATGTACTCCGGCAGCGCCTTGATCGTCTGCTCACGGTCGCCGCCGGCGTCGTGCATCAGCACGGAGGCACCGGAAGTCCCGGACGGTGTCGCCCACTTGACGATCTTCGAGGCGCCCGGCTTCTTCCAGTCGTCGCTGTCGGTGTCGACGAAGACGCTGGTGTAGCCCTCCTCGCCGAGCTTCTTGTAGACGGGCCAGCTGTAGTTGTCGATCGCGTCCGTCTCCGAGGAGTACGGCGCCCGGAACAGCGTGGTGGTGATGCCCGCCGCGCCCGCGAGGGCGAGCTGCGTCTGGGTCATCTCGCGCCTGATGCGGGCGTCGCTCTGGTAGGAGAGATCGACGTGGGTGAAGGTGTGGATGCCCACCTCGTCGCCCTGGTCGACCATGTCCTTCACGATCCCCGGGTAGCGCGAGACCATCGAGCCGACCACGAAGAAGGTCGCCGGGACGTCGTACTTCTCCAGGATCTTCAGGACCTGGGGCGTGTACGTCGGGTTCGGGCCGTCGTCGAAGGTGAGCGCGATCGTCTTGGCCGGCACGGAGGTCGTGGTGGCCTGGCCGCCCCGGAAGCTGATGATCGGCCCGCCGTTGAGGATCTTGTCGGGGACCTTGCTGGAGCCGGCGCCGTCGCGCACCCGCTCGTCGCCGCCGACCTCGGCGCGCAGATAGCCGTCGAGCAGCATCACGCTGGTCAGGCCGAGCAGGAGCAGCAGGGCGAGGATGACCCGCGGTTTCTGCAACGCCGCGGCCTTGCCCGCCGCCCGCTCGATGCGGGTGGGGGCACGCCGGCGGCCGCGGGAGGGCGTCGTCGTGGTCATGTGGTGGGCCGTTCCGGTCAGTGGGAGGCAGCGGAGGCGGTCGCAGTCGGGACGGTGCTCGGCGGAGCGCCCGTGGCGGTGCCCGTGGGCGGAGTGCCGGAGGGCCTCGACGGCGGGTTGCCGATACCGCCCTGCGGCTGGATGCCGCCGGGGCCGGAGTTCGAGGAACCGCCGGGACCGCCGCCCGCGAAGGGCAGCAGCGTCGTGCTGGAGACGCCGATGCCCATGAAGGCCAGGCCCAGCACGACGGCGTACCCGAGGGACAGGACGCCGAGGAGAAGACCGATCCGGCGCAGCAGCTTGGAGCGGCGTCCGGAGTTGTCAACGAACACCGGGCCCTCGGCAGACCCGTTACTACCGCGTTTGCGGCGGCGACCGCGCACGTCGGCGCGGTTTTCGATGGCAGGCTCGGAATGCATTCCCCAGACATTAGGCAGTCTTTATGTGTCCAGATTTGACATTCTTGTGAGGCGCATATGAGAAACCTCTTATACTGTCTGTTTCCTGAGAGTGTCCGCCGTGCGTGACCGATTCGTCCTCATGAGGCTCAGGCGGGTGTGAGACATTCGCCCCTCCAGAAAGAGAAATCACGAGAGAGCGGGGCATGCGCATGCGGAGTTTCCTGAAGCCGACGGCCGGGGTCATTTGTCTGTTCGCCCTGGCCACGGCGGGGTGCTCCTCCGAATCGGACAGCACCTCGGACGCGGAGCCTCCGAAACAGAGCAGCGCATCGGCGTCGGCGTCGGAAGCCGCGTCCTCGGTCACCGCGTACGCGCCCTACGTCAGCGCTGACGAAGCGTCCGGCAACGACTCCGCGGGCTCGCCCTCGGTGTACAACCTCGCGTTCGTGATCGCCGACGGCAGTGCCTGCACGCCTTCCTGGAACGGCACGTCCGCCATCGGCGACTCGTCGGTGACGTCCCGGATCAGTGCGCTGAAGGAGGACGGAGCTCAGGTGCGGGTCTCCTTCGGGGGGGCGTCCGGGAAGGAACTGGCCGAGACCTGCTCCACTGCGGCGAAATTGGCTGCGGCTTATGGAAAGGCGCTGGACGCCGCCGGTTCCTCACTCGCCGACTTCGACATCGAGGGGGACGCGCTGACCGACTCCGCCTCGGTGGAGCTGCGGTCCGAGGCGATCGCGTTGCTCCAGGAGGAACGGAGCGATCTCGCCGTCTCGTTCACGCTTCCCGTGATGCCGTCCGGGCTCGACGACGAGAGTGTGGCGTTGCTGGAGTCCGCGAACGACAAGTCGGTTCAGGTGTCGACCGTCAACATCATGACGATGAACTACGGGGAGTCGTACGACGGGGACATGGGGGATTACGCGATCACTTCGGCGCAGGCGGCGCAGGCTCAGTTGCGGGACGTTTTCGGTACGTCCGATTCCACTGCGTGGCGGGCGATGGCGCTCACCTCGATGATCGGGACGAATGATGTGGACGGGGAGACGTTCACGTTGTCCGATGCGGCTCAGGTGCGGGAGTTCGCCGAGTCGAAGGAGGTGGCGTGGGTGTCGATGTGGTCGACGTTTCGGGATCAGGAGTGCGAGTCGGGGAACTCGGAGGAGGATGATCCGTTGACCAATTGCAGTGGGGTTTCTCAGTCGGCGGGGGCGTTTGGGGAGGCATTGGCCGGTTGAGTTTTGGGTGCGGGCCGGTGGGGGCTGGTCGCGCCCGCGCGGCGGAGCCGCAAATCGATACAGTCCCGCGCCCCTAAAGACCTCACCTGCGCCTGTGTAGCAAGCGGCCGTTGATCACCGTTGCCACGCAGGTTGTCAGCTCTGGGGTTTCGAAGATCGCGAACGTCGCCTCGGCCTGGGGCAGCAGGGCCGTTGCGAACGATCCCGAGGCCAGTGAAGGCGGACCCGCCGGATCCGCGAGCCGTTGCTCGATCGTCAGGCCCGACCTGTGTACGGCGTCGATCACCGCGGGGCGTCGCAGCTCACCCCTCACCGCCACCACCCCGTGCGCCAGCATCCGCTGCACCCCCCGCCGCGCACTCGCACCCCACCGAGCGTCGGTCATGCCGAGGGACGCCAGCGCCTCCCCCGAGATCGGCCCGCTGCCCAAGTCCTCACGCGGGTCCGGATGGTAGGCCTGCTCCAACAGCTCCGGCCCGTACGGGTTCACCAGGCCCGGGGTGAGAACTCCCGGCCAGCGGCGCACCCTTGCCGTCGGATGTGCGGCGGCCAGCTCCTCGTAGACCTCTACGGCCGCGAGCTGCCGCCCCTCGACCAGTACCGCCCCACCGGGCAGCGGTGACCTGCCGTCGCCCGGGATCAGCAGGTCGGCGGTGTGGATCGTCAGCAAGACAGGCCTAGTTGGACGCGAGGATCTTCAGCTCGGGATGCGCCGTGCCGCCCGCGATCGCCGTGGAGGAGATGTGGGACATGACCCGTGCGTCGACGGGGTCGTTCGCCGGGTCGTCGTGGACGACGAGGTGCTCGTACGTGGTGGCGCGCTGGGCCGGGATCCGTCCCGCCGTACGGATCATGTCGATCATTTCCTGGAGGTTGGAGCGGTGCTTGGCACCGGCCGCCGAGACGACGTTCTCCTCCAGCATGACCGAGCCGAGGTCGTCCGCGCCGTAGTGCAGCGTCAGCTGGCCCGCGTCCTGGCCGGTGGTCAGCCAGGAGCCCTGGATGTGGGCGATGTTGTCCATGAAGAGCCGGGAGATCGCGATCATCCGCAGGTACTCGAAGATCGTGGCCTGGGTGCGGCCCTTCAGGTGATTGTTCATCGGCTGGTAGAGGTACGGGATGAACGCGCGGAAGCCGCCCGTCCGGTCCTGTACGTCACGGATCATCCGCAGGTGCTCGATGCGCTCGGCGTTGGTCTCGCCGGTGCCCATGAGCATCGTGGAGGTGGACTCCACGCCCAGGTTGTGCGCCGTCTCCATGATCTCCAGCCAGCGCTCGCCGGACTCCTTCAGGGGCGCGATGGCCTTGCGGGGGCGCTCGGGGAGCATCTCGGCACCGGCGCCCGCGAAGGAGTCGAGGCCGGCCGCGTGGATGCGCTGGATGGCCTCCTCCACGCTCACCTTGGAGATCCGGGCCATGTGCTCGACCTCGGACGCGCCCAGCGAGTGGATCACCAGCTGGGGGAACTCCTTCTTGATGGCGGCGAAGTGCTTCTCGTAGTACTCGACGCCGTAGTCCGGGTGGTGGCCGCCCTGGAACATGATCTGGGTGCCGCCGAGTTCGACGGTCTCCGCGCACCGGCGCAGGATGTCGTCCAGGTCGCGGGTCCAGCCCTTGTCCTTGGCGGTCGGCGGGGCGTAGAACGCGCAGAACTTGCACGCCGTGACGCACACGTTGGTGTAGTTGATGTTCCGCTCGATGATGTACGTCGCGATGTGCTCCGTGCCCGCGTACCGACGGCGGCGCACGGCGTCCGCGGCGGAGCCCAGCGCGTGCAGCGGGGCGTCGCGGTAGAGGTCGAGCGCCTCCTCCGGAGTGATGCGCCCACCCTCTGCGGCACGGTCGAGGACGGACTGAAGGTCGGCCTTCTCGGTCACCGGGGCGTGCCTTTCGTCAAGGGTTCGGGCGGTCTCGGCCAGCCTACGCCAGCCCTCCCGCAAGCCCGACCTCAGGCCGTGTACGCGCCGATCAGCAGCCCCGCGTACGCCCCCGTGATCAGGAACGGCCCGAACGGGATCGCCGTCTTGCGTCCCGCCCTGCCCACCAGGACCAGGACACCGCCGTAGAGCGCGCCGAGCAGGAAGCCGGCGAAGGTGCCGAGGAGCACGGTGTCCCAGCCGTACCAGCCCAGGACCGCCCCCGCCCCGAGCGCCAGCTTCACATCGCCGAAGCCCATGCCGCCGGGGTTGATCCGCCACAGCACCCAGTAGCCGACGCCGAGCGCGAGGGCGCCGAACAGGGAGTTCAGCCAGTTCCCGGCGTGCTCGGGCACCAGCGAGACCGCCCCGAGCAGCGCGAGTGCGGCGGCCGCGAGGGGGAGGGTGAGCGGGTCGGGCAGTCGTCGTACGCGCAGGTCGATGACGGCGAGCAGGACGCCCACGGGGGCGAGCAGCAGCCAGACGGCGATCTCCGGGTGGGTGCCGGTGGCGGCGGCGAGGGCGGCGCAGAGGAGGGCGGTGACGGTGGAGAGGACGGGGGTGCCGGGACCGTACGACTGCTGTGTGCCGCATGTCCCGCACCCCGCCCGCCCGAGCCGGCCGCCCAGCGGGTGTCCGGCGGGGCAGGTCTCCCGCCACGGTTCCCCGGGCGGGACGGAGTAGCGGTAGGCCGCGCGTGGCAGCAGCGAACCTGCCGCCGCTCCCCACAGTGCGGCGACGGCGACGAGCAGTTCCGTCACCGCTCGACCTTCGACATCCGCGCCTCGGGGTATCCCTCGGCCTCGCTCTCCGACGTGTACTTCAGGTCGTCGCCCACCGCGGTGAGGCGGACGGTGTGGGCGGTGGGGTTGCAGCCGGCGTGGTTGTCCTTCGCGCCGACGGCCGTGGTGACGAGCTCCGTCTCGGTGACCTGCTTCAGCGTGAGGACATCGGTGCACTCGGCCCCGATCGCGTCGGTCTGCCGCAGCCGGCCCAACTCCTCGCCGACGCTCACCTTCTTGACGGTGATCCGGAAGGTCCCCATCGGCAGACTCCCTCCGAGACCGCTGCCCTGCCCCTCCCAGGTGCCGAGATAGCGGGCAGGGATCTCGGAAGGCCCGCTCGGCGCCGCGCTGGACGACGAGGAGGACGCGGACGGAACGGAGGATGCGGACGGCGCGGAGGCCGACGGTACGGACGTCGGGGCCGAGGAGTAGGCGTCGTTGCCGGGTCTGGTGCTCGCCGAGTCGTCCTGGCCCTGCCCCGGCAGCAGGTCGAACACGAACACCGACCCCACGGTCACCGCGGCCAGCGCCCCTGCGACCGCGAGCGCCACGGTGCAACTCATCCGGCGCCCGCGGCCGCCCTCTCCGGGCGTGGCGGTGGCGGCGACGGAGACGGAGAGCCGACCGGGACCGGGGCGCTTGTCGGAGGGCACCACTGTCTCGTGCGGCACCGCGTCCCGGGGCTCGGGCACAAAGGGCCCGCCCGTGGGAGCCGCCGGCGTGACCGGGAACGCCGGGGGCCCGGCCGCGGCAGCCGGAGGCGCCCCCGCGGAGACCGCCGGCATCACCGGCGGCGGCCCGAACGCCCCCACCGTCCCCGCCGCGCCCCCACCCACCGAAGGACTACTGAACCCCACCGGCCCGGACGCCTGCTCCCCCGTCCGCTCCCCCGTCGCCTCAAGGTTCAACAGCTGTACGGCACTACGCCCCACCTGCTCGACCAGCGCCCCCGGCAGCCACCCCGCCGTCACCAGCCGTGCCGCCCCCTCAGGCGCGAGCCGTCGGGCCAGTTCCTCCGGAGTCGGCCGGTCCTGCGCCGACTTGGACAGGCAGGCCCCCACGATGTCCCGCAACTCGCCGGTCAGTGATCCGAGTTCGGGCTCCTCGTGGACCACCTTGTAGAGGAGCGAGGCCGAGGAGTCCCCCGGGAAGGGCGGTACCCCCGTGGCCGCGTACGCCAGCACCGCGCCCAGGGAGAAGACGTCCGCCGCCCCCGAGACGCCCTTGCTCAGGATCTGTTCGGGGGACATGTAGCCCGGCGAGCCGATGGAGACGCCGGTGGAGGTCAGGGACGCGGTGCCGTCGGTGGCGCGTGCGATGCCGAAGTCGATGAGGAGGGGGCCGTCGACGGTGAGCAGGACGTTGGAGGGCTTCACGTCCCGGTGGACGAGCCCCAGTCCGTGCACGGCCGCGAGCGCCTCGGCAAGGCCCGCCCCCAGGACTCGTACGGAATGCTCGGGCAGCGGACCCCCGTCCGTGACCGCCGAGGCCAGGGAAGGGCCCGCCGCGTACCCCGTGGCGACCCACGGCACCGCCGCCTCCGGATCCGCGTCGAGGACCGGCGCGGTCCAGGCCCCGCCCACTCTCCGCGCCGCGTCGACCTCGCGGCGGAAGCGGGCGCGGAACTCCTCGTCGAGCGCGAAGTGCGGGTGCACGATCTTGACGGCGACCGTGCGGCCCCCGGCGCTGCGGCCGAGATAGACCCGGCCCATGCCGCCGGAGCCCAGTCGGCCGAGCAGCCGGTAGGGCCCCACGGCGGTGGGCTCGTCGACTCCCAGCGGCTGCATACCGGCCTCCCCCATAAGGTGCAGATGCAGATTAGGGCTGAAGCAGTTCCACCTTCACGTCCCCGGGGAAACCCGTCGTCGGCCCCACCCTCCGCGCGAACTCCGTGACCGCCGCCAACTGCGGGGCTCCGAACCGGAAGTCCAGCGTCGTGAAGTACTTCTCCAGGACCTTCTCGTCGAAGGCCTCCCAGCGGGCCGCCTGCTCCGCGACCTTGCCGACCTCCTCCAGGGAGAGGTTCCGGGAGGCGAGGAAGGCCTCGTGGACCTTGCGGGTGATGACCGGCTCGCGTTCGAGATAGTCCCGGCGGGCCGCCCACACCGCGAAGACGAACGGCAGCCCCGTCCACTCCTTCCAGAGCGAGCCGAGGTCGTGCACCTCGAGGCCGAAGCGCGGGCCGTCGAGGAGGTTCGCCCGCAGGGCGGCGTCTCCGATGAGTACGGCCGCCTCCGCCTCCTGCATCATGAGGCTGAGGTCGGGCGGGCAGGTGTAGTAGTCGGGCCGGACGCCGTAGCGCTCGGCGAGGAGGAGCTGGGCGAGGCGTACGGAGGTACGCGAGGTCGACCCGAGGGCCACCCTGGCGCCGTCCAACTCGTCCAGCGGGACCTGCGAGACGATGACGCAGGACATGACCGGGCCGTCGCAGCCGACGGCGATGTCGGGGAAGGCGACCAGGTCGTCCGCGTTCTTGAGGAACTCGACGAGGGTGATGGGCCCGATGTCGAGGTCTCCCTGCACCAGCTTCTCGCTGAGCTTCTCCGGGGTGTCCTTCGTGAGCTCGAAGTCGAGGAGCGTGCCCGTCCTCGCGAGCCCCCAGTACAGGGGCAGGCAGTTCAGGAACTGGATGTGGCCGACGCGCGGCCGGGTGCGAGAATTGTCCACATCGCGACAGTAGACCCCTTGGGGTACGCTTCGGACTTCGGCCCCACAGTCAACCCCCGCACGATGATTCAAACGTCCGGGTGACGTGATCTTGGCCTCTATTGCTTTCGGCTGCCTGCATGCTAGGCTCGCCGCAAGTTGCAGTTTGGTTTCCCTTGCAGTACAGAGCCTGCGGAGCATGTAACCGCAGGCTCTAGTCGTTTTCAGACATATGCAGTTGTGCGGCACTGTTTTCACACTTGCAGGTTCTGGAGCAGGGCAACCCTTTTGGGCCCAAGGAGGGCTTATGGCTACCGGAACCGTGAAGTGGTTCAACGCCGAAAAGGGCTTTGGCTTCATCGCCCAGGAGGGCGGCGGCCCCGACGTCTTCGTCCACTACTCCGCGATCAACGCGAGCGGCTTCCGTTCGCTGGAGGAGAACCAGCAGGTCTCCTTCGACGTGACCCAGGGCCCGAAGGGCCCGCAGGCGGAGAACGTCACCCCCGTCTGATCCCGACTCATAGGCGATCCAGCCTCTGATCCGGACCTGAAAGCAGTACCCAAGGAGCCCCGCGCCGCACGGTAGCGGGGCTCCTGCCTTTGCTTTTACATGTGCTGCATGACCAGCACGAATGTCGTGCCGGGGGTGAGCGCCTCGTACGAATGGGCCACATCTCCCCGATACGTCATGTAGTCGCCGGGCTCCAATTCGACCTCCTCCCCCACCGGTCCGGCCTTCACCCGCCCCGTGCCCACGATCAGATGCTCGACCGAGCCCGGAATGTGCGGCTCCGATTCCCGTACGGTGCCTGGTTCGGCCCGCAGGTGGTAGATGTCCCGTCGCGCTCCGGGCGGGCTCGCGGAGAGCAGGGTGGCCGCGAACTCGGCCTTTTCCGAGGCCACGGTCGGCCCCTGTCCCGCCCTGATCACCTGCACGGACGGCGCCGGCGGCTCCACCAGAGCACTGAACGGCACCCCGAGCGCCACCCCCAGCGCCCACAGCGTCTCCACGCTCGGATTTCCGCTCGCCGCCTCCAGCTGGGACAGCGTGGACTTCGCGATTCCGGCTCGCTTGGCCAGCTCGGAGAGGGAAATCCCGGCGCGGGTGCGTTCGCGGCGCAAGGAGGCGGCGATCCAGTCCAGGGGGAGCCGGGGCGGGAGGCTGTCGGACATGACGTTCGCTCCATCGGTACGATCGTTCGCCTTGACGAACATGGCGGCTACCGTCCAGTGTAGTGAACATGCGTACGGCAGAGCGAACAGCCTTGGTCCGTGACAGTGCGCTCGTCTGGCTCGCGAGCGGAGTCGTGGGCGTGTCCTTCGGCGCGATCGCCGTCACCGGCGGCCTGCCGGTGTGGGTGCCGGTGGTGATGTCCCTGGTGGTGTACGCGGGCTCCGCCCAGTTCAGCGCGGTCGGGGTGCTGCTGGCCGGGGGCGGTCCGGTCGCCGCGGCGGTCACCGGCCTGTTGCTCAACACCCGTACGGCCGCCTTCAGTCTGGCGGTCGCGGACATCCTCGGCCCGGGGCGGGTCGCCCGCCTCCTCGGCGCGCACCTGGTCACCGACGAGACGGTGGCCTTCGCCCTCGCCCAGCAGGATCCGGCGCGGCGCCGGGCGGCCTTCTGGGTCTCCGGGCTCGGCCTGTTCGCCGTGTGGAACACCGGCGTCCTGGCCGGGGCCCTCGCCGGGGACGCCCTGGGCGACACCGGCACCTACGGCCTGGACGCGGCCTTCCCCGCCGTCCTCGTCGCCCTGGTGCTGCCGGCCCTGCGCGGGTCTTCGGCGATACGACGGTCCGCGCTGCTCGGCGCCGGGCTGGCCCTGGCGGTGACGCCGGCGGTCCCGGCGGGGGTGCCGGTGCTGGTGGCGCTGGCGGGCCTGGTCCTCCACGGCTGCAGGAGGCCGGCGTGAGTGCGACGGTCGCGATGATTCTGGCGCTGGCGGTGGGGACGTACGCCTTCCGGCTGGTCGGGCCGGTGCTGCACGGGCGGGTGGAACTGCCGGAGCGGGTCCAGGAGTTGCTGGGCGCGGGTGCCGTCGTACTGCTGGTGGCGCTGCTGGCTACGGGGGCGCTGACGGAGGGCGGCGGTTTCGCGGGGTGGGCGCGGCCGGCCGGGGTCCTGGTGGGGGCCGTGCTGGCGTGGCGGAGGGCGCCGTTCGTGGTGGTGGTGCTGGGGGCGGCGGCGGCAACTGCCGTACTGCGGGCGGTTGGAGTCGCCTGAGTGTCAGTGGGGGCCGCTAGGGTCCCCGGCCATGACCGACACCGACTTCGTGACCGCCACCCGCACCTTCTACGACACCGTCGCCGAGGACTACGCCGAGCAGTTCCGGGACGTTCTCACCGTCAGTCCACTGGACCGGGTCCTGATGGACGGGTTCGCCGAGTTGGTGGGGGCCGGCGGACGGGTCGCCGACCTGGGCTGCGGGCCCGGGCGGGTCACGGGATACCTGGCCTCCCTCGGGCTGTCCGTCTTCGGGCTCGACCTGTCCGAGTCGATGCTGGCCATCGCCCGCCGGGAGAACCCGGGGCTGCGGTTCCAGCGGGGCTCGATGCTGGAACTGGATCTTCCGGACGGGGCGCTCGCCGGTGCCGTGTCCTGGTACTCGTCCATCCACACCCCGGTGGGCGAACTCCCCCGTCTGTTCGCCGAGTTCCACCGCGTGCTGGCACCGGGCGGGCACCTCCTCATCGCCTTCCAGGCCGGCGACGAGGACCGGCATCACGACCGACCCTGGGGGCGCCCCGTCGCGCTGACCTTCCGAAGGCGGCAGCCGGAGCAGATCATCGGGTTGCTCCGGGCGGCCGGGTTCGCGCTCGTCTCACGGACAGTGCGCGAACCCGGCCCCGAGGAGGTGTCGCAGCAGGCCTTCCTGATCGCCCGCCGCCCCTGACGCTCAGCCCACGGTGTAGGAGTACGGGATCCCGATCAGCTCGGACCCCATGACGCCCCCGAAGGCCGAGTCGGCGTCGACGTAGACCGTTCCGTGGACGACCGTGCCGACAGGTGCGGTCGGGGTCAGGGTGAGCTTCATCGTCGCCGTCCTGCCCGCGGCGGCGGCGACCGGGTTCCAGTCGGCGTCGAGGTCCCAGAACTCACCGGTGGAGGCCTTGGCCGCGGGGTCGAACGACTGGGTCGTGGCGGTGAGCGTGACCTTCGCGGTGCCCTTGCCGGCGGGCTTGTCCCCGAAGGGGCCCGGATCGGTCACCTCGGTGCTCCACAGCCCGGAGGCCAGCTGGCCGGCGAGGGCGGTGGCGACCGTCGTGTCACCGGTGCCGGCCTCCCCGAACACCATCGGAGAAGCGGTCCAGGGGTACATGTTCAGGTCGACCGGCCGGTCGGCGGTGGCCGTTGCGACCAGCTTGGTGGTGTGCGAGGGCACGAACCAGCCCAGGCCCCCCTCGTTGATCTTCGCCGTCCCCGACTTGTCGCTGCCGTTCTCGACGAGGGCGATCTCGCCCGTGGTGTCGAGCCTCGGGTCGAGGTAGTAATGCCGCTCCGCCGGGCCGGAGTTGGGCACCCGGACGGGGACGGTGAGCGTGCTGCCGCGCTTGAGGACGCGGGACGGGCTGTCCGGCAGGCCGGGCGCTGTCGCCGTCATGGAGTCGAGGCGGACCTTCCCGGTGACCTTCTGGCTGAAGGCCTTGCCGCTGATGGCGTCGGGCAGTCCGACGATCAGCGTCCACCGTCCCGCTGCCGGGCGGTGGGCGGTCAGGCTCGAGTACTTCGTCGGGACGCTGTTCTCGTCCGCGGTCCGGTCGGTGTCCCGGGCGAGGATCTGGCCGTCGGGGCTGACCAGGTAGTACACCAGGGTGGTGGCGGGGTCCTCGGCCGTGAGGTCGATGGTCAGGTCACGCCTGCCGGGCGGCACGTCCAGGTAGTAGCCGTTCGTCTGGCCGACGTCCCGGCCGACGCCGCCGGTGATGATGGCGGCGAAGGAGGTGCTGTGTCCGCGGGCCGGGTCGATGGGGATCAGCGTCCGGCGGGCCACCGGGAGGGAGACACGGGTCCCCGTGTCCGAGGCGAACTGCAGGGAGAAGGGTGCGTCACCGGCCGTGCTCGGCAACGGGATCCGCACCGGGAACCGCGCGATGCCGCCCGCCGGGACGGTCCGGGTCTGCTCGGGGACGCCGGCCGAGGTGTAGCGGTGGCCGGTGATCCGGACGGTGACCGGGCCGCGGTAGGTGCCGGGCTTCAGGGGCTTGTCCTGAAGGTGCATGCGGCCGTTGTTCCACACCAGCTTGACGGTCCAGGTGCCGGGGCGCGGGTCGTGGACGTCGACGTGCTGGTAGTTGCTGTTCAGTCCGTAGCCGTCGTAGTCGTAGCTGACCTGCGTCAGCCGTCCGGCCGGATCGACCAGGATCAGCGCGAGCTTGCCGGAGTCCGCGGTGCCGGGCCACACCATCTCGGCGTCCAGGAGCGGGGTTCCCTTGGGCACCTTGACGGTGAACGGCCGGGCGGCGAGCTTGCCCTCCTGGTCGTTCCCGGCGAGCGGGGAGCCGACGGTGACCTTGTGCTGGGTGCGGAAGGTCCGGTCGCCGACCGTGCGGGAGGTCATCGTGACCCGCTGCGGCCGACCGGCTGTGTTGGTGAGGGTGACGGAGGTGTGCCGCTCACCGCCCGGCCGACCGACGACGCTCAACTGGCCGATGGACGGGACCAGTTGGTCGGCGTGTCGGTCGATGGTGTTCAGGGCCCTGGCCGCCTGGACGGCCGCGCCGGTGTCCAGCAGTCCCGCGCCCTGCTCGTCGGCGGGGACGTGCAGGTCGGTCGCCGTGCCGGTCAGGATTCGCTTGACCAGGTCCGGCGACGGCCGCACCCCGCCGTGTGCGTCCTTGTACGCCTGGATGACGTCGGCCGCCGCTCCGGCCGCGAAGGGGGCCGCCTGGCTGGTCCCGCCGAACACCTGGGTGGGCAGGGCGCAGTCGCTCCAGCGCGGGTCGACGGTGCAGGCGGCCATGCCGACCATGCCCGGCGCCACCAGATCGACCAGCTTGTTGTCCTGGGTCGTACCGCCGGAGGACAGCCCGGTGATGTTGTCGCTGGTCCACTTGCGGTAGCCGTAGCCCTGCGCCGCCAGCCGGAACGACGTGGTGGCGCCGACCCCGATCACGTTCGGGTCGCTCGCGGGTGAGCCCACCGTGCCGGACGTGCCGGAGTCGCCGCTGGAGGCGACCACCGTCACCCCGGCGGCAACAGCGGCGTCGTCGGCCAGCCGGACGGGGTCGGTGGCCGCGTCGGGGTAGACGTTGGACCCGAAGGACTGGCTGAGGACGTCCGCGTGGTGCTCCACCGCGTACTGGATGGCCCGCACGAACCCGGAGGTGAAGGCCTGCGCGCCGAACACCTTCAGGTCCATCAGCTGCGCGCCGGGCGCGAAGCCGCGCACGCGGAAGGTGCAGCCCTTCGGCAGCTTGGCGTACGGCAGTTGGGCGGACATGTCGTAGGTACGGCTGCCCTGTGCCGCGATGGCACTGGCGTCACCGAAGGCCTCGCCGCCGCTGGTGTCGGCGTTCACGCCGTCCCCGCTGAAGTCCTCGGAGTCGGTGACCACACGGCTGCCGTCGGGGCGGACGAACTCGGGGTTGGCGGCGTCCATGCCCTCGGCGAAGAAGGCGACCTTGACCCCCTTGCCGGTGGCGGTGCGCTGCGCCGCGTCGGTGTGCGTCAGCTGGAGCGCCTCGGGTTCGAGGAGGGGCTTGGCCGGGTCCTTGGGGCAGGTGGTGCCGGGTGCGGTCCCGCCCGTGGCGGTGACCGCGGAGGCCGTGGTGGCGGAGTCCGCGCCGGGCCGTCGTATCGGAAGATCCGGCACGACCGCGGCCACCCGCCGGTCGTCGCGTATCCGCGCCATCGCGGCCGGATCCAGCGTGGCGGAGACGGCGTTGATCAGGCTCATCCCGTGCACGCGGGTGGCCCCGCTCTTCTTCAACTGCGCCACGACGGGCGCCTGGTCGTCGGCCGCGGCCTGACCGCGCTTCACGGCCTGCGTGCGCATCGGGAGGTCGGTGAGCTGGTCTCGCATGACGACGATGACGCGCTGCGGGGAGCCGCTCGCGCTGTCGCCCGCCGCCTGTACGGGGGTGGCGCCAAGAGAGAAGGCGCTCAGCAGGACCGTGCCCGCGAGCGCCATTCTTCTTCTGTTGTTGTTCATGGAGTTCTCCGCTGGTGGGGGGTGCGGGACGGCTGAGACAGCCGTCGCCGATGATCTTTCGCCCCAACTGGTGAACTCCGCCAGATACTTCGCGTCAAGGGATCTTCAAGGTTTCAAGAAAGGGGGCCCTGGAGCACCCCCGCCAGATCCCGGGCCGCGATGTACCCGAAGGTCATCGCGGGACCGATCGTCGAGCCCGCGCCCGCGTAACTGTGGCCCATGACGGCCGCGCTGGCGTTCCCGGCGGCGTACAGGCCGGGGACGACGGAGCCGTCGGGCCGCAGGACGCGCGCGCGGGCGTCGGTCACCAGGCCGCCCTTGGTCCCCAGGTCTCCCGGGACGAGCCGGAAGGCGTAGTACGGGGGCAGCCAGAGCGGCGCCAGGCAGGAGTTCGGGAGGACCGACGGGTCCGTGTAGTAGTGGTCGTAGGCGCTGTCGCCGCGCCCGAAGTCCGGGTCGTCGCCCTTCAGGGCAAGGGAGTTGAAGCGGTCGACGGTGGCGCGGAGGGCCGCGGCGGGGACGCCGATGGAGGCGGCCAGGGCGTCGACCGTCCAGGCCTTGTGGGCGGCGCCGGAGCCGTACCAGTCGTCGGGGAGGACGAAGGTCGGCGCGATGTCCTTGAAGAGGTACCGGTTGCGGTAGTTCTGGTCGACGATCAGCCAGGACGGGATGTCGGGGTCGGTCGGGTTCCGGTCGTACATGGTGTGGACGACGTCGCTGTAGGGGGCGGCCTCGTTGACGAACCGCCGACCGGCCGCGTTCACGATGAGCCCGCCGGGAAGGGTGCGTTCGGCGAGACAGAAGTACGGGTCGCCGGGGAGCGGGATGGCCGGCCCCCACCAGGCGTCGTCCATCAACGCCACGTCGGCGCCGAGTCGCTGTCCCGCCCGGATGCCGTCCCCGGTGTTCTCCTTCGCACCGACCGTCCACTCCGTGCCGATGGGCCGGCGCTGATACTGCGCCCGCATCGCCGCGTTGTGCTCGAAGCCGCCGGAGCCGACGATCACGCCCCGGCGGGCGCGGTAGAGCCCAGCAGGGGTCACCGCTCCGGCGACGGCGCCCTTGTCGACGTAGAGCTCGGTGAGGGGGGTGTTGAGCCGGACGGCGACTCCGGCGTCCTGGAGTCCCTTCCGCAGCCCGGCCGCCAGCGACTGTCCCATGGTGAGCGGCGTCTGGCCGAGCAGGGCCGCCTTCGTGCCGCGCGCCAGGCACTCGGCGGCGACGGCGGCGCCCTTGACGCTGACGGCGGACAGGGCGAGCCACTTGTAGTCGGCGCTGAACACGACCAGTCCGGCGGGGACTTCGAGGTACGGCGGGTTCAGGCGGGCGAGTTCGGCGCCGAGGAGTTTGCCGTCGAGCTGGTCGGGCTCGATGGAACGGCCGCCCGGCAGACCGCCCGGGAGCTCGGGGTAGTAGTCGCTGTACCCCTCCATCCAGCGGAAGCGGAGCGGGCTGTTGGCCATGACGAAGGAGAGCATGGCGGGTCCGTGCGCGAGGAAGGCCCGTTGGCGGCTGAGGGGAACGTCCGGGCCGACCACGGCGGCGAGATAGGCGGCCGCCTTGGCCGGGGTGTCCGGGACGCCGGCGGCCAGGATGACGGGGTTGTTGGGGATCCAGATCCCGGCCCCCGAACGGGCGGCGGATCCGCCGAAGGTGGCCGCCTTCTCCAGAACCACCGTGCTGAGGCCCTGCTTGGCGGCGGCGAGCGCGGCGGTCATGCCGGCGGCGCCGGAGCCGATGACGACGACGTCGTACGTCCCGATCGTCGGCAGGTCGGCGGCGCTCGCGCCCTGTTGCACCCCGGCGGCGACGGCCGCCCCGGCACCGGCGGCCAGCAGGTGTCTTCGGGTCACACTCATGGTCGGGTCCCCCCTGCGGTTGGTATGGACGAAGGGTCCGGAACGTCGCGCGGGGGTCTTGAGAAGTCAAGGGGTGTGCAGGACGGTGAGGGTGTCCCGCCAGGCGAGTTGGCTGAGGAGGGGCCGGAACCGGGTGAGCAGAGCGAGGAGTTCGGGCCCCCACCGCTCCCGGAAGGCCGGGTCCCGGCGGGCGAGGTCGAGTTCGTTGGCGGCGGTGAGCTCGGCGAAGTCCCTGCGCAGGACGAGGTCGGGGGCGTACGTCCGCCCGGTGAACCGGTCCCGGAATCGCGGCTCCAGGAGACGGGGGTATGTCGCCTCGCGGTCGCAGCTCGCGTAGAAGTGCACGATCGCCTCGGCGTCCGGGCCGATCACGGACGCGAGTTCCGTGCGCCGGTCGAGCGGGAGCAGGGCGGTGGGGAAGCCGTCGGTGCCGTAGAAGGCGTGGCAGAGGCCGGCGAGTCGGAGAGCGGGGCGGGCGTCCCAGAGGGCGAGTTGGATGCGGACGCGTTCGAGGTGGGCGAGGAGGGTGCCGCCGGGGTGGGGGGTGCGGTCGGCGCCGAGCCGCCGTAAGAGGGCTCTGGCTTCGTCTGTGGTGGTCGCCTGCACGGGCACCGAACTCCTCGGCGGTAGGGGTGGGTTGGGTCGGCACCCGCTCCTCCCGGGTTGGGAGCGGGTTGCCGCCCGGGGCCCTGAAGAGATCGTCGTACGGGGGCCTGCCCCAGTCAATCCTAAGTATTTGTCGTCGGACCCAAGTGCTAGCTTGGGGGTCATGACCCTCGACGACCTGCGTGTCTTCGTGGCCGTGTGCCGCGCCGGAAGCCTCAGTGCGGTGGCCCGTGAGCTGGACTGCACGCAGTCCGCGGTGAGTCAGCATGTGAAACGGCTGGAGCGGGAGACGGGGGTCAGTCTGCTGGAGCGGCAGCCTCGGGGGGTCGTACCGACGCAGGCGGGGCGGGTGCTGGAGGCGGCCGCGGCGGAAGGGATCGCCGGGCTGGATCTCGCCCTGCGTCGCCTGCGGGAGCTGGTCGAGGGTGAGAGCGGGTCGGTCCGGGTGGCGACCGGCGCGACGACCGTACGGCACTTCATGTCGGACGCGGTGGTGGCCTTTAGGCAGCAACACCCGGACGTCAGCCTGGAGTTCAGGACCGAGAGCTCCAGCCGGGCCTGCTTCGACGCGCTGGCCGACAGCAGTCTCGACCTGGCGTGGATCACGCTGGGCGCGCCGGTGCGGGGCATAGAGCAGCGGCCGGTGATGGAACTGCCGTGGGTGCTGGCGGTACGGGCCGAGGATCCGCTCGCGGGGCGCGCGCACGTCGACGCGGCCGACCTGTCCGACCTACGCCTGATCCGGCTTCCCCCGAACTCCACCTCCGCCGCCCATCTGGACGCGGCCTGCGCGGAGTTGGGGGTCCGGTTCACCTTCGACACGAGCGTGGCGGACTGGGACACGGCGCTGATGCTGGCCGAGCTGGGGCTGGGGCGGGCGGTGGTGCCGTCCCTGCCGGGCCTGGACGTACCGGGCCGGGGTGACCTACGGCTGGTTCCCGTCCCCGCCCTGCGCCCCCTCTCGGTCGGCTGGGCGGTACGCCGCTGGGACGCGCTGTCGCCGTCGGCGCGGGCGTTCGCGGACACCGTGTCGGACACATGCAGCAACGAACTGCCGGTCAGTCCCGCCAGCAGATCCTTCCCTCGGTGACGGAGGGCGCCCCTCCGGACTCCAGCAGGTCGGCCAACGGCTGGAGAAAAGCACCGAGAGACGGCAGGTAGGAGCTCGGGTAGTCGCCCTCGCTGAAGCTCAGGAGGGGGAAGGAGCCAGGAGGGTTCCGCGTGTCCAGGAGGATCCCGTACGGCCCGTCACTCGTCTCCATGATCGGGATCCACGGCGTTTTCCAGTAGCCGCCGTCCCCGATGTCCCGGGCGATGTGCAGGTACTCCGTGTGCTGACGGGCCATCTCCTGGCAGCCGAGGAACCTCATACCGTCCGGGAAGATGATCGAGTCACGGTGCGGGAGGCGAGCGATCCCCCCGCCGGGTATGGGCTTCTCGGAATCCTTCGCAGTACTGCCGTTGTTCATGCGGAGCCAGACCTCGAGGACGTCCGGGATCTCAAAGCCCAGACTCTCGTTCAGGCGCGCGATCTCCTCATCCGAAGCCCCAGGACGAAGCGCCTCCGCACTGGCCGGAGCGTGCCTTTGGAGCCAACCGACGATGCGCTCCCACGCTGAGGAAACCTCGTCGTCCTGTGGCATGCCGGCACACCCTTTCCGTCCCCTGTCCCGCCCCACATCATCACCCGATTCCGATCTCGGCCCACACCGTCTTGCCGACGTCCCGCCCCGTGACGCCCCAGGTGTCGGCGAGGAGGGTCACGAGGATCAGGCCCCGGCCGTGTTCGCCGCCCTCGTCGTTGACGTACCGGAGTCGGCGGTCGCCTCGGGGATCGCTCACCTCGATACGGAGCGTGTTCTCCGGGAGCAGGAGGAGACGCAGCTCGAAGTCCCGTCCGGGTACGCGGCCGTGGGTCACCGCGTTGGCGGCGAGCTCGGCGACGAGGTGCTGCGCGGTGTCGTTCACCTCTGTGTCGTGGGGGTGGCCCCATTCGGCGAGCTGGGCGCCGGTGAGTCTGCGGGCCAGACGAGCGCCTCGCGGGGTGGCGCTCAGACGCTGGGTCAGTTCGTCGGTGGGGGTGGAGATTTCGGCGTTCACGTCACTGAGCGTGCTGGGTTCTCTCTACGCTGACCAGGTGCGACTCGGCGACGCTGAGTAGTTGTACGGATGCGGTCGGTTCGGTGTACGGGTTGTCGCGTGGGAGGGGTGAGGCGCGTGGGTGAGCGGAGGCCGGAGACGCCTGCGGAGGCGGACGGTACGGCGGGGCTGTTCGTCGCGCTGGGCAAGATGGTGAAGCTTTTGCGGGAGCGGAAGGGGCTGACGCAGAAGGAGTTCGGGGAGCTGGTGGGATACGGCCCGGACGCGGTCTCCTCCATGGAGAGGGGAGTGCGGACGCTTCGGCCGGAGGTCCTGATCAAGGCGGACGAACTGCTGGACGCCGGGGGCCTGTTGAAGGAGGTCCTCCCCGAGGTCGAGGAGGCGATGGCGAAGACTCGGACGCGGCATCCGGAGTGGTACCGGAGTTACGCGGGGTTGGAGGCGGAGGCGGTCGAGCTGCACTTCTACGCCAACCATGGGGTGCCGGGCCTGTTGCAGACCGAGGACTACGCGCGGGCAGTGTTCGCCAAACGACGCCCGCTGCTCGACGAGGAGACGATCGAGAAGCGTGTCGCGGACCGGCTCTCCCGCCAACAGGTCTTCGAGCGTTGGCCGTCGCCGATGGTGAGCTACGTCCTCGAAGAGATCGTGCTGGACCGGCCGATCGGCGGGAGACGTGTACACCCGGACCAGCTTCGACACCTGCTGCGCGTCGGAGATATGCGGAACATCGAGATTCAGGTCATGCCGTCCGGGCTGGAGGAACACCCCAACATGGACGGCGCGTTCAACCTGCTGACACCCAAGGGACATGGGCAGGTGGCGTACACGGAGGTACAGGGGTACCCCCGATTGATCACCGACTCGGAAGAGGTCAGGAAGATCGCCGACCGCTATGGGATCATGCGAGCGATGGCGCTATCCCCCTCGGAGTCCCGGAAGTTGATCGAGCAGAAGCTGGAGGAGCTATGACCGTCGAGCAGCTCAACTGGTTCAAGTCCAGCTACAGCGGTGGCGAGGGCGGCGAATGCCTCGAAGTCGCCGTCACCCCCCACACCATCCACCTCCGCGACTCCAAGCACCCCACCAGCCCTCACCTCACCCTCTCCCCCACGGCATGGTCTCCCTTCGTCGCGAAGGTCAGCGAACAGACTGGAATTGGTCAAGACCTCTCCTAACCCTCTGGTCACAGGAGGGGCACGCGGGTTCACTGCGGCGCATGAGAAGACCTCACCCTCCCCTGCGCCGGGCCGCCACCGTCCTCGCCGCCGCGCTCGCCTCACTGGCCCTCGCGGCGGGCACGGCGTCCGCCACCACGGTCCCCGTCGAGTTCGGCACCGACTACCACGACCCCGTCACCGCCGCCCCGCCGATCAGTACCCCGCATACCAAGGCGTGTTCGGTCACGGTCGCGGAGGCGCAGTTCAAGGACTTCACGCCGTACATGGGGGCGTACACGCCGCCGACCGGCTGCGGCAGGCCCGGCCAGTGGTCGAAGGTCGTGCTGCGGATGGACGGGAACGTGAAGGGGCGGCAGTACGACCGGCTGGGATACCTCGACATCGGTGGGGTGCAGGTGTTCCGGACGTCCACCCCGGAGCCCTCGCAGGACGGGATCGACTGGTCCGTCGAGAAGGACGTCACCGAGTACGCGAAGACGCTGAGCAGCGCGCAGTCCGTCGACATGCTCATCGGCAACGTTGTCAACGACACCTATACGGGCGTGCTGGACGTCAAGGTGACGCTCACCTTCTACGCCCCCGGGCCCGGTCACGCCTCGTCCGCCCCGGACCAGGTCATCCCGCTCAGCGACCAGGACAGCGTCACCACCGGCGCCTCCCTCACCGTCCCCCGCAACTCCGAGCGCGTCCTCGCCGAGGTGTACGCGACCGGGTCGGGCGGCGGCTGCGAGGAGTTCTGGTACTCGGCGACCACGCCTTCGGCGTCGTACTCCTGCCAGGGCGGGGACGACGGGCCGTACCGCGAGGTTCAGGTGAGCGTGGACGGGAAGGTCGCCGGGATCGCGTCGCCGTATCCGAACGTGTGGACCGGCGGCTGGTCCCCCTATCTGTGGTCGGTGATTCCGTCCCCGACCGCCTTCGACGTACGGCCGCTGACCTTCGACCTGACCCCGTTCGCGGGGCTGCTCAACGACGGCAAGGCGCACACCGTGGACGTCAAGGTGGTCGGAGTTCCGGCCGGGCAGACCGGGTGGAGCGCGCCGACCAATGTCCTGGTGTGGCAGGACGCCCACAAGTCGGTGGTGACGGGGGCTGTGACGTCGTACAAGAAGGACGCACCAGCGGTGGACAACACCTTCACCGACGGCTCGCTGCGGCACCTCGTGACCTCCGGCAAGGACCATCTGAAGGTCAGCGGGTATCTGAACACCTCCCACGGCCGGGTCACCACGACCGTCGAGCGGACCCTGACCACGGCGATCGACCACCAGTGGACGCCCGACGAGAACACGGACGACCAGACCGGCACATGGACCGACCACCAACTCGTCACGTCCAACGGCCACTTGTCCCGCACCGACCGCACCTACACCCTCGACGGCCGCGCCACCATCGACAGCGCGAACCGGCTGAGGGTCCTCATGTCCGTGGGTGACCATGCCCGGTCGGGCGCCACCCGGATCGACGACACCTACCAGGGCGACGCCACCTTCTCCCTCGGCGTGGCCCGCGAGGACCGGCACGCGGTCGCCACCACGAGCGAGCGGTACCGGCTCCGCGCCCCCGGCACCTGCTACGACCACACGCTCGCGACGGAGCAGGGGGTGCTGACGAAGGACGTACGCGGCTGCTGAGGAGAACCGGCAGCCGCGTACGTCCCTACGCCTCCCTACGCTCCTACGCCTCCTTGTGGCTCAGCCTGAGGTCGACCCCGTCCTGGCTGCCGTTCACGGTGACCTGGGTGGCCACCGGCGGGTACCCGGTCGCGATCACCGTGTACTGCTCGCTCGCGAGGTCGGTGAAGGCGTAGCCGCCGTCGACGCTCGTGGTGCGGGTCCCGACGACGTTGCCGGCGGCGTCGATCAGGGTGACCCGGGCGTCGTCCAGGGCGCGTCCGTCCGGGGTGTGGACCGTGCCCCGCAGGGTCGCCGCGGCCGTCAGCTCGATGTCGAGGCGGGCGGTCTCGGCGGAGACGGTGGCGGGCACGGCCACCGGGCGGTGGCCGGGTGCGCTGACGCTCAGCGTGTAGTCGCCGGGCAGCAGGTCACCGAGCCGGTAACCGCCGTCCGTCCCGGCGGTGCTGGAGGCCGTCACGTCACCGTGCTGGTCGGTGGCCACGACCAGCGCGCCGGACAGGGGCTCGCCGTCGCCGCCGCGCACGGTACCGGCCAGGCCGCCGGGGCTGGGCAGGATCACGAGGTCGTGGGAGACGGGCGCGCCGTTCACGCTCAGGGTGACGACGTGGGGCTGGTGGCCGGGCGCCGAGCCGATGAGGACGAGGCTGCCGCGCTCGGCGGTGGCCAGGGCGTATGTGCCGTCCTCGCCGGAGGTGGCGCGGGCCAGCTGGCGGCCGGAGCCGTCGAGCAGGGTGATGGCGGTACGGGGTACGGGGGCGCCCGTGCCGTTGCGCACCTGTCCGCGGATGACGGGCGCCGCCGTGTCCACGGCGGGAGCGGTGACCGTGGGGGCGGGTGCCGGTGTCTCGGCCTGCTCCGCGGGCGCGGTCTGCCTCCTCTTCGCGCGGAACAGCAGCGCCGTGATGATCACGCCGACGGCGAAGAAGCCCGCCGACCACCAGTAGGCGACCTCGTAGCTGTGCAGCGCCGCGTTCGCCTTGACCAGCGGGTCGGACAGGTGGTCCTCGGCGTAGTGGGTGGCGGCGGTGGCGGCCAGGGTGTTCAGCAGCGCGGTGCTGATCGAACCGCCCACCTGCTGGGTGGTGTTGAGGGCCGCCGAGGCCACGCCCTGGTCGTTCGCCTGCACCCCGAGGGTGGCGTAGCTCATCGCCGCGGGCATCGACATGCCGAGCCCCGCGCCGAGCAGCAGAAGCGGCGGCAGCACGTGGGAGGCGTAGCTGCTGTCGAGGCCGAGGCGGGTCAGCCAGACCATGCCGCCCGCGGCCACCAGCATGCCGACGGGTACGACGATCTTGGGGCCGATCTTCGGGACCAGCCAGTTGGTGGACAGCTGCGCCATGACCATCAGCGCGCCCACCATCGGCAGGAAGGCCACGCCGTTCTTGACCGGTGAATAGCCCAGCGTCGACTGGAGGTAGTAGGTGAGGAAGAGGAAGACGCCGAACATCCCGGCGGACGAGATGAGGATGGTCGACAGGGCGGCGGCGCGGTCGCGGTCGGCGAGGACCCGCAGCGGCAGCACGGGGTGCTTCGCCCGCGCCTGCCAGAGGAAGAACGCCACCAGCAGGACACCGCCCGCGGCGAGGAAGCCCCAGGTCATCCAGTTGTCCCAGTCGTGCGTCTCCGCGTTGGCGAAGCCGTAGACGACGCCGAACAGGCCGCCGGAGACCAGGACCACGCCGGGGATGTCCAGCCGGGGCCGTTCGGCCGGGACGGAGCGGCCGAGGAAGACGACCGCGCCGACAAGCGCGAGAACCGCGATGACGTCGTTGACGTACAGCGTCCAGCGCCAGTCCAGGTACTCGGTGAGCAGACCGCCGAGGACCAGGCCGACGGCGGCGCCGGAACCGGCGATGGCTCCGAAGATGCCGAACGCCCTGGCGCGTTCCTTGGGTTCGGTGAACGTCGTCGTCAGCAGGGAGAGGGCCGCCGGGGCGAGCAGGGCGCCGAACAGGCCCTGCACCGCGCGTGCGACGACCAGCATGGTGAAGCCGTTCGCCGCGCCGCCGACCGCGGAGGCGGCGGCGAAGCCGACGATGCCGATGATGAAGGTCGTCTTGCGGCCGAAGAGGTCGGCGAGGCGGCCGCCGAGCAGCAGCAGGCTTCCGAAGGCGAGGGAATAGGCGGTGACGATCCACTGCCGGCCGTTGTTGTCGAAGCCCAGGTCCTGCTGCGCGGACGGCAGCGCGATGTTCACGATCGTGGCGTCGAGCACGACCATGAGCTGGGCGAGGCCGATCACGGCCAGCGCCCACCATCGGTGTTTCGACGGGGCCTGGGACTGGCCGGACGGCACGACCTGGGCGGTGGCTGCCGGAATGGCTTCCACGTTGGTGCTCCCCTCATGGGGCTCGGATTGCTCGGACCCCACATCGGTCCGAAACCGTTTCGTACACCAAACCTAGGTCACACTTGCAGCGGACCGCAAACGTCTTCATGAGGTCTCCACCGACCCCGGGCTCAGCGCTCGTAGAGCCCCTCGATCGCCCCCGCGAAGTCGCGCATGACCGCCTCCCGGCGCAGTTTCATCGACGGGGTCAGATGGCCCGCCGCCTCGGTGAGGTCGGTCGGCAGGACGGTGAAGCGGCGGATGGACTCGGGGCGGGAGACCATCTTGTTCGCCTCGTCCACCGCGCGTTGCAGGACCGCCCTCAACTCCTCGTCGTCGATGAGGAGTTCGGCGGGAACAGGGTGCTTGCCGTTCATCTGGCGCCAGTGGTTGACGCCGTCCATGTCCAGGCTGATGAGGGCCGAGATGTAGGGGCGGCGGTCACCGAGGACCATGCACTGCGAGATCAGGGGGTGCGAGCGGAGCCAGTTCTCCAGCGGGGCCGGGGCGACGTTCTTGCCGCCGGCCGTGATCAGGATCTCCTTCTTGCGGCCCGTGATCGTCAGATAGCCCTCGTCGTCCAGCTGTCCGATGTCGCCGGTCGGGAACCAGCCGTCGGCCGAGGCGGGGGCCACCCCGTCGCCGTACGGGTCCCAGTAACCCCGGAACACCTGACCGCCGTTCAGCAGGATCTCGCCGTCGGCCGCGATGCGGACCCGGGTGCCCGGGATGGGCCAGCCGACCGTGCCCAGGCGGGGCTTCAGGGGAGGGGTACAGGTCGCGGCCCCCGTCGACTCCGTCAGTCCGTAGCCCTCGTAGATCTCCATGCCCGCGCCCGCGTAGAACGCGGCGAGACGGCGGCCGAGCGGGGAACCGCCGGAGATGATGTGCCGGATCCTGCCGCCCATGGCGTTGCGGATACGGCGGTAGACGAGCGGGTCGTAGAAGGTGCGGGCGGCTCTGAGGCCCGCACCCGGGCCGGAGCCGGTGCCCGCGTGGCGGCTCTCCATCGCTTCGCCGTAGCGGACGGCGACGTTGGTCGCGCGGTCGAAGACCGTCACCCGGCCGCCGCTCTCCGCCTTGGCGCGGGCGTTGTTGAAGACCTTCTCCAGCATGTAGGGGATCACGAGGAGGAAGGTCGGCTTGAAGCTGCTCAGGTCGGCCAGCAGGTCCTCGGCCTGGAGACTCGGCGCGTGGCCGAGGCGGACGCGGGCGCGGACGCAGGCGATGGCCACCATGCGGCCGAAGACGTGCGAGATGGGCAGGAAGAGGAGGGTCGCCAGGTCGGTGTCGTCCGACTTCGACTTGAAGACCGGGTAGAGGAGCTCGATCGCGTTGTCGACCTCGGCGAGGAAGTTGCCGTGGCTGAGCACACAGCCCTTGGGGCGGCCGGTGGTGCCGGAGGTGTAGACGACGGTGGCGACCGTGCCAGGGCCCAGCATGCCGCGCCGTACACCGATCTCCTGGTCGGGGACGGCCTGCCCGAGCTCTCCCAGACGCTCCACATGCCCCTTCTCCATGATCCACATGTGCCGCAGGTCGGGAAGGCGGCTGAGCTCGGGACCGAGGGCGGCGGCCTGGCCGGCCGTCTCCGTCACCAGGGCGACCGCGCCGGAGTCCTGGAGGATGAACCGGGTCTGGAAGACGGAGGACGTGGGGTAGATGGGAACCGTCACCAGGCCCGCGGCCCAGGCGGCGAAGTCGAGGAGCGTCCACTCGTACGTCGTGCGCGCCATGATCGCGACCCGGTCGCCCGGCATCAGGCCCTCCGAGATCATGCCCTTCGCCACGGCCAGCACCTGCCCGGCGAACTCCGCCGCCGTCAGATCGACCCAGCGGCCGTCCTCCGTGCGGCGGCTCATCACCCGCTGCTCCGGCGCCGCCTCGGCGTTGTCGAAGGGCAGGTCGGCGAGCGAGCCATGGGTCAGCGGCGGGACCAGTGGCGGCACCGACACCTCGCGGACCTCACCGTCCAGCCGCACGATCTCGGGTTCCACGAGCACGGGTGCGCCGTCGTAGTCGTGACCGGACACGTACGAGAGGGACATGGTCAGCTCCTGGGACGTGCAGCTCGGTAGCGTTCCGCTGCATGAGGTACGCAGGGGACGTACCGGGGCGTTCACCCGCGAGTGCGCCTGGAAGGGTTACCTGGGGTTAGGACGGTGATCCTAAGTGGCCCAAGTGGGGGGTCTGTGCGGGTTCGTTGATGGTCCGGAGCCGGGACTGTGCAACCTCGACCGCAAAGTGAGACTTTGTCAGCTATCGGCGCTTACGGCCGCTCCAGAATCGCCGTCACCCCCTGTCCTCCCGCCGCGCACACCGAGATCAGGCCGCGGCCCGGGCCGTCCCGCTCGGCCAGCAGCTTCGCGAGCGTGGCGACGATCCTTGCACCGGTCGCGGCGAAGGGATGCCCGGTGGCGAGGGAGGATCCGGTGACGTTGAGGCGGGCCCGGTCCACCGGGGCCAGGCCCTGCTTCTCCCAGGCCGCGAGGGTCGCCAGGACCTGGGAGGCGAAGGCCTCGTGGATCTCGACCAGGTCGAAGTCCGCCATGCCGAGACCGGCTCGCTCCAGCATGCGGGGGACGGCGTACGCGGGGGCCATGAGCAGACCGTCCTCTCCCTGTACGACATCCCCTTGCACGAAGTCCACGGCCGCCGTCTCGTACGCCGTGAGGTAGGCCAGCACCTCCAGGCCGCGCGCCCTCGCCCACTCCTCCGACGCGAGCAGCACGACCGCCGCCCCGTCCGTCAGCGGGGTCGAGTTGCCGGCCGTCATGGTCGGTTCGGGGTCCTTGAGCCCGAACACCGGTTTGAGTGAGGCGAGTTTGCCGACCGACGAGTCGGGGCGGAGGTTCTGGTCGCGGGCCAGTCCGCGGAAGGGGACCACCAACTCCCCGAAGAAGCCACGTTCGTACGCCGCCGCCAGCCGCTGATGACTCGTCGCCGCCAGCTCGTCCTGGTCCTCCCGGGTCACGCCCCACGCGCGGGCGGTGACGGCCGCGTGCTCGCCCATGGACAGGCCGGTGCGCGGTTCGGCGTTGCGGGGGATGTCGGGGACGAGGTGGGTCGGACGGATGCGCGCGAGCGCCTTCAGGCGACCGCCGGCCGACTTCGCGCGCCGGGCCTCCAGCAGGATGCGACGCAGGTCGTCGTTGACGCCGAGGGGGGCGTCGCTCGCGGTGTCCGCGCCGCCCGCGATCGCGGATTCCGTCTGCCCCAGGGCGATCTTGTTGGCGGCGGCGATGACGGCCTGGAGACCGGTCCCACAGGCCTGCTGGATGTCGTACGCCGGGGTGCGCGGGTCCAGTTTCGAGCCGAGGACCGTCTCCCGGGCGAGGTTGAAGTCGCGGCTGTGCTTGAGGACGGCACCCGCGACGAACTCCCCGACCGCGCCGGGGCCCTGGAGGCCCTGACGTTCGACGAGGGCGTCGAGGACGGCGGTGAGCATGTCCTGGTTCGAGGCGGTGGCGTACGGGCCGTCCGAGCGGGCGAAGGGGACGCGGGCACCGGCGACGATCGCCACACGCCGGGCGACCGGCGGCTTCAGGGGGCTCATTTCCACCAGCTCCTCACCTCGGACATAGCCTTACCTACGGTAACCTTACTCCAGAGTAAGGAATCTGCGACCGACCCGGGAGATGGACATGGCCGACCGCTATCTGAGCTTCACCGGCACCGCGCCGGGTCGGTTCCTCACCCGCCGTCTGGGGCTTCCGCAGCCGACGGTGCTGCGGCGGTGGTCGGAGGAGTTCCCGGGGTTCCGGGGTGGGGTGCTGCGTCTCACGGCGGGCAAGTCGGAGCTGACCGAGCCGGCCGGGCTGGAGCTGGTGGCGTCTTCTGACGCGCCCGCCGCGGTGCTCCTCGACGCCACCGGGGTGCGGGACATCGAGGGGCTCGCGGAGGTGCACGCGGCACTGCACCCGGTCGTGCGGTCGGTCGCCGAGAGCGGACGGGTCGTCGTCCTGGGGGCGCCGCTCGATCCCGTCGACCATCACCAGGCCGCCGCCCAGCAGGCGTTGGAGGGATTCACCCGCTCGCTGGGCAAGGAGATCGGGCGGGGCAGAACGGTCAATCTCGTACGGCTGTCCGACGCGGCGGCCGCGGAATCGACGCTGCGCTTCCTGCTCTCCCCCAAGTCGGCGTACGTCAGCGGTCAGGTGATCGAGGTCGGGGAGGCGCAGGAGGCCGACGTCGACTGGTCCCTCCCGCTCGCCGGGCGGACGGCCCTGGTGACCGGCGGCGCGCGGGGCATCGGTGCGGCGGTCGCCGAGACGCTGGCCAGGGACGGGGCCCGAGTGGTCGTACTCGATGTGCCGGGGGCGCAGGCGGATGCCGAGCAGCTTGCCGCGCGGCTCGGGGGCAGTGCCCTCGCGCTGGACATCACGGCCGCGGACGCGGGTGCGCGGATCGCGCAGGCGCTGCCCGAGGGGCTGGACGTGCTGGTCCACAACGCGGGAATCACCCGGGACCGGCGGCTGGTCAACATGCCCGCGGAGCGCTGGAGTTCGGTGCTCGAGGTGAACCTGGCGAGCGTGCTGCGCACGACGGACGCGCTGCTGGAGACGGGCACGCTGCGGCGGGGCGGACGGATCGTCGCCACCGCGTCCATCGCGGGGCTCGCGGGGAACGCCGGGCAGACCAACTACGGCGCGAGCAAGGCCGGTGTCGTCGGGCTGGTGCGCTCCCTGGCGCCCCGGGCGCGGGCCGAGCACGGGGTCACGGTGAACGCGGTCGCTCCCGGGTTCATCGAGACGAAGATGACGGCGGCGATCCCGCTGTTCATCCGGGAGGCGGGGCGGCGGATGAACTCCCTCGGACAGGGCGGCCTGCCGGCCGACGTGGCCGAGACGACGGCATGGCTGGCGCACCCGGCGTCCGGCGCGGTGAACGGGCAGGTCGTGCGGGTGTGCGGCCAGAGTCTGCTGGGGGCGTAGTGGGGATGCACTCGGACGACGGGCAGGCCGAGGGGTCGTGCGGCGAGGAGTCGAACGGCCAGGGCTCGGATCCCCGCGGACCGCTGACCGTCCTCGCTCACTCTCCCTCCCTCACGCCCCTGCTCGCCTTGGGCGCCCTGCGCTCGCCCTTCAAGCGGCCCGCCGCGACCGCGGACTTCCCCCGCACCCGGCTGGTGCTGCCCGGTCTGCGGGTGGACCTCGCGCGGCTCGCCGCCTACGAGCGGGTGTGCGGGTTCCCCACCGGGGAGGACGCTTTGCCGGTGACGTATCCGCATGTGCTGGGCTTTCCGCTGGCCATGAGCCTGATGAGCGGGCGGGACTTCCCGCTGCCGTTGCTCGGGCTGGTGCACACGTCGATCGAGATCACGCGGTACCGGGGGCTGGTGGCGACGGGCGAGTACGAACTCACCGTGTACGTCGACGGGTTGGCGGCACACCGGCGCGGTACGGAGGCCGCGGTGGTCACCGAGCTGCGGGTGGGCGAGGAGGTCGTATGGGAGTCGGTGAGCACGTATCTGGCCCGGCACCGCACGAAGGGAACCGACCGGGAGCAGGACCGCGAGCGGCATGAACCGCTGCCCGGCGTCGACGAGTGGCGGCTGGCCGGGGACATCGGCCGGCGTTACGCCGCCGCGTCCGGCGACCGCAACCCGATCCACCTGTATCCGCTGACGGCACGCCTCTTCGGCTTCCCGAGGGCGATCGCGCACGGCATGTGGACGGCGGCCCGCTGCCTGGCCGCCCACGGCACGCCCCAAGCGGTGCTGGTCCGGGCGGAGTTCAGGGCACCGGTACTGCTGCCGGGCACGGTGACGTACGCGGCGAACGGCGAGCGCTTCGAACTGTGCGACGGGGAGCGCGTGCATGTGAGCGGGGGCGTCCATCCGCTGACTTGAGGCGGGCGCGGGCCTCGTCGCGCCTCGGACGCCGTCGTCAGCCGACCTGCATCGGTGTGCCCTCGGTGGGTACGTCCCGGAGGGTCCACGGCCGGCCCTCCATCAGGTTTCCGAGGCCCGCCCACGCGAAGTTCATGAGGGTGGCCGCCGACTGCCTCGCGGTCACGCCCTCGGTCGCGTTGGCCCAGGCCGCGAGGGACTCCGCGGCGCCGACGAGCGCCTCGGCGAGGCCGGCGACCTCACGCTCGGGCAGGTCGGGATCGCGGTGCGCCTCGCGGGCCGCGACCACGATCAGTTGGGTCACGAACGCCACGATCTCCTCGCGCATCGCGGCGACCTCGGCGGCGAACGCCTCACCGTGGATACGGGCCTGGAGATGCAGCACGGACCAGGCGGGCGGGTTCCGCGAGGTGTGGGTGAAGAACGCCAGCAGCCCGTCCCAGAGCTGCCGGTCGGCGGGCAGCTCCGTCCGCACCCCCGTCCGCACCGCCTCCGTGAGCGCGGCCGCCTCCCGGCGGATGCACGCGGTGAAGAGGTCTTCCTTGGAGTTCAGGTACAGATACACCAACGGCTTCGACACACCGGCGAGTTCGGCGATCTCGTCCATCGAGGCGGCCATGTACCCACGCTGCCCGAAGATCTCCACAGCGGCGTCCAGCATCTGCTGTTCCCGCACGGCACGCGGCATCCGCTTGCTCTTCACGACACCCATGCGCAAAGCCTACGGTCACGCGGTCACGGCAGCGCGGGCGTTGACGTCAGGAGGTCTGCGGGGCCTGCCCCTGGGGACGGCTCGCCTCGTCGGCGGCCTCGTCCTCCTGGCTGCGGTTCGCCTCCAGGTTGGCCTTCATCCGGTCGACCCGCTGCACGACCTTGATGGAGGCGCGGTCACGCTCCTTGCGCAGGACGACAAAGCTGATCGGAGCCGAGAGCAACAGGGAGAGCAGGACGATCCACATGCCGTTGGAAGCGCCGAGGCCGCGCGGGGCGAGGCCGGAGTAGACGAGGCCCCAGACGACCACGAGGCAGCCCACCAGGATCCCGAGGCGCATCAGCGTGTAGCGGAGCATGTCAATCCACTCTTCCGTATCCGTATCGAACGGCCTGAACACCCCAAAGGGGCACCGTCCAGTGAAGCACGCCGGGCACCCGATCTTCGAAGCGGGTCACGCGAGCGGCAGCAGCATGATCACGTCGTCCCGGTCGTCACCCGGCGCGACGCGGATCGCGCCGGGTATGCGGCCGACCTCCTTGTAGCCGCAGGAGCCGTAGAAACGCTCCAGACCGAGGCCGCCGCGACAGGTGAGCCGTATCGCCCCGATGTCCTCGAAGGTGCGGGCCCCGTCGGCCGCCGCCGAGAGGAGGTCGCGGCCGTAGCCCCTGCCCTGATGGCGAGGGTGGACCATCACCGTGTACAGCCACACCCAGTGGGTCATGAGCCGGTGCGTGTTGAAGCTGAAGAAGGCGGTGGCGGCGACCTGTCCGTCCTCGTCGTGTCCGACGAGCAGCCGCGTCCGCCCCTCCGCCATCCCCACGAAGTGCTTCACCAGTTCGGGGCGGATCGTCTCCCGCTCCACCGGCGCCACGAAACCGACGGCGCCGCCCGCGTTGGAGACGTCCGTCCACAGGTCGAGGACCCCGTCGCGAAGGGCGGGGGTGACGGCCGGGTCGAGGGTGAAGGTAAGGGGCATGGTGCGAGGCTAGCCATTACGCATCTGTCGCCTCAAGTGGGTTCCGGCGTCACCTGCGTCACCCCAGCGCGCGGGCCGCCACCTCCAGGTCCGCCACCAGGCCCCGGTACGCGGCCTCCCTGTCCTCGGCCCGCAGCACGGCCGACGGATGCACGGTCGGCACGAGCCGCTCCCGCCTGCCGTGGATCTCCTCCTCCAGCACGGTCCCGCGCACCTGCGTCACCCGGAACGACGAGCCGAGCAGCGCCTTGCCCGCGGTGGCACCGAGGACGACGATCAGCTCCGGTTCGACGATCTCCAGCTCCTTGGCGAGCCAGGGGCCGCAGGCCGTCATCTCCCGGAGGCTGGGCGCCTTGTGGATACGGCGCTTGCGGGGCTCGGCCTGCGTGAACTTGAAGTGCTTCACCGCGTTGGTGACGTAGGCGTCGGCCGGTTCGATACCGGCCTCCGCGAGGGCACGGTCGAGCAGCTTGCCGGCGGGACCGACGAAGGGCTTCCCCTGCCGGTCCTCCTGGTCACCGGGCTGCTCCCCGACGAGCATCACGCGCGCGTGTGCGGCGCCCTCGCCGAACACCGTCTGGGTGGCGTCCCGGTGAAGCGGACAGCCACGGCAGTCGGCGGCGGCCTTGCGCAGAGCGGCCAGACCGCCGCGACCGGGAACGAAGGGTTCGGCGGTGTAGGCGTCTTCGGGTGACTTGGTGCTCACCATGGTGGGCGAGTACCCGGGGTGGGGGAACGCGAACGAAGGGGACGACTTGTGCCGGAAGCGCGGCTGCGGGCCGGTCGGGTCTGGTCGCGCAGTTCCCCGCGCCCCTGGGGGGGTGCAACTGCCGTCCGCCAGGTGGCGGCGTCGCTGGAGGCGGGCCCGCGCGACCGGAGGGGGCCACTTGTGCCGGAAGCGCGGCTGCGGGCCCGTGGGGCTGGTCGCGCAGTTCCCCGCGCCCCTACGCGTCCGGCCTCGGGGTCAGAGCCGCATCGGCTGCGGCTCCTCACGGCGTCCCGCGTCCGGACCGTCGTACTCGCGGATGATCTCGTACCGCGTGTTCCGCTCCACCGGGCGGAAGCCCGCGTCGCGGATCAGGTCCAGCAGGTCCTCGCGGGTCAGTTTGTTCGGGGTGCCGTAGTTGTCGGCGTCGTGGGTGATCTTGTACTCGACCACCGAGCCGTCCATGTCGTCCGCGCCGTGCTGGAGGGCCAGCTGGGCGGTCTGGACGCCGTGCATGACCCAGAAGACCTTGACGTGCGGGACGTTGTCGAACAGCAGCCGTGAGACCGCGAAGGTCTTCAGGGCCTCGGCGCCCGTCGCCATCCGCGTGCGCGCCTGGAGGCGGTTCCTGACCTTGCCGTCCTTCACGTCCACGAAGTCGTGCTGGTAACGCAGCGGGATGAAGACCTGGAAGCCGCCGGTCTCGTCCTGGAGCTCGCGCAGGCGCAGGACGTGGTCGACGCGGTGCCTGTGCTCCTCGATGTGGCCGTACAGCATGGTGCTCGGGGTCTTGAGACCCTTCTCGTGCGCCAGGCGGTGGATCCGGGACCAGTCCTCCCAGTGGGTCCTGTGGTCCACGATGTGCTGCCGGACCTCCCAGTCGAAGATCTCCGCGCCACCGCCGGTGAGGGACTCCAGGCCCGCGTCGATCAGCTCGTCCAGGATCTCCGACGCCGACAGACCCGAGATGGTCTCGAAGTGGTGGATCTCCGTCGCGGTGAACGCCTTCAGGGACACGTCCGGGAGCGCGGCCTTCAACTCCCGCAGCGAGCGCGGGTAGTAGCGCCACGGCAGGTTCGGGTGCAGGCCGTTGACGATGTGCAGCTCGGTGAGGTTCTCGCCCTCCATCGCCTTGGCGAGCTTCACCGCCTCCTCGATGCGCATCGTGTACGCGTCCTTCTCGCCCGGCTTGCGCTGGAAGGAGCAGTAGGCGCAGGACGCCGTGCACACGTTGGTCATGTTGAGGTGGCGGTTGACGTTGAAGTGGACGACGTCGCCGTTCTTCCGCGTCCGCACCTCGTGCGCGAGGCCGCCGAGCCAGGCCAGGTCGTCCGACTCGTACAGTGCGATGCCGTCCTCACGGGTCAGCCGTTCACCGGCCCCGACCTTCTCCTCCAGCTCGCGCTTGAGCCCGACATCCATGCCCACACCTCTTCCGACGACCCCGAACGACTCCGACAACCGTACGTCTACGCCTCTTCGGGCAGCTCTCCGACCCGGTTCTCCCACTTCGTGGAGAGCACGATCGTGGTACGGGTCCTGGAGACGCCCTTGGTCCCGGACAGCCGCCGGATGATCTTCTCCAGACCGTCGACGTCCGACGCCCGGACCTTCAGCATGTACGAGTCGTCGCCCGCGATGAACCAGCAGTCCTCGATCTCGCCGAGGTCCCTCAGCCGGCGCGCCACGTCCTCGTGGTCGACCGCGTCCCCCAGCGAGATACCGATCAGCGCGGTGACGCCGAGGCCGAGCGAGGCGGCGTCGACGGTGGCGCGGTAACCGGTGATGACCCCGGCCGCCTCCAGCCGGTTGATGCGGTCGGTGACGCTGGGTCCCGACAGACCGACGAGGCGTCCCAGCTCCGCGTAGGAGGCCCGGCCGTTCTCCCTCAGGGCCTGGATGAGCTGCCTGTCCACCGCGTCCATGCGATCGAAGCCTTCCGCTGAAAAGTGCCTGAAGTGATGAGAGGTACTGCCACGTGCCTTACTGACCCGACGAGCCGCCGCCCAGCTCGCCCTCCCAGCGGCGGTACAGGTCGTGCCCGACCCCCGCAGCGTCCAGCACCCGCCCGGCGACGAAGTCCACCAGGTCCTGGATGTGGGTGGCTCCCGCGTAGAAGGCCGGCGAGGCGGGGACGACGGTCGCGCCCGCGTCGTCGAGCGTGACGAGGTGCCGGAGGGTCTGGCCGTTCAAGGGGGTTTCCCGTACGGCCACGACCAGCTTGCGGCGCTCCTTGAGGGTGACGCTCGCGGCCCGCTGCAGCAGGTCCTTGGAGAGGCCGAGGGCGACTCCGGCGACGCAGGCGGTGGAGGCGGGGACGATCAGCATCCCCTTGCTCGGATACGACCCCGAGGACGGCCCCGCGGCCAGGTCCCCGGCGTTCCAGTACCGCACGTCGGTGATGTCCGCCTCGAAGGTGCCGGGCTTGCCGTCGGCCCCCCGGTCCAGCCATTCCCGCAGGTCCTCGCGCCAGCGCGCGTCTCGGAAGGAGATCCCCGTCTCGTCGAGGAGGGTGAGCCGCGAGGCACGGGAGACCACCAGGTCGACGCTCTCACCGGCGGCGAGGAGCGCGCGCAGCACGGACGCGGCATACGGGGTGCCGGAGGCGCCGGACACCCCTACGATCCAAGGCGTACGCCGCGTCTCTCCTGGCTTGACTGGGTTCACACCCCCGAGCCTATCCGGCGTCGCAGGGTGGGAACCGGCCAAGGGGTCCGGTCGTTCCTTGGACGGGGACGAGTGAGTGGTGGGGGTGGTGCCATGACGGGCAGGGAACTCGAGTGGTCGCGCGGTGACCGTGCCAAGGCCGCGGCCAAGGTGATGGTGGGCTGGGTCGCGCTGCTGTGGCTGCTGGAAGTCGTGGACGTGGCGAGCGGCCACGCGCTCGACGGCCTCGGCATCACACCACGCACCCCGTCCGAGCTGGTCGACGTCGTCCCGGCCGCCTTCATCCACTTCGGCTTCGCCCACGTGGCCGCGAACACCGTCCCGCTGCTGGTCATGGGCTTCCTCGCGGCCCTCGGCGGCCTGCGCCGGTTCGCCGCCGTCTGCGCCCTGATCATCGTGGCCGACGGCCTGGGCGTCTGGCTCATAGCCCCGGCCCACACCAACACGGCGGGCGCCTCGGGCCTGATCTTCGGCCTGTTCGGCTACCTGCTGGTCACCGGCTTCGTGGAGCGGCGCCCGCTGGGGGTGCTGGTGGGTCTGCTGGTCGGTGCGGTGTGGGGCACGTCGATCCTGGTGGGCCTGGCGCCCACGCAGTCGGGGGTCAGCTGGCAGGGGCACCTGCTGGGACTGGTGGCGGGAGTGGCGACGGCGTTCGTGTTCAAGCGGCGGACGCCTGAACCCGCCTAGCGGCGCGGGGCCGCCTCAGACCGTCAGTCCCCGCACCAGCAGATCCAGCAACGCACACACGAACAGGGCAATCCCGATGAAGCCGTTGACGCTGAAGAACGCCCGGTTCAGGCGGGACAGATCATGCGGCCGCACGATCGAGTGCTCGTACACGAACGCACCCGCGACGATCATCAGCCCCACCCAGAAGAACCCACCCGCCTCCGTGGCGACGGCGTACCAGATGAGGAGGGACATCGTCAGGAAGTGACAGACCCGGGCACCCCAGATCGCCGCCGGGATACCGAAGCGCGCCGGCACCGACATGACGCCGATCTCGCGGTCCGTCTCCACGTCCTGGCAGGCGTAGATCAGGTCGAACCCGCCGATCCAGATACCCACGGCGAGCCCCAGGACAACCGCGTCCCAGGACCAGGACCCCGTGATCGCGAGCCAGCCGCCCACCGGTCCCATCGCCTGGGCGAGACCCAGGATGGCCTGCGGGAAGTTCGTGAACCGCTTGCCGTAGGGGTAGACCACCATCGGGATGACGGCGACGGGGGCCAGCGCCAGGCACAGCGGGTTGAGCAGCGCCGCCGAGCCGAGGAAGACCACGACCGCGACCAGCGCCCCGGTCCAGGCGTGCTTCACCGACATCGCACCGGTGACCAGCTCGCGCTGTGCCGTCCGGGGGTTCCGCGCGTCGATCTCCCGGTCGATGATCCGGTTGACCGCCATAGCGAAGGTCCGCAGGCCGACCATGCAGATCGTCACCAGGAGCAGCCGCCCCCAGTGGATGTTCCGGTCCCACTCGAACATCGCGGTGAGCGCGGCGATGTACGCGAACGGCAGCGCGAAGACCGAGTGCTCGATCATCACCAGCCGCAGGAAGGCTTTCGTGCGTCCCGGTTGCGGGAGTGCCGCAGAGGCGCTGCTCACAGGCCGTACTCCTTCCACCGGCGGTCGACCTTCGCCGCCGTCTCCGGGTCGGACAGCACCATGTCGGGCCAGCCGCCGTCGCGCGTGTAGCCCTCCTCGGGCCACTTCTTCGTCGCGTCGATGCCCGCCTTGCCGCCCCAGAACTGCTGGTAGGAGGCATGGTCGAGATGATCGACGGGTCCTTCGACGACCGAGAGGTCACGGGCGTAGTCCGTGTTGCCCAGCGCCCGCCAGGCGACCTCGTGCAGATCGTGCACGTCGCAGTCGGCGTCGACGACCACGATCAGCTTGGTCAGGGACATCATGTGTGCCCCCCAGACTGCGTGCATCACCTTCTGCGCGTGCTTCGGGTACTTCTTGTCGATCGAGACGATCGCGCAGTTGTGGAAGCCGCCCGCCTCGGGCAGGTGGTAGTCCACGATGTCCGGCACGATGATCTTCAGCAACGGAAGGAAGAAGCGCTCCGTCGCACGGCCCAGCGGTCCGTCCTCCGTCGGGGGGCGGCCTACGACGATCGACTGGAGCAGCGGCCGCTTCCGCATCGTCACGCAGTCGATCTTCAGCGCGGGGAACGGCTCCTGCGGGGTGTAGAACCCGGTGTGGTCGCCGAAGGGTCCCTCCGGCAGCATCTCGCCCGGCTCCAGCCATCCCTCGATGACCACCTCGGCCTGCGCCGGGACCTGGAGCGGGACCGTCTTGCAGTCCACCATCTCAATCCGCTTGCCGGCGATGAACCCGGCGAAGAGGTACTCGTCGATGTCGCCGGGGAGGGGGGCCGTGGAGGCGTAGGTGACCGCGGGCGGGCAGCCGAAGGCGATGGCCACCGGGAGGCGTTCGCCCCGCCGGGCCGCGACCTGGTAGTGGTTGCGGCTGTCCTTGTGGATCTGCCAGTGCATGCCGATCGTGCGCTTGTCGTGGCGCTGCAGGCGGTACAGACCGAGGTTGCGGATCCCGGACTCCGGGTCCTTGGTGTGGGTCAGGCCCAGGTTGAAGAAGGAACCCCCGTCCTGCGGCCAGGTGAAGAGGGCGGGGAGCTGGTCGAGATCGACGTCGTCCCCGGTGAGGACGACCTCCTGGACCGGGGCGTCCCCGGACTTCACCTTCTTCGGCGGGACGTGCGTCATCGCGCCGAGCTTCCCGAAGGCCTCCCGCACGCCCACGAAGCCGTGCGGCAGTTCGGGCCGCAGCAGTCCGCCGATCTTCTCGGAGATGTCGCCGTACGACTTCAGGCCGAGGGCCTTCAGGAGCCGTCGGTCGGTCCCGAAGACGTTCATGGCGAGCGGCATCGCGGACCCGCGGACGTTCTCGAAGAGCAGCGCGGGACCGCCCGCCTTCTGCACCCGGTCGACGATCTCCCCGACCTCGAGATACGGGTCGACCTCGGCCTTGATCCGCTTGAGGTCTCCCTCGCGTTCCAGTGCCCTGAGCAGGGAGCGAAGATCGTCGTAAGCCATGGGGTCCAGTATCCCCGAGCCGCTACCCTGACCCCGTCAGGGGCCTGTCACAGGCTCCACACAACGTTCCCTGGGGGCCAAAAGCACATGTTCCGGCTGCTGATGTACCTGATCCCGCTGGCGCTGACGATCTACGCGTTCATCGACTGCCTCAACACCCCCGAGGACGAGGCCAAGCACCTCCCCAAGATCGCCTGGGTCTTCATCATCCTGCTGTTCTGGATCGTCGGCCCCGTCGCGTGGCTCGCGGCCGGCAAGCTGCGCACCCCGCCGGCGAACGGCCGTACGCCCTCGGAGTGGCACCGCAACCACCGCACGCAGTACGTCGCTCCCGACGACAACCCGGAGTTCCTGAACTCCCTGAAGGCGGACAACAAGAAGGACGAGGCCCTGCTGAAGGACTGGGAGGCCGACCTGCGCCGCCGCGAGGAGGAGCTGAAGCGCCGCGAGTCCGGCGAGGACCCCAGGGCCGACTGACAAGCTGTACGCCGCCGAGCCCCCCGAAGCGGACATTGCGCCCCTGGGCGGGAGTGGACGCGAACCGGACACTTACCTCGCATGACGACAGCTCCCGCCGACTCCGCCGGCACCCTCGCTCCCGCCTATGGTGACAAGGTCATCGCCGTCGAGTCGGCGGGCTCGGAACCCATCCCCGAGTCCGAACGCCACGGCGGTCCGCTGCAACTGCTGTGGACCTGGGCCTCTCCGAACATCGAGTTCGCGACCGTCTTCATCGGTGTGATCGCGGTCCTCTTCTTCGGTCTGAGCTTCTGGCAGGCCACGGCCGCCATCGTGCTCGGCACCGCGCTCGGCGCGCTCACCCAGGGCGTGCTGTCCCTGGACGGGCCGCGGTTCGGGGTGCCGCAGATGGTGATCGGCCGCCTGTCCTTCGGCCACCGCGGCAACATCCTGCCCGCCGCGGCCAACGGCCTGGTGGCGGGCGTCGGCTGGTTCGCGGTGAACAGCGTGAGCGCGGCCTTCGCGCTCAACACCCTGACCGGGCTACGGCCGCTGCCGTCCCTCCTCCTCGTGGTGGCCGCCGAGATCCTGATCGGTTTCATCGGCCACAACTTCGTCCACGTCTTCGAGAAGTACGCCTTCCCCGCCCTGACGGTGATCTTCCTGCTGGCCGGGGTGTGGACCTTCAAGGACGCGCACCTCGGCGGGGGCGGCACGGGCGGCGGAATCGGCGGCTTCCTGCTCGCGTTCAGCGCGGCCTGGGGCTACGCGGCGGGCTGGAACCCGTACGCCTCGGACTACTCGCGCTATCTCCCCCGTACGGCGAACAAGGCCAGGACGGTCCTGTACCCCGCGCTCGGCCTCTTCCTGTCGGTCACCGTGGTCGCGGTGATCGGCGCGGCCTCGGCGACCATCGTGGCCCCCAAGGACGCGACCCCGACGGCGGCCTTCACCGGCCATCTCCCGGGCTGGCTCGGCGACCTGGTGCTGCTCGCGATCATCCTGGGCGCGGTCTCGGCGAACGCCCTCAACGTGTACTCCGGCGCGATCTCGATCGCCTCCTTCGGCCTGAACCTCCCCGCCTGGCTGAGCCGGAGCGTGCTGGTCGTGGTGTCCGGGGTGGCCGGTACGGCGGCGGCGTGGGCCTCGCTCTCGGACGCGGGGGCGGCGTACGAGGCGTTCCTGCTGGTGATCGCGTACTGGGTGGCGCCGTGGCTGGGCGTGGTCCTGGTGGAGCGGTGGCTGCGGGCGCGGGTGCCCCAGGAGCAGTCGGCGGCCCGTCTGACCGACCGCTCCTTCACCAACTGGCCGGGCCTTGCAGCCCTGTTGATCGGGGTGGCGGTCTCCGTGCCGCTCTTCTCCAACCAGGAGGACTACGTCGGCTACGTGCCGGAGCACTGGCCGTCCTTCGGGGACATCACCCCCGTGGTCGGCTTCGCGGTGAGCGCGCTGCTGTACGCGGCGCTGCGGGGGCGGTTCCGTCCCGCAGCCGTTGTTCGAGTGGTTCCTGACGCCGACTGACCACCCCTCGGACCGGGGAGACTCACGTCATGGATGAGGACGTACGGAACACAGGGGCAGTACTACTGGAACGCCGGTGGCGGCTGCCGCTGGTGTCCGTTCTCGACAGACAGCCCCCGGGGTTGTACCCCCAAAGGCTGCTGGACGAGGGCCGGTTGGACGTGCTGCGGGCCGAGGTCCGCCACGAGCCGTACGCCCGGCTGTACCTGGCCCGGTACTGCGCGGAACACGGACTGCTGGACGAGCTGCGGGAGTTGGCGGACGCGGGCCTCGGACTCCCGCGCCTGGACGCCGTACTGGCCGGGGCCCTCGCCGGGCAGGAGGACGTCTGGATCACGGCCGCCCTCCTGAAGATCGGGCTGTACGCGCAGGACCCGGACATACGCGACGAGTTGGTCGAACTGCTGCGGTCCCGGGACCTCCTCGGCCGGGCCGTCACGGTGCTGGCCGCCCCGGGCGACACGTGGCGGGAGTGGGCCCTGCGCGCCCATCTGCTCCTCGCGCAGGGGCGGATCGAGGAGGTGCACGCCATGGCCCTCGAGGACCGGGCCGCTCCGGCCGATCAGATGGTGGCGCAGATCTTCGCCGAACACGACATGCTCGACGAGCTGCGTCGGCTGGCCGAGCGGGACATCTCACGGCATGCGCGCCAACTCGCGCTCACACTGGAGCGCCTCGGCCACGTGGACGAGGCCGTCGCCGTGGTCCGCGCCCGCGTCGATGCCGGCGAGGCGCACGTCTTCCGGCTGCTGATCGACCTGCTCGTGGCGGACGGCCGGGCCGACGAGGCGGTGGCCTTGCTGGCCGTGGGCGCGGTGCGGGCGGTGCCACCGGGGGAACCGGAGGACACCCTGCGGCTCGCCGGACAGAAGGTGGCCCACCTGCTGGATGTGCAGGGGCGTCAGGAGGACGCGATCGACGTGCTGCGGGCGTATGCGGACGCGCCTGCCGAGCTGGCCGATCTGCTGGCGGAGCGGGGGCGTGTCGATGAGGCGCTTCAGGTGCTGGACGATGCGATTGCCGTGGCTCGGGAGAACTTCAAGGGGGGCGCGGTGGAGAGCCTCAGCGAGCAGCGGAGGGGACTGGTCGGCTAGGGGTGTCCTCTGGATGGGGCTGGCTCAGCCTTCCTTTGCAGGATCGGTTCCGTACAGGGCCGACGCCGTCGCCGCTTTTCCTGGCTCGCAGGCCTTCTGCTCGTCGGCCGGGGCGGCCCACAGGGGGATCAGCCCGGCGGCGGCGGACCCGGAGTCCATGCGCAGGTAGTGGCAGACGCCGTTGACGCGCAGGGCCACGGCGTAGACGCCGGTGCCGGCCTCCCTGCCGGAGAGGCCGGTCACCGTGTCCTTGGCGGAGACCAGGCGCTTGTCGGTCAGGAACCGTGTGGCGCCGTCGGCGGTGTGGTCGTAGCCGGCGGCCGACATCTTGCGGTAGGCGCTCGCGGTGGCGGGCTGCCGGGCGAGCAGTCCGCCCATCTGTGCGGCGAGGCTGCCGGGTCGGCCGTCGGCCTGGGCGTTCGGGCAGGTCATGTCGGTGTGCTTCACGCTGAAGGCGCCGCGGGCGAAGGTGAAGCGGTAGCAGCGGACGGGGTAGGCGTGCGCGGAGACGGTCGTCCCGGTGGGCGGCACCAAGCCCAGCATCACCTCGGCGGTGTGGCCGAGGGCACCGTCCGCGTCGATGCTCAGCAGCGCGCCGCCGTGTTCCTCGACCTGCGCGACGATCGTGCCCTCGGTGAACTGCCCGCCGTAGGTGCCGCCGCCCGCCGAGTAGAAGCCGGCGGTCAGGTCCTGGCGCAGGTCCTGGGCGAGCGCGGCGGCCTGCGCGTCGACGGCCGAGGTGTCCGGGGCGGTGATCCGCTGGTAGAGCAGGGTGCCGCCGACTCCGGCGGCCGCGGCGACGAGGGCGGTCGCCGTGACCAGCAGTCCCTGTACGGCGGTGCGCTTCCTCATGTCTCCCCCAGCTGCGACGGCCGCCCCGGAAAACGGCCGTCGCACTGTATCCCCCGTGGCCGGAGGGCCCTACGGGTGACCCTGGTATCGCTTCAGTCGACCGTGATCGAGTCCAGCTTCGCCCTCAAGTACACGTGGGAGTCGACGGGTTCGTGCGCCACCCGCCCGATCGGTGCCGGTACGGACTCGACGGTCGTGCCCGGGGTGCACTCACCGAAGTAGACGAGGGACATCAGCTCCTCGGCGGGCGCGTCGGCCGGGGGCGGCAGCACCCGGTGCCGTCCGGACCGCCACCGGTCCCCTGTCCAACGGGCCATCAGGTCACCGATGTTGATGGTGAAGGCGTCCGGGTCGAAGGGCGCGTCCTCCCAGCCGCCCTCGTCCGTGAACACCTGGAGCCCGCCCTTGCCGGCCTGCCGGTCGAGGATCGTCACCGTGCCGAAGTCGGTGTGCGGGCCGATGCGGAACTGGCCCGGCTGCGGCTCCCCGATCACCTCCGTGCCCGGGTACCAGTTGATGTTGAAGCCGTACGTCGGATGGTCCATGTGCCGGGAGAAGAAGTCGGGTTCGAGCCCGAGGGCCTCGCCGAGGAGCGACAGGAGGCGCTTCTCCAGCTCGCCCATCCGCTCCAGGTACTCCTCGCACAGCGTCTGGAGCTCGGGCACTTCGGCGGGCCAGACGTTCGGCGCGTACCACTCCGCGTTGACGACCGGGTCCTCGAAGGGCTCGTGGGTGGCGAAGGTCAGCGACTCCTTCAGGTCCGGCGGGGTCTCCGTACCCTCGGAGTAGCCGTTGGCCTCGGCGCCGGGCCCGAGCCAGCCACGGCCGCCGACCTTCGCGGTGTACGGCTGCTTGACGTCGACGGGCATCCGGAAGAAGGTCCGCGAGGCCTCCCGGATGCGGGAGCGCAGGGCCGGGTCGACGCCGTGTCCGGTGACCAGGAAGAACCCGGCGGTCTGGAGGGCCTCGTCCAGGGTGCGGGCGATGGCGGCGCGGGCGTCGGGGTCCGCGGAGAGCCAGGGCCGCAGGTCGATGGTCGGGATGCGGGGCTGGGGGGTGTCACTCACCGATGTCCTCGTTCCACAGTGCCGGGTTCTTCTCGATGAAGTCGCGCATCAGCCGGACGCACTCGGGATCGTCGACGAGCACGATCTCCACACCGTGCTCGGCCAGCCAGTCGTGCCCGCCGTGGAAGGTGGCGGCCTCCCCGACGACGACCCGCCCGATCCCGAACTGCCGGACCAGACCGGAGCAGTACCAGCAGGGCGAAAGGGTGGTCACCATCGTCGTACCGCGATACGACCGCTGCCGTCCCGCCGCCCGGAAAGCGGCCGTCTCCGCGTGCATGGAGGGGTCGTCGTCCTGGACGCGCCGGTTGTGGCCGCGCCCGAGGAGGGTGCCGTCGGCACCGTAGAGCGCGGCCCCGATGGGGATGCCGCCCTCGGCGAGCCCGGCGCGGGCCTCCTCGACGGCGGTGGCGAGCCACGTGTGAGCCTGTGCCTGATCCATGTCTCCCACTCTCCTGTGGCCGAAACACGAGGGCAACGTGCGGAAAGTACTCTCCCGGCAGCCCACAGCCGGACGAACTGTCGGGAGGCGCGCATGCCCGCACTCACTCTTCGCGAGATCCTCGCCCTCGATCCCGTGCGCGCCGCCGAGCCCGAGCTCCTGGCCGGACACACCGCTCTGGACCGCCCGGTGCGCTGGGTGCATTCCAGCGAGGTCTACGAGGGCGCGAACTTCCTGGACGGCGGCGAGCTGCTGCTCACCAACGGTTTCGGGCTGATGGACGCCGACGACGAGGTCCGCCGTCGCTACGTCCGCGAGCTGGCCTCCCGGGGCGTCGCCGGGCTGGCCGTGGAGGTCGGGCGGTCCCTGCCGGCGATGCCCGCCGAGGTGATCGACGAGGCCCGCCGCCGTGAGCTGCCGCTGCTGGCGATGCACCGGGTCGTGCCCTTCGTCCGGATCACGGAGGCCGCCAACCGGGCGATCGTGGCCCGTGGGCTGTCGGGCCGTGCGGTCGTACGGCCATGGGGCGACGACCATACGGCGGCCCTGCTCGCCGACCTGGCCGACCGGGCGGCGCTGAACCAGCCGGAGGTGGAGGCGCGGGCGGCGCTCGCGGGCTTCCATCCCGGGCCCGGTGCCCGCCTGGTCGGCGTGTCCCTGCACGGCACACGTGAGGTCGGGACGGTCGACCGCGCGGTACGGCTGCTCGGCGGTGCGGGCGTGCTGCGGGCCGCGTTCCCGGGGGACGTGCTGGCGCTGCTGTCCCTGCCGGGGGCGCGCCCCGGTGACCCGGTGAAGGCGGTCCAGGAGGCCTTCCGCACGATGTCCGCCCCTGGCCTCACCGTGGCCGTAGGTCACGCTGTCGCCGAGGGCAGCGGCTGGCTGCGCTGGAGCGACACGCTGCGGGCGGCCCGTACGACATTGGAGTTGGCGCTGACAGTCCCGGCCGCGGAGCCGGGTGTACCGGACGGCCCTCTGGTGACCTCGTCGAGGGCGCTGGCCCTGGAACGCGAGCTGACCAGGGGCGGCCTGGACGCCAACCGAGAGCGCCTCTCGGCCCTGGTCCACCACACCCTGGGCCCACTACTGACCTGGGAGGCATCCCACTCGAGCGACCTGGTCCGCACCCTGGAAACCCACCTGCGAAACGGTTGCTCACCGACCCGCACAGCGGCCCTTCTCCACATAGGCCGCCAGTCCCTGTACCAACGCCTGGAACGCATAGAGACGTTGCTGGGACTGGACATCAACGACTCGGAACTGCTGGGCGAGTTGCTGACGGCAACATGCGCACACCGGCTGGTGGAGCGCCCTTCAGGGGCGCGACCAGCCACGACGGCGCCGCACTTCAAACGAACCGCTTAGCGCAAGGTGACCAGGCTGGTCCCGTTGAACGGCGCGTAGCAGGTCACCGTCCGGGGCGTCCGCAACACGTCGTCCTCGGCGAACAGCTTCCGCGCGGCCTCGAACGACACGTCCCCGCTCACCACGGGTGCCACCCGGTCGTAGAACTCCCGCGACGCCTCCGGCAATGGCGTCCCCGGCTCCCCCTCGTCCTCACCCCAGACGTCCCACAACAGCGTCTCCACCTTGTTCAGCGCGGCGAGGTCGAGCCGGATGTTCCCGGTCACGAACCGCTCACCGAAGAAGGGCCCCTCGGTCGGCCGGTGCAGCCCGAACTCCGTGTCGTCCGCCCCGTCCTCCCGGATCGCCCGCCAGGCCTCCCCGGCGACGAGAAAACGTGACCGGGGGACATTCATCGGGTCGAAGTCCACGGGCCAGTTGGCGGTGATCTCGGGGTCGGCCAGCTGCGCGTCCGCGAGCAGCCAGCCCCGCTTCTCGTCCCAGTACTCGGTGACCACGTGGTCACCGTGGAAGCGGGTCGGAAAGAAGTAGTCGGCGAACCCGGACCGCAGCCGGGCCGGGATGCCGACATGGCGCAGCAAGGACACGTGCAGCAGCGTGAAGTCGCGGCAGGTCCCGACGAACCGGTCGCCGGGCTCGCGGCGCACGGTCAGCGGGGCGTCGTTCCGGTCGACGATGATCCGCAGGACGTCGTCGATGTAGCGGGACTCCGCGTCGTTGTGCAGGCGGTCGGCCGGATGGGTGTGCCCGAAGAGCTCGCCCTCGACGCGATGGATCATCACATCCCGTACGACACGGGCCAGTTGGCCGACGTCACGCGGTAAGTCGCCGTAGAGGTGAGCGAGATCGCCCGGGTCGGAGAACGTGCTCTGGGCGGCATAGAAGGAAAGGGACACGACGGCCTCCCGAAAGGCGTCATCGACCACGTGTTCGATTACGGGCCGGCGCACCCCACCGTGTCAAAATCCACCGCCGAATGTCCAGACGGCGCGGACTACCGACCTGTCCCGTGCCGACCGGACACTTCTAGGCGTCCAGGGTTTCCAGCAGCCGTTCGAACCGAGCCCGCCACCCGGGCTCGGTCTCACCCTCCCCCTCGTACTCATGCGTGAAGCGCAGTACGGCCCCGGCCTCCCCGTCCCGCTCCAGATGGAACCGGACCCGGTCGCCCCGCTCCAGGGTGTACTCGGCGACCCGGTCCACGTCCCACGCGGTGACCTGCCCCTCCCCCAGGCCTGGCAGCTCGACCGCGCCGCCGAGCCGGGGTTCGAGCACCTCCACCCCGGCCCACCAGGCCCCCAGCCCCTCCACGGTGGCCACGGCCGGCCAGACCGTCTCCATGGGAACCGGCAGCCGCACCAGGAAGTGCAGGATGCGGGTGCTGCCGTGGGTCCGGCTGCTGCCCTGCTCGACGGAACCGCTCATGACTCCAGGGTGGCGCGGAGCCCGGTCGTCCGCACGGCGAAGGCCGGTTCCCCATGACCTGGGTCACGGGGAACCGGCCTTGGCCGCACGTGGGTTCAGACGCCGGCGTAGGAGTGCTTGCCGGTGACGAAGATGTTGACGCCGTAATAGTTGAACAGCCAGCAGCCGAAGGCGAGCATCGCCAGGTAGGCGGCCTTGCGGCCCTTCCAGCCGGCGGTGGCGCGGGCGTGCAGGTAGCAGGCGTAGGCGACCCAGGTGATGAACGACCAGGTCTCCTTGGGGTCCCAGCCCCAGTAGCGGCCCCACGCGTCGCCCGCCCAGATGGCGCCCGCGATGATCGTGAACGTCCACAGCGGGAAGACGGCCGCGTTGACGCGGTAGGCGAACTTGTCGAGGCTCGCGGAGGCGGGCAGCCGGTCGAGGACGGAGTTCGCGAACCTGCCGGGGGTGCCGCCGGACGCGATCTTGTTCTCGTAGCTGTCCTTGAAGAGGTACAGGATCGTGGCGACCGCGCCGACGTAGAAGACCGCACCGCAGAAGATCGCGGTGGAGACGTGGATGTACAGCCAGTACGAGTGGAGGGCGGGAACCAACTGGTCGCTGGCGGTGTACAAGACAGTGACGGCCAGGCCGAGATCGAGGAGGACCGTGGTGACCAGGAACAGCCCGAGCCAGCGCACGTTCTTCTTCAGGGCCAGCAACCCCAGGTACACGGCGACGGCCACCGTGGAGAAGGTGATGTTGAACTCGTACATGTTGCCCCAGGGCGCCCGCTCCACCGAGGCCGCGCGGGCGACGACCCCGGCGAGCTCGACGAGAAAGGCGAGCACCGTGAGGGAGATGGCGATACGCCCGTAGAGGTCGCCCTGCTCGTCCCCGCCGTGCGCACCGGGCCCGTCGGGCACGTCCCGCGATCCGGCCGCGGACCGCACCACGACCTGCGGCCGCTCCAGTACGGCGGTGCTGCCGCCCTTGTTCACGGTGACGGCCGGCGCCTTGGCCTTGGCCTTCGCGTCGGCGGTGAGCGCGGCGGCGGTCCGGCCGACCTTGCTGCGACTGCCGAGGAGCCATTCGGCGATGTAGGCGAAGAAGGCCAGCGTGTAGACGGCCATCGACGAGTAGATCAGCGTGTTGCTGATGTTGGCGAGGTGCTCGTTGGTGGCGGTGGCCAACTCGGTTGCGGCGGCGAGAGTCATTTCTCAGGCCTTTCGGCAGGTACGACTTGAGGGTCGGGGGTGGTTGGCTCGGTGCTCGGCTCCGGGGCGGGGTCGGCGACCGCGGACTTGGCGGAGTGCTGGGTGTCGGGGGCTGCGTCGGGGTCGGGTGCCCCGGGCGCCTGGTCGTAGAGAACCCCCGCCAGTTCGCCCAGCTCCTCCGGCACCTTCGCCGACTCGCTGCGGCCCAGGCCGGCCATCTCCACGACCGTCACCCCGTCGGCGCCGCGCACCGCCCGTACCCACACCCGGCGGCGCTGGATGAACAGGGACGCGGCGAGGCCGAAGATCGCGGTGAGGGCGCCGGCGAGGGCCCAGCCGCTGGCGGGCTGCTGGACGACCTGGAAGTTCGCCCACTGCTTGGTGCCCTCGTAGGTGACCGAACCGGCCCCGCCCGGGAGCTGCAAGGTCTGGCCGGGCTTCAGGTTCTCCCTGAGCTGCGCGCCCTTGGAGTCCTTGAACCCCTTCACATGCGACTTGTCGAGCTGGTACACGCTCTGCGGGATGCCCGAGTCGACACCGAGGTCACCGTGGTACGGCGTGAGGTTGAGCACCGGGTTGTTCAGCGCGGGGAAGGTGGAGGCCGTCTCGCTGCCCGTGGTGTAGGTGGGCAGGAAGAAGGCCGAGATGCCCAGCTGCTCGCTGACGCCCTTGGGGTTCTTGTAGCCGTCGAGGACCTTGACCACGCCGGTGGAGGTGACGTTGGAGTCGAGCGGCAGCATCGCGACCGCGTCGTGGAAGACGACGTTGCCCTTGCCGTCCCGCACGGTGATGAGGGGCGCGTAGCCGTGGGCGGTGAGGTAGACCTTCGCGTCGCCGATCTCCAGCGGCTCGTTGACCTTGACGAGGGTCTTGTGGTCCTTGCCGTAGGCGCCCTCGCTGTAGGTGATGGCGGCCTGGTAGAGGCGCGGGGTGCCCTTGTTGGGGCCGGAGGTCTCGTAGGTGCCGGTGAACTTGTTCAGGGTGAAGCTGAGCGGCACCAGATCGCCGGTGTCGAAGAGGTTCCCGGACTTGAAGTCGTCGTACTGGGTGAGGGTGTTGGAGAAGCCGTCGCCCTCGACGACCAGTTTGTTGCCCTCGGACTTGAAGAGCTGGCCCCAGGCGAACGCGGTCAGCATCACGATGAGCGCGATGTGGAAGGCGAGGTTGCCGATCTCGCGCAGATAGCCCTTCTCACCGGCGACGTTGTCACCGGTGAGGTGGGCGCGGAAGCGCTTCTTCTTCAGCAGGACGAGCGCTGCCTCGCGGACCCGCTCGGGCTCGGCCGCGGTGCGCCAGGTGGTGTAGGCCGGCAGCCGGGTCAGCCGCTTCGGGGCGCCCGGCGGACGGCTGCGCAGCTGCCCGACGAACTGCCAGGTGCGGGGCACGATGCAGCCGATGAGGGAGACGAACAGCAGGATGTAGATCGCGGAGAACCACACCGAGCTGTAGACGTGGAAGAGGCCGAGCTTGTCGTAGACGTCCCCGAGGGTGGGGTTGTTCTTGACGAAGTCGGCGACCTTCGTGGCGTCGGTCCCGCTCTGCGGGATCAGCGAGCCGGGGATGGCACCGAGCGCCACCAGCAGGAGCAGCAGCAGCGCGACCCGCATGGAGGTCAGCTGGCGCCAGAACCAGCGGGCCCAGCCGACGACCCCCAAGGCAGGCATGCTCAGACTCTCCGCGGGCGCGGTGGACAGCTGGGAGCCCGCGGCGCCGAGGTCCTGGTCGCCGACGGGAGCGTCGGGGCCGGCAGGGGTGGCGGGTGTGGTCTTGCTCATGGATCAGATCCCCACAGTGAAGCCGGCGGACCAGGACTGGACGTCCTGCACGAGGCGGTCCCACGCGCCGGTCAGCAGCAGCAGTCCGGTCACGATCATCATGATGCCGCCGATGCGCATGACCCAGACGTAGTGGCGCTTGACCCAGCCGAAGGCGCCGAGCGCCTTGCGGAAGGCGACCGCGGCGAGCACGAAGGGCAACCCGAGGCCGAGGCAGTAGGCGACGGTCAGTATGGCACCGCGGCCCGCGCTGCCCTGCTGGGAGGACAGGGCGATCACCGAGGCGAGGGTGGGGCCGATGCAGGGGGTCCAGCCGATGCCGAACAGCGCGCCGAGCAGCGGGGCCCCGACCAGGCCCATGGTGGGCTTGTTGTGGAAGCGGAACTCCCGCTGGGTCATCCAGGGCATCAGGCCCATGAAGAAGACGCCCATGAGGATCATGAGCCCGCCCAGCACCTTGGACAGCACGCTCTGGTTCTCCTGGAGCGTCTGGCCGAAGTAGCCGAAGAGCGCCCCGCTGGAGACGAACACCGCGGTGAAGCCGAGCACGAACAGGGAGGCGCCCGCGACCATCCGGCCGCGCCGCGCCTCGGCCAGATCGGTGCCGGTGACGCCGGTGACGTACGACAGATAGCCCGGGACCAGCGGCAGGACGCAGGGCGAGAAGAAGGAGACCAGGCCGCCGAGGACCGCGATGGGCAGGGCGAGGAGCAACGCGCCGTTCAGGACGGTGCCGTTGTAACCCGTTTCGGCGGCGAGCGTGACGACTGCGCTCACGTCACTTCTCCGCGAGGACCGGGTTGATCATCTTGCGCAGCTTGCTCTCGCTGAGCGCGGCCAGCGAGCGGGCGGCGATCTTCCCGTCCCGGTCGATGACGAGCGTGGAGGGCACGGCCTGCGGGTTGAGGGTGCCCTTGGCGAAGCGGAGCATCAGTTTGCCCGTCGGGTCGTACAGGCTGGGGAAGGTGATGCCCATGTCCTTCTCGAAGGCGCGGGCGTTCTGGACGCTGGTGTCGCGGGTGTTGACCCCGACGAACTGCACGTCCTGGCCCTTGAGCTCCTTGGAGACCGCCTCGAGGTTGGGCGCCTCGGCCCGGCAGGGGGCGCACCAGGAACCCCACATGTTGAGGACGACGATCTTGCCCTTGTAGTCGGCGACGTCGAGCTGTCCCCCGTCGACGGTCTTGCCGGACAGGTCGGGGGCGGTGCCGCGGTCCCCTTGCTTGGCGGTGGAGATGCCGTCCGCGCCCATGATGAAGTTGGTGTCGCCGCCTCCGCCCGAGGTGCCGCCCGAACTGCAGGCGGACAGGGTCAGCGCTGCGGCTGCGGCACCCGCGCTGAGCAGGGTGGTACGGACTCGGGAGCGGCTACGACTGGCGGCACTCATGTGAAAAGTTTCGCATGCCCGTTCTGGGGATCTTGCCCACCCCCCTTGTGGGCGGAAACCCGCATTTCAGGCGGCGTTCGACGAGGTCGCGGAGGTGTCCTTGAGGAACCCGTTCCAGCCACCCACGGGTTCCTGGCCGACATCGAGTGTGCGGAGCTTGGCGAGGACCTCCGGCTTCTGGACGTCCATCCAGTCGACGAACTGCCGGAAGGAGACCAGACGGATGTCCGCGCCCTTCTCCTTCTCCCGGGCGATGTGGGTGAGGGCCCGCTCGACGGCGTCCATGTAGATGCCGCCGTTCCAGTGCTCGAAGTGGTTGCCGACGAAGAAGGGGGCGCGGTTGGTCTCGTAGGCCCGCTCGAAGCCGGAGATGTAGGCGCCGGCGGACTGCTCGCGCCAGGCCGGGTAGTTGTAGGCGGGCGCGTTGGTCGAGTTGATCGACTGGTTGGCGAGCATGTTGTAGTCCATGGACAGGACCTCGAAGCTGCGGCCGGGGAAAGGTATCGCCTGCAGGGGCAGGTCCCAGATGCCGTTCTTCTTCTCGGGCCAGACCTGGCGGCCGCCGGGCGAGGAGGCGTCGTATCGCCAGCCGAGCTCGCGTGCGGTGGGCAGCAGGTTGTCCTGGCCGAGCAGACAGGGGGTGCGGCCGCCGACGAGTTCCTTCTCGTAGTCGAAGGGCAGCGCGGGCAGGTCGGTCCAGCCGGTGTTGGTGCGCCACTCCTTGACGAATGCTTTCGCCTGCGCGATCTCCGAGCGCCACTGCGCCGGCGTCCAGTTGCCCACGGTGCCGTAGCCGGAGCAGAAGTGGCCGTTGAAGTGGGTGCCTATCTCGTGCCCTTCGAGCCAGGCCCGGCGGACGTTGGTCAGGGTCGCCTTGACGTGCTCGTCGGTGAGGTAGCCGATGTCCGAGGCGCCACGGGGGTTGTTCGGGGGGTCGTAGAGCCGCTTCTTCGACTCGGGCAGCAGATACAGCCCGGAGAGGAAGAAGGTCATGTGCGCGTCGTGCTTCTTGGCGAGATCGAGGAAGCGCGGGAAGAGGCCGTTGCCGACCTCGCCGGCGCCGTCCCAGGAGAAGATCACGAACTGCGGCGGGGTCTGACCCGGCTCCAGCGGCACCGGCTTGCCGGGCTGGTGGGGCTGCTTGCCGGTGAAGGAGGTGGAGCCGTCACCGATGGGCCGGGCCGTCGGCGTCGGCGCGTGCGTGGGCTTGGAGGCCGAGGTGTGGGCCACCCCGTCCGACCCGGTGAGTGTTCCGCATCCCGAGAGCCCCACGGCGGCTGCGGCGCCCGCTCCGATACCTATTGCTCCCCTTCGGGTGAGAGAGTGCATGCTTCCCCGATTCGTCACGTTCTCTGGTGGTCACCCAGTCAGAGGAGGCAACGAAGGGGGAGGTTCCGGCACTTTTTCCGGATTCGGTAACAGAAGCGCGCCCCAAAGGGGCGCGGGGAACTGCGCGACCAGCCACGACGGACCGCCAGTTCCCCACGACCCGGCTACGCCCCGAAGGCTTTGCTCTTGCCCTTCACCGGCTTTGCACCCGCCCGGAGATGAACCGGCACAAGATCGATCGCGGGCTCGCTGTAGCCCACGGACACGATCCTGTCGCCCTGGTACGTGAAGGACGTCAAAGAAGCCAGCGTGCACTGCCGCTTGCGCGGGTCGTGCCACAGCCGCCGCTTCTCGACGTACGACCGCACGATCCAGATCGGCAACTGGTGACTGACCAGCACGGCTTCATGCCCCCGCGCCCGGTCCCGCGCAGCATCCAGCGCGCCCTTCATCCGGACGACCTGGTCGACGTACGGCTCGCCCCAGGACGGCTTGAACGGGTTGACGAGGTGCTTCCAGTTCTCCGGGTTCTTCAGCGCCCCGTCGCCCACGCCGAAGGTCTTGCCCTGGAAGACGTTCTCGGCCTCGATGAGCCGCTCGTCCGTCGCGATGTCGAGGCCGTGCGCCTTGGCGATCGGTGTGGCGGTCTCCTGCGCCCGCTCCAGCGGGGAGGCACAGACGTGGGTGACATCCCGGGAGGCGAGGTGCTCGGCGACCCGGTCGGCCATCTGCCGCCCGAGCTCGGACAGGTGGTACCCGCCGAGACGGCCGTACAGGACCCCGTCGGGGTTGGCGACCTCACCGTGCCGCATGAGGTGGACGACGGTGATGTCGCTGTTGGTCGAGGTGCTCATGCTGCCGTGGCCTCCGCCGCCGCTCGGGCCGCCGCCGGAAGGGCGTCGGCGATCCGCTGAACCGCCTGCTCGTCATGGGCCGTGGACACGAACCACGACTCGAAGGAGGACGGCGGCAGGTAGACGCCGTTCTCCAGAAGGGAGTGGAAGAAGGCGGTGAACCGGAAGGACTCCTGCGCCTTGGCGTCCTCGTAGCTGCGCACCGGCCGGTCGGTGAAGAACACCGAGAACATGCTGGAGGCGTTCTGCACGGTGTGCGCGACGCCTTCCTTGCCGAGCGCCTCGGAGACCAGCGACCGGATCTGCTCGGAGACGGCGTCGATCCTGACGTAGGCGGCGTCGTCGAGCAGCCGCAGCTGGGCGAGGCCGGCCGCGGTGGCGACGGGGTTCCCGGAGAGGGTGCCGGCCTGGTAGACGGGCCCGGCGGGGGCGAGGTGGGCCATGACGTCCGCGCGTCCCCCGAAGGCGGCGGCGGGGAACCCGCCCCCCATGACCTTCCCGAAGGTCATGAGATCGGGCCGGACGCCGTCGATGCCGTACCAGCCACTGCGGCTGGTCCGGAACCCGGTCATGACCTCGTCGGAGATGTAGAGGGCGCCGTTCTGCGTGCAGGCGTCCTTCAGCCCCTGGTTGAAGCCGGGCAGCGGCGGCACAACGCCCATGTTGCCGGGCGAGGCCTCGGTGATCACACAGGCGATCTCACCGGGGTGCCGGTGGAAGGCCTCGTGGACGGCTTCGAGATCGTTGTACGGCAGCACGATCGTGTCGCCGGCCTGGGCACCGGTGACGCCCGGGGTGTCGGGAAGCGCGAAGGTGGCCACACCGCTGCCCGCCGCGGCCAGCAGCGAGTCGACGTGACCGTGGTAACACCCGGCGAACTTGATGACCTTGGTGCGCCGGGTGAAGCCGCGGGCGAGCCGGATGGCGGACATGGTGGCCTCGGTCCCGCTGGAGACGAGCCGCACCTGCTCCAGCGGTTCGACGCGGGCGACCATCTCCTCGGCGAGCGCGACCTCACCCTCACCGGGGGTGCCGAAGGAGGTGCCTTTCGACACCGCCTCCTGGACGGCGGCGATCACCTCGGGGTGGGAGTGTCCGAGGATCATGGGGCCCCAGGAGCAGACGAGGTCGACGTACTCGCGCCCGTCGGCGTCGGTCAGGTAGGGGCCGGTGCCGGACACCATGAAGCGGGGGGTGCCGCCCACGGCACGGAAGGCGCGGACCGGGGAGTTCACGCCGCCGGGCGTGACGACGGACGCGCGGTCGAACAGGGCCTGCGAGACAGGCGCATCGTACGAATAGGGCAATTCACTCATATCCTGCGACTACTCCGACCTTCTCCGGTGTGTTCGGACTTTCTCGGACACCATTGCCGGTGACTACCTCAGGGTAGGCCAGGCCTCGAAAGCCCCCGGTCCCCGGCGATCTGCGAAACTGGATGCAGATACACACAGCTCACGGAGACGATGGCACGGAGCCGTTTGTTCAGGGGCTGCGAAGATCCTGCGGACAGGTGTTTCAGCGCACGTTTCGGCGGGCGGCCGTGGGGGAGGTCACTGACACGATGATCGGGTTGCGCGGCGGGGGTCGCGCGTCCTAGAAAAGCAGTCGGGTGGAGATATGCATCGCGGTGGCGGACTGGGCGAGGGGACCGACGACCTGGGTCCTCGACGTGCCCGGCGGGGAAGGCACCGACGCGAGGCGGAGGAAGCGGCCGAGACACGTCAGGGGCGGGGCGCCTCGGGCACCCCGGATGAGTCGGAACGCGACGAGCGACGTATCGAACGTCGGATCGATCCGTTGAGGGCGGGAAGCAGGAATGGTGGTCGGGTGGGGGTGACGTACAAGTACTTCGGCGCGCCCGACGGCGCGACCGCGGCCCGCGTCCCGATCTCGATGCGTCCCGAGGAACTCGGCGGCGACGAGCTCGGCATGAACGGCATGTTCACCAAGATCAAGCCGGAGACCATGGCAGCGATGGTCCTCACCGGCATCGAAGGCGTCCCCCTCCACAAGGTCCCCCCGCTCGAACTGGTCGTCCTGCACCCCGACTACGCGGTGGTCAAGCTCCCCATGACGGTCGTGGACCCGCTGCGCGGCATAGGCGAGGAAGCGGTCGGCGCGGCGGCGTTCATCTGGTCGACGGTCCCGGACCGGGGCGGCCCGCGGGACGCGTTCAACGTGTACCAACTGCTGCACGAGTGGCAGGACTTCAGCCACAGGTTGCATGAGGCGGGGCATCAGCCGTACTGCCTTGTGTGGCCGTGAGCTGGGGTTTCATGGTGTGCGGGCGGGGTTTTCGGGCCCCGCCTTTTTCATGTCCCTGGCGAGGCCGTCGGGTGTGCGCCGCTTCCGTGTTCAGCCGCGCAGAGGGTTTGCCAGCCGTATGAGCAGGCCCGCGACCAGGGCGGTCTGGGCGGGCACGGTGTCGGGGTGGATGAACTCGCCCTGGGCGTGGGCGCCGTCGCCGACCGCGCCCATGCCGCACAGCACCGGCAGGCCGAGGGCGGCGACGAAGTTGGCGTCGCTGGCGCCGCCGACGGAGGCGGTGGGCAGCTCCTGACGGCCCTGTTCGCGGGCGACCTCGCGGGCGAGGTCGAGGAGCGGGGCGGAGGCGGCGTTCAGGGTCATCGGCGGCCGGTTCCAGGCGTGGTCGACCTTGATGCGTACGCGGGGGTCGCTGACGTCGATGGCGTCCAGTTCGGCGTCGACGCGATCCTGCTCGGCCTGACTGCTGACCCGGATGTCCACGCTCGCGGTGGCCCACCCGGCGACGACGTTGGTGGCGGTGCCGCCCTTGATGAGACCTGTGTTGATCGTGGTGCCCTTGTCGGGCGCGGCGACGCCCGCAGCCGCGACGACGAACTCGGACAGCGCGGTGATCGCGCTCGCCCCGTCCTGGGGCGCGAGCCCGGCGTGCGCCTCGACGCCGGTGGCCGTGACCTCGAAGATCCCGGTGCCCTTGCGGCCCGTCTTGACGGCACCGTGCGCGGTCGGCTCCAGTACCAGCGTCACGTCGACCTTCTGGGCGACCTGCTCGATCACCGGGCGCGAGGACAGGGAACCGATCTCCTCGTCGCCGTTGAAGAGGAAGGTGACGGTGGGGAGGACGGTGCCGGTCTCGCGGGCCAGTTTCAGGGCCCAGATTCCCTGTGCCAGACCGGTCTTCATGTCGAAGATGCCGGGCGCGCTGAGCCTGTCCCGCCCGTCGCCGTCCGGCTCCGGCTGCTCCCAGTCGGCGAGCGTGCCGGTCGGCCACACGGTGTCGTAGTGCCCCACCAGCATGACGTGGCCGGAGCCCGTGCCGGTGTAGGTCAGCGTGAGGGTGTCCCCGCACTCGCCGCCCGGGTGCCGGTGTTCGTGGTCGGGTTGGCCGAGCCGGTGCACGGCCAGCTCACGGAGGAGATCCAGGCCCTCCGCGAGGGCGGCCAGGTCGTAGCTGCTGGTCTCCTGACGGACGAGCGTGAGGATGTCGGTGATGATCTCCGGCGCGACCTCCTGGGCACGGGCGGTGAGGGCGGCGGGTGCGGGCGATGCGGTCATGGTCGGCTCTCTCGTGTCGGTGGCCGGGTCAGCTGATGCCGAAGGGGAGGCCGAGGAGGTACCAGGCCACGAAGAACGCGACCCAGACGACCCAGACGACGGCGGCGATCGGGATGGTGAAGGAGGCCAGCGTGCCGATGCCGGCGGACTTCTTGTGCTGCTGGATGAAGCCCAGCGCCATCGCGAAGTACGGGCTCATCGGGGTCACGCAGTTGGTGACCGAGTCGGCGACGCGGTAGACGGCCTGGGTGGTCTGGGGCTCGATGCCGATGAGCATCAGCATGGGGATGAGCACCGGGGCGGCCAGCGCCCACAGGGCGGAGCCGCTGGTGATCACGAGATTCATGAAGGTGATCAGTACGGCGATGCCGACCAGCACGGTCCAGCCGTCCAGGTGCATCTCCTTCAGGGTCTCCGCGCCCTCGACGGCGATGACGCTGCCGATGTTCGTCCACTTGAAATAGGCGAGGAACTGCGAGATCGCGAAGAACAGGACGAGGATCGGGGCATAGGTGCGCGTGCCCTCGACCAGCGCGTCGACGATGTCAGCTGCCGTACGGAAGGTCCCGACGCTGCGGCCGTAGACCCAGCCGAGCAGGGAGAAGAACAGGAACAGGACGATCGACATGCCCGTGATCACCGGGGACTCGACCAGGGAGCCGTGCTCGCCGCGCAGGGGGGAGTTCGCCGGGATCATGGCCACGGTCAGAACCGCGATGAAGCCGACGGCGGCCAGGCCGGTCATCCGCAGGGCGCGGCGCTGCTCCGGGGTGACCTCGACCGCCTTCAGCTCCTCGGCGCTCAGCGCCTTCACCGGCTCGTCGGGGGCCAGGTCCGAGCGCTTGGAGATGACCTTGTCGACGACGAGCGTGATGACCAGGGCGACGAGGACGGACGAGGCGAGGCCGAAGAAGTAGTTCGCGACCGGAGTGACGGTGTAGTGCGGGTCGATGGTGTGCGCGGCAGCCGTGGAGATCGACGACAGCAGGACGTCGGTGGTGGTGAGGGACGGGGAGGCGTCGTAGCCGGCGGAGATGGAGACGTAGGCGACGATGCAGCCGAGGACGGGGCTGCGTCCTGCGGCGCGGAAGACGAGTGCCCCGAGCGGTATGAGGGTGACGTACGCCGCGTCGCCCGCGACGTGGGCGACCATTGCCGTCATCGACAGCGCGAAGGTGAGGTACCTGCCCGGCACCCGGGCGACCATGCGGCGCAGCAGGGTCGTGAACAGGCCGCTCGCCTCGGCGACCGCGATACCGAAGCCCACGATGAGGATCGTGGCCAGCGGCGGGAAGGTCGCGAAATTCTCGACGGCCCCCTCGACCATCGTCGTGACGCCGGCCTTGCTGAGCAGGCTCTGCACCTTGATGGTCTCGTGCGTTCCGGGGTGCACGGTGCTGACCCCGGCCACCGCCAGGATCGCGCTGAGGACGATCACGACCCCCGCGAGGATCCAGAAGAGCCAGAACGGGTTGGGCAGCTTGTTTCCGACCTTCTCGATGGCGGCGAAGGCGCGGAACGCGGTGCGCAGGGCTCTCGAAGGTGGCTCGGTCGGAGGGGGCTCGGTGGCGGTGGCACTCATGGGTACCTCTTCGTGCGTTCGGGGAGGGGTTCGAGATGACACGCAGGAACACCCTTGAGGGATGTTCCTGCAAACCATGACAGCACCGTGAGAGATTCTCTAGAGCACGCGTGTAACAGTGGGATTAACCGGCGAGCGTCCGCGGTCTAACCTGTGCGCTATGACTCGCCCCCTGCTCGACGAGCTCGACCGGCGCCTGATCGGGGCGCTGCATCTGGCACCCCGGGCCACCTGGGACGACATCGGCGCGATCCTGTCCGCCGACGCCAGCACCCTGAAGCGCCGCTACGACCGTCTGCACGAGGCCCGGATGGTCCGCGTCATCGGACAGGCCGACTGGGGCATGCACTCCACGACGATGCCGATCCACGTGTTCTTGGACATCACCGGCGAAACTCCGCTCGCCGTCCTCGACCGGCTGCGTGACCTGCCCCACCTCCAGCTCCTGGCACAGATCTCCGGCGACTACCCGCTGTACGCCGTCGTGCACGCCCCCTCCGAGGCGGCCACCAGCGAGGCGATCGACCGGATGTTCTCCGTGGCCGGGGTCCGCCGCGTCAACGCCCTGCCGGCGCTCAGCACCCTGCGCCGGGGCATCACTTGGGACCCGCAGTTCCTGACCGAGACCGAACGCGCCGAACTGCTGAAGCTCACCGGCGCGCAGCCGGAGGGCACCGCGAGCGCGACACCCCCCGCGAAGCCCCTGAGCGAGTCCGAACGCACCGTGGTGGCCCTGCTGCTGCGGGACGGCCGGGCCTCCGCCGCGAGCATCGGCCGCGCGGCCGGGCTGGCCACCTCCACCGCGCATCGCGTGGTCCGCCGGGTCCTGGACGAGCAGTGGGTCAAGCCGCGCCTGGAGATCGTGTCGGAATGGCTCGGCTTCGAGACCCCGTTCATGCTCCGTCTGCGCGTCGCTCCCGGCGAGACTCCCGAGGCCATGCGCCGCATCGACCGGCTCCCCCAGACCCGCCTCGTCGCCCACGTGGCCAGCGACATGTCCGTCCTCGCCACCGGTCTGGTCACCGACCGCTCCGCGCTGGCCCGCTTCATCGACGACGAGTTGGCGCAGATCCCCGGCATCATCACCGTCAGCGTCGACGTCATGCTCGCGGAGCCGCGCCGCTACTGGCTGGACCGGGACCGGGTGTCGGGCCTCGGGGAGTTCCACGCGCCGACGTTGCTCTAGATTGCCCGGCAGCAGGTGGACCAGGGCCCGTCCGGTCGGCGGGGAGTGGACACCGGACAGGCCCTGGCGAACGTGGGCGGGGTGGTCCCGCTGCCCTCGGGTCTCCCGCCCGGCTATCCCTTGGTCGCGCCCGCCGTCCCGCCGCGGACGAAGTGCCGCTGGAAGGCGAAGAAGACCAGGGCCACGGGGATGGTCATGAGCAGGGCTGCCGCGAGCTTGATCGGGTACTGGTTGCCGTCGCCGAGCTGGCCGGAGACGAGTGAGGCGACTCCGCTGGTCAGGGTGTTCAGTTCCGGGCTCTGCCGGGACACGATGAAGTGCGGCAGTTCGTTCCACGATCCCTGGAACGACAGGATGGTCAGGGTGATGAGGGCCGGCCGGGCCATCGGCAGTACGACGGACCAGAAGATCCGGAAGGTGCTCGCGCCGTCGATACGGGCGGCTTCCTCGACGCTGACGGGGATCGACTCGAAGAACTGCTTCATGATGAACACCCCCGCGGCGTCGGCGAGCAGCGGGACGATCATGCCCGAGTAGGAGTCGTACATCCCCAGTTGGTTGAGGACGAGGAACTTCGGGATGAGCAGAACGACCCCGGGCACGGCCATGACCGCGATGACGGCTCCGAACAGTGCGCTGCGGCCGCGGAAGCGCAGCCGGGCCAGTGCGTATCCGGCGAGGGAGTCGAAGAACACGCGGCCCGTGGTGACGAAGAGGGCGACGACGACGGAGTTCGCGAACCAGCGCGGATAGTCGGCCTCGGCGAGCCGGCTGAAGGCCGCGGTGGTGAAGTGGGTCGGCCACAGTGACAGTGGATGGCTGGTGGCGTCCGCGTCGGTTTTGAAGCTCGTCGCGAGCTGGATGAGGAAGGGGTAGATGTAGAGGAGTGCGATGACGACGAGGGCGGTGTAGCCGAGCGCGCGGGTGAGGGCGCTGCCGCGTCGGGTGTGTGCGGGTGGGCCCGCGCGGCGGGTCGGGCCCGCGCCGTCGGCGTGCTGGTGCTGTGTGCTCATCGCGTGCCTCTGTGGGGGACGTCGGCCGGGGCGGCCGCGGTGGTGGGCGCGGTTGCTGCGGTACGGGTCATCAGGCCGCTCCCGTGGTCGGGCCGGACCCGGAGCGTGCCGCTTTCGCCGCGCGCCGGGTGGCGGCTCTGGCGCGGGCCTCGTCCTTGTCGCGCAGGACGAAGCGCTGCAGGAGCGTCATCGCGACGATGATCACGAAGAGGATGAAGGCGATGGCGCTGCCCTGTCCCCACTCGTTGTTGATGAACGAGGACTGGTACGACAGGAACGCGGGCGTCAGCGTCGTCTTTCCCGGTCCGCCCTTGGTCATGACGTAGATCTGGTCGAAGACCTGCCAGGTGCCGATGAGTCCGAGCGTCAGGACGAGGAAGAGGGTCGGCCTGAGCATGGGCAGCGTTACGTGGCGGAACCGCTGCCAGCGCCCGGTGCCGTCGATCTCGGCGGCCTCCTCGACCTCGAGGGGGATGTCCTGCAGCGCGGCGAGGAACATGAGCATGAACGTGCCGGCCGTCGTCCACACGACCAGGGCGATGACCGCGCACATGGCCACGCTGGGGCCGGAGATCCAGTCCCACAGGGACAGCCCGCCGACCGTGGTGTCGGCGAGTGCGGACGGAGGCGCGTCGTTGTTCACACCGAGGGCGCCGAGGGCGAGATGGATGACGCCGCGCGGATCGGCGAACCAGGCCGGACCGTCGACTCCGATCTTCGCCAGCAGGGAGTTGACGACACCGCTGGAAGAGAAGAGGAACAGGAAGACGACCGAGATCGCGACCGAACTCGTCACCGCCGGGAAGTAGTACGCGGTACGGAAGAAACCTTTGCCCTTCAGGCGTCTGCCGTTGACGAGAAGCGCCAGGCCCAGCGCGAGCGCGGTCTGCAGCGGGACGACGAAGAGCACGTAGTACGCGTTGTTGCGCAGGCTCATCATGAAGTCGCTCTGCGCCAGGCCGGACTTGGTGAGAAGCGGCGCGTAGTTCTGGCCGCCGACGAAGTGCACGCCTGACGAGAAGGGACTGCCCTGGCCGTTCCAGTCGGACAGGCTCACCCAGAGCGCCATGACGATCGGCACGACCAGGAAGAGTCCGAGTACGACGAGGACGGGTGAGACGAACAGCCAGCCGGCCAGACCTTCCCGGCCTCGGATGCCGCCGCGGGGGGCCCGGCCGCGGCGGCCCCGGCCTCCAACGGCCTTGGCTGCGGCTGCCGTTCGGACCGCTGCCGAGGCCGGCTCCGGGCCGCTGCCCGGGCCCTGTGCGGGCCCGGGATTCGGTTCACTCATCGCAGGTTCACTCTCGTTCCGTTCGGGTCCGGGTTGTCCGCGGTGTCCGGTCTACTGACCCACGACCGCCTGCGCGTTCTTCTGAAGCCGCGCGAGGATCTGCTTCGGGTCGGCGTCGGGCAGGGACTGAAGGCCCGTGTCGAAGTCGAGGAGCACCTGGTCGATCTTGGCGATGTTCACCGGGGCCTGGGCATACGCGGCGCCGTCGATGAATGCCTTGTCCTGCGGGAACTGGTCGATGTACTCGGCCTCGGCGGACTGCCGCGACGGCATCACGCCGAGCGCCTTGGCGAAGCTCAGCTCGGCGTCCTTCGAGGTCATCGCCTTGACGAAGTCGAGCGCCGCGGCCTTGTGCTTGCTCTTGGCCGCGATGCCCCAGCACTGGGTGAAGGCGAGCGTGCCCTTCTTGCCCGTGGGCCCGGTCGGCAGGGGGACCGTCCTGTACTTGACGCCCGGGTAGTCGTTCTTCATGGCGCCGGCTATCCAGTTGCCCTCGATCGTCATGGCGGCCTTCTGCTTGCGGGAGAACGGCTCTCCGTGACCGTCGGCTCCGACGGGCGGATCGCGTCGGTATCGGCACCTGCGGGACTGATCGTCAAGGAAGATCCGGCGTCACGAGGCTGAGGATCAACCCGGCGGACCGGGTACTACGACCGGTCGGCCACGCCTGCGGCGGCTCGGCGGTGGCCCTGCTGCCGCGCCGAGACACGAGTGACCCTGGCAGCGACGGGCCCTTGACGAAAGGTTCCCCCAAGAGAGTCGGCCCGTATCCGCGACAAGTTCCCGTGGTTCGCCAAAACACTTGTCACCGCTTCGAATTGAGCACGAGACCAGGCCATTTTGCGTACTGATCCATAACGACCGGGCTCCGAATGCAAGGATGAAGCCCGTCATGGCTGCCGGGTGGTACACGCGTACGGTACGGGCCGCGGTGTTCGCGGCCGTCTGTGTGCTGCTCTCTGCCCTGGCGCACACGATGATGTCCGGCGCCCTGGTGCCCTGGTGGGCGTTGTGCGCCGGCCTCGTCGCAGCGGGCGGAGTGGGGTGGGCCCTGGCGGGTCATGAGCGCGGACTCCGAGTGATCGTGCCCGTGGTGGTCGTGACTCAGGCGGTCCTCCACTGGAGCTTCTCTCTCGCGCAGTCCGCCGGGCAGCCGGCGGCGCGGGCGAATGCCGTGGGTGACACCGGGGACATGCCGATGGTGTCCATGGATCACCCCATGAGCTCCGGGCACGACATGAGTTCCATGGGGATGGATCATTCGGTCCACGTGGGCTCCGGAGCTCCGGCCGGCGTGGAGCAGTGGCTGGGTGGTACGTCACTGCTCGGCATGTACGCGGCCCACCTGGTGGCGGCACTGCTGTGCGGTCTGTGGCTGGGCTACGGCGAGCGTGTCGCCTTCCGCCTGTTGCGGGTCGTGGCGGGATGGCTGGCCGCGCCCCTGCGGTTGGTCTCGGCTGCACCGGCGCTGCCGCGACGTCCGCGAGTGCTCCGACGCAGGCGCCGTACGCGTCTCGTGCCGCGACGTCTGCACCTGGTACACGCGATCACCCCTCGGGGACCGCCGGCCACTCTCGCTGTCCTCTAGAACAGCCGGTTCTCCCGGGGTCGTTTCCGGTGTCGTCGTCGACGCCCCCCGGGCAGCGGTCGTACCCGCGTGCGGTCGGCCGCAAGTCCCCTCGCTGCTGGATCGGCGCGCCCATGTGCGGCCGTACCCTGCACGATCGCAAAGGACATCTGGTGCCTGCTCCTGCCCTGCCCGCGTTACGCGGGACACGCAAGAAGCGTGGGAAGTACGAAAAGACGCAAGAAGTCGACGAGCTGATCACCGCCTGGGCGCTGGCCGCCCGAGGCGGTGACGAGGACGCCGTCGAGCAGTTCATCCGGGCGCTGCACTGCGATGTGCTGCGCTATGTCGCCCATCTGAGCGCTGATCCCCAGTCGGCGGACGACCTGACCCAGGAGACGTTCCTCCGTGCGCTGGGGAGCCTGCATCGGTTCGAGGGCAGGTCCTCTGCCCGGACGTGGCTGCTGTCCATCGCACGCCGGGCGGTGATCGACGACTTCCGGCGCGCCGCCGCCCGTCCACGTCTGGCGGACCGGCACGACTGGCGCCGCGCGGCCGAACTGGCCCAACCGGTCGGCGTACCGGGATTCGAGGAGGGCATTGCGCTCCTCGAACTGCTGGCAGCGCTACCGGAGGAGCGCCGCGAGGCGTTCATCCTCACGCAGGTGGTCGGTCTGCCGTATGCGGACGCGGCCGCTGTCACCGGCTGTCCCGTCGGGACGGTCCGCTCCCGGGTGGCCCGGGCCCGTGCCGCCCTTCTGGACCTGCTCACCGGGCCGGAGGAGCCGGCCGGGGAGGGCCGGGTTCCGGCATCGGCCCTGCCGTCGCACACGACGGTGAGCGTCCCGGTCGCGGTCGCGGCGTGAACATGGTGGGGCCGGTGACCGCCGTGGCCGCGGGTACCGGCCCCGCCCTTCCTCAGAGCGCCCGACACCCCCGTGCCCCAACTACCCATCAGGCACGGAACGTTGAGGAGTGCGTCGGGATGAGGTCTTCGCTGACCGTCGGTGTCTTCGTCTTCGAGGAGGCCGAGGAGCTCGATGTCGTCGGTCCGTGGGAGGTTCTCGGGTTCTGGGCCACGCATGTCGCCACGGATCCCGTCGAGTTGGTGACGGTCGGCCGCGAGGAGGGCTGGGTGCGTTGTGCCAAGGGGCTGCGTCTCGGTGTGGACCACAGCCCGGACACGGTTCCCGCCCTGGATGTGCTGATCCATCCCGGCGGCGACGGCACGCGGGCGCTCAGGAACAACCGCGATCACCTCGACTGGTTGAGGAACCTCCACGACCGGGGGGTGCTGCTGGCGAGCGTGTGCACCGGCTCGCTGGTGCTGGCCGCGGCCGGGCTGTTGACGGGTCGCCCGGCGACCACACACCGGGACTTCGCCGAAAAGCTCGCGAAGATCGACGGCACGATCGACCTGCGCGCGGCCGAACGCTACGTCGACGACGGCGACATCGTCACCAGCGCGGGAGTCTCCGCCGGCATCGACATGGCCTTCCACCTCGTGGAGCGGCTCGGTGGTGGACAGGCTGCGGACCAGGTGCGCCAGGGGACTCAGTACGACCGCCCCGTCAGCTGACTTTTGCCTCCCGTATCGGCTCGAGGGCGAGCGGCTGGGCCGCGTACGTCACGCGGACGATGCCGTCGGCGTGACGTTCGGCGGTCGCGGCCACACCGAAGACCTCGCGCAGCAGGCCCGGTGTGAGGACGTCCAGTACCGGGCCGGCGGCGACGACCTGGCCCGCGTGAAGGGCGACGAGGTGGTCGCACAGGCGGGCGGCCAGGTCCAGGTCGTGGAGGACGGCGAGGGTGGTGATGCCGGTGGAGCGGATCAGTTCGAGCAGCTCGAAGCGGGCGCGGATGTCGAGGTGGTTGGTGAGTTCGTCGAGGACGAGGAGCCGGGGCTGTTGAGCCAGGGCCCGGGCCAGCAGCACACGCTGGCGTTCCCCGCCGGAGAGCGAGGTGACGTCGCGTTCGGCCATGTGCCGGATCGCGCACGAGTCGAGGGCGCTCTCGACGGCCTGGTGGTCGTCGGCTCCGTCGCGGCCCAGGAGACCGTGGTGCGGGGTGCGGCCGAGCGCGATGATCTCGGCAACGCTCATGCCGGTCGGATGACCGCTCGCGTCCTGGAGGACGGCCGCGGTGCGGCGGGCGGCGCTGCGTGCCGACAGGGCCCACACATCGTCGCCGTCCACCCGCACCACTCCGCGGTGCGGGCGCAGCGAACGGTAGACGGTGCGCAGCAGCGTGGACTTGCCGCTGCCATTGGGGCCGATCAGGCCGACGATGTCGCCGGCCTGGGCTTCCAGGTGCACGTCATGGAGGATCGGCCGGTGGCCGAGTTCGACGTGGATCTGTTCCACGGTGAGCTTCATACGGTGTCCAGGCTCTTGTTGCGGCGCAGCAGCCACAGGAAGAAGGGGGCCCCGAACAGGGCGGTGAGAATGCCGAGGGGCAGTTCGTTGGGGCGGTTGACGGTGCGGGAGAGCAGGTCGACGACAACCAGGTAGATGGCGCCGACCAGGGCCGACTGGGGCAGTAGTCGGCGATGGTCGGCGCCGGTGATCAGGCGCACCAGGTGCGGGATCATCAGGCCGACGAAGCCGATGCCGCCGGCGACGGCGATGACCGTGCCGGTCACGAGGGACGACAGCACCAGCAGCACGGCGCGCAGCCGGTGCACGTCGACGCCGAGGGCGGTGGCGGACTCGTCGCCGACCAGCAAGGCGTTGAGGCGTCGGCCGAAGAGGGTCAGGGCGACGGTCGTGGTGAGAACCACGGTTGCCACGATGGGCAGCTGGCCCCACTGCGCTCCGGCGACGCTGCCCAGCATCCAGAACATCACCGTACGCAACTCCGTCGGGGTGGCCCGCAGTTGCAGGTAGCTGGTGGCGGCCAGGAACAGGTAGCCGATGGCGACGCCCGACAGGACCAGGCGGGTGGGGGCGAGCCGTCCTCCCTTCTGGCCGAGCAGGAAGACCAGGGCGACCGCTGCGCCGGCGCCGAGAAAGGCGGCCGAGGACACACCGAGTCCACCGAGCGCACCGCCCGCGGCGGTGATGACCACGACGGCGCCTAGGGAGGCTCCGGAGGAGACGCCGAGGACGTAGGGATCGGCGAGCGGGTTGGCGACAACCGCTTGCAGGACGACGCCCGAGATGGCAAGCCCCGCGCCGACCAGGGCCGCCAGGACGACCCGCGGGGCGCGGAAGTTCCAGACGATCTGGTCGGTGGCCGGGTCGGCGGCCGTGCCACTGCCGGTCAGGTGCTGCCAGACGATCCGCCAGACCTCGTCCACCGGGATCGTGACGGCACCGATGCTGATGGCAACGATCATGACGGCGAGGAGCACGGCCGGCAGTATCACCAGAGCCAGTTCGGCGTTCAGCCGCTTCTTCGGGCCCGGTCGGCTCAGAGAGCGTTGGGGTGCAGCATCCTTGCGATCTTCTCCACGGCCAGGTCGTTGCTGGGTCCGAGGTAGATCGAGTCGGACAGCACGAGGGAGCGCTTGTTCTTCGCGGCCGGCCACTGGGGGAACTCCTTGAGCAGTTTGCTGGCGTACGCCTCGGCGTTCGGGTCGTTGTAGCTGATGACCACAAGGGCTTCGACCGGCTCGGCGGCGACCTTTTCCTTGCTGAGGTCGGCGAAGGCGCTGGCGGAGGCGGAGGAGAAGGCGTTGCGAGCGCCCGCCTTGGCGAGGATGTCGTTCCAGATGCCGTTGGCCGCGACGGAGCTGAAGTCGTTGCCGCCCATGCTCATGTTGGAGAACACGACCATGACGTTGGGGGTGGCGTCGCCCTTCACCTTGGCCGCCACGGCGCCGATGCTCTTGCGGGAGGCGGCGACGAGTTTCTCGGCGCGGTCGCCGACGTGGAAGATCTTCCCCAGGTCGCGCAGCAGCCGGTAGCTGTCGTCGATCGTCATGCGGGACGTGTCCTGGTCGCACCCCTGCGGGGAGATGTAGGTGCCGGCTCCGACCGCTTCCAGGTCGTCGCGGGTGGCGAAGCCGTTCTTCGCGTCGAAGCCGTAGGACGTGGTGGACAGCACCAGGTCCGGGCGCAGGCCCAGCATCGCCTCGCGCGGAACGTCGTAGGCGTCGTTGAGCTTGATGTCGCCGGTGGGCAGCTCTTTGATGGCCGTGGCCCGGCCCGGGACCTCCGAGCGGCCGTACGACTGCTCGTTCGCCACGATGCGGTCGCCGAGCCCCAGCGCCAGCAGGGCGGACACCTCGGCGACCGAGGCACCGTTCATGACCACGACCCGCTCGGGTGCCTTCGTGTACGTGGTGGTCTGTCCGCAGTTCTTGAGGGTGACCGGGTAACCGGGGGCACTCGCATCCGCCGCGGCATTCGCCGTGGGGGACGTCGAGGCACCGCATGCCGTGGCGGCCAGGCACAACGCCCCTGCCAGGGCCACGGCAACGGGCCGTTTCGTCTGCACACTCGCTCCTCGGGGTGGGATGGACTCCGCTCAAGTAGTCGGAGCGGAGTCCGCCCAAGTTCCCGAGACGTCAGACCTCCCCTCGTACGGGTGGCGGGAGTATTCCGTTCTCCACGCAGTGGTCCAGGTACCGGAAGACCAGAGCGCGATCGGCCTGCGGGCAGTCGATGCCCGTACCCTCCAGCGCCCGAAGCACGTTGTCCGCCCGGACCCGCCCCAGCCCGAGTTCCAGCCCTTCCTCGCCGTCGTCCGTGAAGGAGTCGAAGAACGCGCCGGTCGTCGCGGCCACATCGGCGGACCGGGGAAGCTCCCGGCTCCACTGCGCCAACGGGACCCGCTTGACGGGGTATCCGTAGTCCTGCACCCAGTCGTAGAGATCGGCCAGTCGCACCGGCGGAACCGGGGCATGGTTGAACACGGTGCCGGGATCTGCGGTCAACGACAGCCGTACGACGGCCCGGGCAACGTAGTCCGCAGGCGTCCACACCTCCGCCTCGAACAGCTCTGGCACGATTCCGGCAGGAATGCCGGACGCGAGCACGCTCCACAGGAAATCCCGCCGGTTCACCAGACCGGTGCCCGGCGCTCCCGTAACCCTGCCCAAGCGGTGCACGGTGACGGGGAGGCCACGCTCCGCCGCCTGCTCCACCAGCCGCTCGGAGGCCCACTTGGACTGCTGATAGCCGCTGACCAGCCCTGGGTGGGGGGAAAGGAACGCCTCCGGCACCTCCGCGGCCGCACTGCGCGACGGAGCGACGGAAAGGGTCGACACCAGATGGACCGGGATCGAGCGGGCCGCCGCCATCCTCAGCAACTGACGGGTGGATTCCGTGTTGGCGGCACGCAGGCTGCCGTACTCCCGCATGATGCTGACCATCGCCGCGTTGTGGACGATCACCTCGCAGGTTTCGGCGAGTTCGGCGAACCGGTCCGGGCCGAGCCCGAAGTGCGGTCGGGCGAGGTCGGCCGGGACGGCGGTGATCCGCTCGGCGCCTGCCGGCAGGCGGATCTGCTGGGCAGCGAGGGCTTGCCGGATGCGGTCGGCCGCCTCGGCCGGAGTCGCGGCCCGAACCGGGCACACGATCTCGGCGTCGGTGGCCAGAAGCAGTTCCGCCAGCAGGTGGGGGCCGACGAAGCCGGTGGCACCGGTCAGCAGGACGGTGCGCGGAGCGGCGGTCGCACGGGACGGGCCGGCGGGCCGGATGTCGTCCTCCAGGACAGCGTCGGCCAGCACCGTCTCGGGCAGGGCCGGGGCACTCGCAGGGGCATCCGTGCCCTGGGTCAGGTGACGGGCCAGTTCGGCGGCCGTCGGATGCTCGAACAGCCAGGCCACACGGACGTCCCGGCCGAGTTCGACGCCGATCCGGTTGGCGACCTGGATCGCCTGGAGCGACTGGGCACCGAGGTCGAAGAAGTCGGCCTCGGGCGTGAGGTGTTCAACGCCCAGAATCTGGGCCCATGTCCGAGTGATGATCTCTTCCAGGGAGCTGCCCGCCCCTGCCGTGGCTGGAGACCGCTCCGCTGCGACGGCACTCAGCGCGTTCCGGTCGATCTTCCCCGTGCTGGTGCGGGGCAGCCGGTCGGTGAAGGCCACGGCCGAGGGAACCATTGCGGCCGGAAGGACCGCCCGTAGCCGCTCCCGTATGTCGCCGGCGGTGGGTCGGGGCTCGTCGGGGACGACGTGGGCGGCGAGCCGCCGCGTCCCGTCCGCCAGCACCTGACCGACCACGGCGGCTTCGCGGATGCCGGGCTGAGCGAGGAGGGCCGCTTCGACCTCGGAGGGATGGACGCGATGACCGCTGATCTTGAACTCGTCGTCCGCCCGGCCGAGGAACCGCAACTGTCCGTCGTCTCCGAGGCGCACCAGGTCGCCGGTGCGGAAGGCGCGCGGGGCGCCCGGCAGTTGGGGAATCGGGGCGAAGCGCGCCTCGTCAGCGGCGTCCGCGCCACGGTAGCCCCGTGCCAGGGTGTCGCCGAGGAGATGGAGCTCCCCTCCGACGACCGCCGCGCGCGTGCCCGGCAGGGGAATGCCGATCGGCACGTCGCCGGGCTCGTCGGGGGCTTCATGGAGGGCGGCGACCGTGGCCACCACCGTCGCCTCGGTCGGGCCGTAGGTGTTGAACAGCCGTACCGACGGACCGACCGCACCCCGCCAGCGCTCAACGCGTTCCGGCAAAGCCGCCTCTCCCCCGATGACGACCGTGCCCACCGTCGGGGGAAGGGTGGCGGCGCCGGTCGAGACGGTGTAGGCGAGTTCGTGCCAGTAGGCCGTGGGGAGGTCCAGGACGCTGATCCGAAGCCGGTCGACCGCGTGCAGGAATCGGGACACCGACTGGGTCATGTCGTCGGTGCGGACAACGAGGGTGGCCCCGGTGCACAGGGTCAGAAAGATCTCCTCGACGCTCGCGTCGAAGTGCAGCGGCGCGAACTGCAGGACACGGTCCTCGCGGCGCAGGCCGTAGCGGTGCGCCGCACCGGCGACGAACGTGGCGAGCGCACCGTGGCCGATCTCCACGCCCTTGGGCCGGCCGGTGGAACCCGAGGTGTGGATGACGTAGGCCGGATCATCCGCGGTCGGAGGGGGCGGCGCCTTTTCTTCCTCGCCCTGAGCATCCAGCAGGAGGACACCCCGCCCCGCGTAGCGAGGGGCGTACCGGCCACTGGTGAGGACGAGGGCGGGTCGGGCGTTGTCCAGAAGTGTCCTGGCCCGGGATTCGGGAGCGTCCGGGTCGAGCGGGCAGTAAGCGGCGCCCGAGAGCAGGACGCCGAGGATGGCCGTGACGGCGTCGATGCCCCGAGGCAGCGCGAGGGCCACCACAGCGCCGGGGCCCACGTCCCGGGCGGCAAGGCGCCGGGCCAGTTGCCGGGCGGAGCCGAACAGTTCGGCGTAGGTGATGGTGCGCCCGTCGTGTTCGACGGCGGTGGCGCCGCCGCGCCGGGCGGCGTGGTCGGCGATGAGGCTCAGCACGGAGCGGGCCGGGCGGGGCAGTGGTCCGCCGTCGAGCACGGTGACCGGCCGACGACCGATCGGACGGTCCGGATCGGCGACGGCCTCCCCGAGCAGTTCCAGCAACGCCTGTTGGTGTGCGGCCAGTTCGGCCTCGTCGTAGAGGTGGGGGTTGGCGTCCACCGCGATGCGCAGGCCTGCGCCCTCGGCGCGGTCGTACACGTTCACCGCGAGGTCGTCGACCGGGCCTGCGGAGACGTTGTGGACCGTGCTGCGCAGTCCGGCGAACCGCAGATCGTATTCGAAGGGCATGATGTTGACGCCCGGCCCCGACAGCCGCCGCTTGCCGCCGACCAGTTTCAGATCGCGCCGCAACTGCTCGTAGCGGTAGCGCTGGTGCGGGCGTCCTGCGCGGAGTTCCGCGGCCACCTTGGCGGCCAGGTCGCGCAGGCTGTCCTCCTCCCCCACGGCCACGCGCAGCGGGAGGACGTTGCGCACCATGCAGGGCACGCGCAGGGACACCGAACCCAGGCGCCCCATGGCCGGCAGGCTGAGGACGACCTCCGGTGCGCCGCTGACCCGGTGGACATAGGCGGCGGTGACGGCCAGCACGGCATCGGACCAGGTCACCGACATCTCACGGGCAAGGGCCCGCAACCGGTCCGTCTCCTGGGTGTCCAGGTCGACGACCCGGCGCAGGAAGGTCCGTGCGGGCAGGGCCTGTTCGGAGGTGAGGCCGGCCACGTGCGGGCGGTCGGCGAAACGCTCGGTCCAGTACGTGCGGTTTCCGGTGAAGCGCTCCGAGGCGCGATAGGCGTCCTCTTCCTGCCGGACGGACTCCAGGGTGCCGAAGCCGCTCTCCCCGAGGGGGGCGCCCTCCACCAGAGCCGTGTAGACCTGCGCGACACGACGGGCGACCAGGGACAGGCCGAAGCCGTCGAGGGCGATGTGGTGGACGCGGTGGTACCAGAGGAACTCGTCGGGGGCGATACGCAGGAGGGCATGGCCGAAGACCGGGTCGCGTTCGAGGTCGACGGGCCGGTTCAGGTCCTCGGCCATCCAGTCCAGGGCGGCCCGGTGCGGGTCCGCCGCGACGGTGAGATCGGCGATGTGCGGGGCCCACTCGATGCCGGGGATGCTCACCTCCCACGGCCGGCCGGTCTCGTCGGTGACGAAGCGGACGTTGAGGGCCTCGACCTCGGCGACGGTGTGCCGAAGCGCCTTCTCGAAGACGGTCGGATCCACCGCTCCGTGGATGTGCACGTACTCGGCGGTGTTGTAGGCGGGGCTGTCCGGATCGAGTGCGTGGCCGGTCCAGATGCCCTCCTGGGCGGCCAGGAGGGCATGGCGCTCAGGCGTCGGCATGAGACGCTCCCGCCTGGCGTTCGGACAGCAGCTGCCACCACTGGGCGAAGGAGGTGCGCTCGGCGAGGTCCACGAAGCTCACGTCCACACCGGCGCTGCGCCACTGTTCGGCCAGGGTGGTGATGCGCAGCGAGTCCAGTCCCGCGTCCAGCGGGTTCTCGTCCAGGTCGACGTCGTGCGGGTCCTGGTGCAGGTACTCCGCCAGGTCCGTGCGAAACGTGTCCAGCGTCAGGGGCTCAGGCATGGTGTTCTCTCTTGGTAGCTGCACGGGTGGCAATACGCGGGTGATGGCGGACCGGTCAGTTGACCTTGCGGTCGGAGCCGGTCCAGAAGCGCTCGCGCAGCTCGCGGCGGAGAATCTTTCCGCTGGGGTTGCGCGGCACGTGGTCGATGAACTCGTATCGGGCGGGCAGCTTGAAGGCGGCCAGCCGGTCGACCAGGAACCGGTGCAGCTCCCTCGGGGCGGGTTCCTGGCCTGCGGCGGGCACGACGAAGGCATGGACGCTTTCGCCCCAGCGCTCGTCGGGGGCACCGACGATGACCGCCTCGGCCACGCCGGGATGGCGCTCCAGAACGTTCTCGATCTCGGCGGGGTAGACGTTCTCGCCGGCGACGAGGATGGCGTCCTTGATGCGGTCCTGGATGAAGACGTAGCCGTCGTCGTCGACGTATCCGGCGTCGCCGGTGTGGATCCAGCCGTCGACGAGGGTTTCGGCGGTCTTGTCGGGCAGGTCCCAGTACTCGACCATGCGGGCGGGGGTGGCCAGGCAGATCTCTCCCACCGTGCCCGGCGGCAGTTCCTTCCCGTCGCCGTCGATGACCTTGCAGCCCACGCCCGGGTAGGGGTGGCCGGCGGCCTTCATCCTGGGGTGGCCGGGGACGTGGTCCGCGGGCGGCAGGCATACGGCGGTGTTGCCGGTCTCGGTCAGGCCGTAGATCTGGGCGAACTCGCTGCCGAACATGGAGAGACTGTCTTCGAGCAGGGCCTCGGAGATGGGGGAACCGCCGTAGACGATCTTGCGCAGGGTGGTGAAGTCGTCCGGGGTGACGCCGGGTTCGGCCAGCATCATGCGCAGCATCGCCGGGACCACGCAGGCGGTGGTGATGCCCTTGTCGCGGATGAGGTCGATCGCGTCCCGAGGGGCGAAGGCCCGCATGGCAGCCACGGTCGCGCCGGCGTTGAAGTTCTGGGTGGCCCACCACAGGCCGCCCACGTGGAACCCCGGGATGCCGACCAGCGCGATGTCACCGGCCCGCCAGTCGATCCAGTCCAGGTTCTCGCTCGCCAGGGCGTCGCGAATGGCGAAGAAGCTGCGGTGGGCCAGGACGACGCCCTTGGGCAGGCCGGTGGTGCCGCTGGTGTAGAGCTGCGCGACCGGTGTGTCGGAAGTGGCCGAGCACGGCGGGTCGGTGTCGGGGTGGTCGGCCTTCCAGGCGGAGAGTCCGTCGGACGCGCCGAGTCGGACCACTGTCTTGGGAGGCCCGGTCGGCAGCCGGTCGAGGACGGCGGCGAACTCCTCTTCCAGGAGCAGCACTTCGCTGCCGGAGTCCTGGAGGATGTGGCTGACTTCGGGTGCGGCGAGCCGCCAGTTGATGGGAACCAGGACGGTCTCGCTCTTGGCGCAGGCGAAGAGAACCGTGTAGTAGTGCTCGGACTCCTTTCCCAGGTAGGCGATACGGGCGCCGGGAGCTGCCCCGACGGCACGGATCGCGTGGGCGATCCGGTTGCTCTCGCGGTGCAGCTCGGCGTAGGTGAGGCTGCGGTCCTCGCAGACGACGGCGGTGCTGCCGGGCTGGTGAGCGGCGTGGAAACGCGCCGTCTCGACGAGGGTGGTCAGCTGGGGGTGGTAGAGCTTCTCCCCGGGTGTTGCGGGCGTGGACGGTTCGGCCATGTGCGGGGCCTGCCTCTCGGACGGCTCTCGGGGTACCGGGGGCGTGCCGCCGCAGGATGCGATGCGGCGGCACGCCGTGAATCGAGCCCCGCTCAGGGGGCGTTGACGAACGCGAGCTTGACGGTTCCGTCGCAGCGGCCGCCCGCGTCGTCCCAGTACCGGTATGCCGTGTCGGCGACGAGCAGCGGCTCCCCGCCCGGCGACCGCCGGTCCACGGTGAGGAACTCGATCTCCCCCGAGAAGGAACGGGCGTTGATCGGCCGCCGGAAGCTGCCGCTGAAGCGGGCGATCAGGATGTCGGGCAGCTGGTGACGCCAGTAGTCGTCCAGGGTCCAGCCGGCGAACTCGTCCAGCAGCCCTTCCTTCACCGTCTTGGCGACGGCGTAGTACATCATCTGGTTGTAGCTGATGTTGACCTCGACGGCGTTGAGATGGCCGGTGTCGTCGATGTAGCAGGACTCCGGTATCGCCAGCTCGCAGCGGGCGGACACCAGGCCTGTGCGGGTGCTCACCGTCGCGGACTTCAGGTATTTGCAGTGCGGCTTGTACGGCCGCAGCACCTGGGGGAGCAGCTCCTCGTCGGTCTCGTAGTCCCGTAACGGACGCTGCCGCGGGGGGCTTTGTACGGCCATCACGCGACCTCGTCGTAGAGCTTGTGCTCGTCGTGGACGGTCACCCGGAAGGAGACGGTCGGCTCCGGGGTGGTGGTGTGCCGCGCCCGGTGGATCAGGCTGCGGTTGTCCCAGACCAGCAGGTCGCCCTTCTCGAAGGTCTGCAGGTGGATGTTGGGGTGGGTGAAGTCTTCGTCGAGCTGGCCGGTGGCCTCGAAGAGCCGGTGGAGCAGGTCGGTCTCCAGCGGCTTGCCCTCCTCGTCCTGCAGGCCGAGGGTGAAGCCCTCACTGATGTACAGGATGGTCTCGCCGGTCATCGGGTGGGTGAAGGTCGTGGGCTTGACCACCGGCGGGGTCTTCGTGTCGACCTCCTCGATGATCTCGGATATCGGCCGGTAGACGTCGGTGGGCCGGATCTTGAAGTACTTGCGCACCGAGTGCTCGGCGAAGGTCCCCGCCGCCGCCTTCTTCACGTCCTCGGGAAGTGCCTCGTACGCCTTGCCCATGTCGATGAAGTAGGTGCCCCGGTTCTTCTGGGGGACGACCTGGGGGTAGATGAGGGTGAGGCCGAAGGGGTCGGGCATGAACTGGTAGTCGGCGTGCCAGAACTTCCCGGTCTTCGGTACGCCGATCTGCTTGCCGTCCCTGGGCACGTTGGAGGAGACGAATATTTCCTCGACCTCGGGGTGCTTGTACATCGGCTCGTAGTACGTCTCGGGCCGGCCGAACAGCTTGCCGAGCGCCAGGAACTGCTGGGGCGCCAGGTCCTGGTTCTTCAGGACGACGATCTTCTTCGAGTAGACCGCCGCCTTGATGGCGTCGACCTCGGCCTGTGAGGCGGTCGCGTGGTCGAACCCGGCCACAGCAGCGCCGATGTCGTGCCCGATGCGCTCCGTGATCTCCATGATCCCTGCTCTCTGTGGGGTGGTGGGGGCTGGGGTTACTGGGCGAGCTTCGAATCGATGAGCTTTGTGGTCGCGGCGAGGGTGAGGTCTTCCTGGAGCTCGTTGTCGTCGATGTGGACGCCGAGGTCGCGCTCGATGCGGATGCTGATCTCGACGAGGGTCAGCGAGTCGACGTCGAGCTGGGCGAAGGTGACGTCCGGGCTGATCCGCTCGGCGGGTGCGTCGTGGAGTTTGGTGACGATCTGGACCAGTTGGTCGTAGGTGGTACTCATGGCGCCTGCGTTCCTCCTGAGTCGTGCGGGTGGGCGATAGGGGGCAGGGTGGGCCAGGTCAGGAGGCAGGACCCCCAGGTGAGGCCGCCGCCGAACGCGGTGAGCAGCACGCGTTCGCCCGGCCGGATGGTGTGCTCGGCAGCCGCATCCGCCAGGGCCAGCGGGATGGACGCGGCGCCGGTGTTGCCTACGGACTCGACGTTGGTGACGAGTCGTTCCGCGGGCAGTCCGAGGTCGTCCGCCACCGTGCGCAGGATGCGCAGGTTGGCCTGGTGGGGGACGAGGTGATCGACTTCGTCGACCTTGCGGTCGGCCAGCGTGAGCGTGGCTCGGGCGGACGCCGCCATGCGGGTGACCGCATGGCGGTACACCTCCTTGCCGCGCATCGTGAAGTGACGATCCTGCGGCTCTGCCGGGCCGGGCGTCGAGCGCTGGCGGGATCCGCCGGCGGCCACCATGATCAGCTCTTCGCCGGTGCCGTCGCTGCCGAGGTCGAAGTGTCCGACGGCGCCGCGCTCGTCGGCGTGTCCGGCGCGCAGGACCACCGCTCCGGCTCCGTCACCGAAGATGATCGCGTTGGTGCGGTCGTGCGGGTCGACGATCGTCGAGTAGGTGTCCGCGCCGATCAGCAGGACGCTGTCGGCCACCTGAGCCGTGATCAGACTCGCCGCCGCGGCGAGGCCGTAGACGAATCCGGTGCACACGGCGCCGACGTCGAAGGCCGCCGCTCCCGCCAGGCCGAGCCGGCTGGCCACGAGCGGAGCGGTCGCAGGGCAGGAGCGGTCCGGGGTCGTCGTGGTGACGATCACGGCATCCACGTGCTCCTGGCCCGCGGAGGCCAGCGCCAGGCGGCCCGCCTCCACCGCGAGGTCGGAGGTGGCCTGCCCGGGGTCGGCGAAGCGGCGTCGGCCGATTCCGGTACGCGTCCGGATCCAGGCGTCGGTGGTGTCGAGCCGCTGGGAGAGTTCGTCGTTGGTGACGACCCGTGGGGGCAGCCAGCCGGCCAGTCCGCACAGGACTGCGGCCCGCTCGGCCGGAGGCCGCATGGAGATACCGAACGGTTGGTCAAGCATGGTGGACACAGGGGCTCCTAGGTGGGGGGCCAGATGTATGGGAAGGATCCGATCGGTTGCGGGCGGCTGCGCCTACCGGACCGTCAGCGAGCTGTTCCCCTCCGAAGGGGCAGCAGGGCGACGGCGCCGAGACAGATTCCGGCCGTGATGACGTACACGGCCGCACGGATCCCGTCGAGCAGGCCCGAGGCGGTCAGGCCGTGGCTCCCCGTGCCGGCGACGGCGACGAGGGCTGCCAGCCCTACGGCGCTGCCCACCTGCAGCGTGGTCGAGGCAAGCCCGGAGGCGACACCTTGGTCGGCGGCGGGAATGCCGGTGGCGGCCGCGATCCACATGCCCGTCCAGGTCGCGCCCTGCCCCAGGCTCAGCAGCACAATTCCGGGGAGCATGCGCGCATAGGAGCCGTGATCGCTGAGTGCGAGTGCCAGCAGCAACGCGCCGACGGCTCCCACCGCCATGCCGCCGAGCAGTGCCGTGCGCAGCCCCAGGGCGGACACCGCTCGCTCGCCCGCCTTCGTCCCGGCGGCCACGACAAGGGCCGGTACCAGGAAGGCGGCTCCGGTGGCCATCGCGCTGTAGCCGTGCACCGTCTGGAAGTAGAGGGTCAAGAAGTACGGCATCGAGCTGAAGGTGGCGCTGAACAGCGCGGTCAACGCCATGGCCCCGAGCAGACTGCGGTGGCCGAACAGGTGCGCAGGGGTCAGCGGTTCACCGATGCGCTTCTCCACGAGGACGAAGAGCAACAGCGAGACCACCGACAGGGCCGCACAGATCAGGACGGTACGACTCCCCCAGCCGGCCTCCGGCGCGTGGACGAGGACGAAGACGAGCAGGGTGATGCCCACCGTGGCGGTCAGAGCGCCCGGGAGGTCGAAGTTCCGCTGCCGGGGCAGTGGCCCGTCAGCAGGGAAGAGCATCGCTCCGGCCAGGGCGATCGCGCCGGCGATCGGGACATTGACCAGGAACACCGCGGGCCAGCCGAAGGCGTCCACGAGAACCCCGCCCAGCAGCGACCCGAAGCACAATCCACCCGCGCCGGCGGCTCCCCAGACGGCAAGTGCCCGGTTACGGCCGGGGCCTTCGTCGTAGAGCGTATTGATCAGCGACAAAGCGGCGGGGAACAACAGCGATCCGCCGATGCCCTGCACCGCGCGCACCGCAACCAGCGCCTCCGCAGACTCCGTCACGCCGCCGATCAGTGAGGAGACCGCGTACAACAACGCGGCGACGACAAAGATCCTGCGCCGGCCCAGCAGGTCGGTCGCTCGCCCGCCGAGCAGCAGGAACCCGCCGGTGGTCACGACATACGCGCTGACCACCCACTGCAGATCCTGGCCGGAGAAGCCGAGGCTTCCGCCGATGGCGGGGAGGGCGACGTAGACGATGTTGTAGTCGAGCGAGATGACGAGTTGCGCGGCTGCCAGGACCAGTAGCGGCAGTCCGAGGCGCTGGCGTGTCGGTATGGACGATGATCCCACTGCAGGCATTGCGCGACTGCTCCCCCTAAGAATCCGTCCTCTGGATCAGGACGGCTGCTCACCCCAGGATCGTGGCTCACTTCCGCTCAGCACCACAAGCACTCTCCCCTCAATTTCGGACTGGCTTGCGGAACGGTTGCCGGAATCGTTCACCAGTTCCTTGAAATGTGTACTTGCGGAACGGATCCATCCGGAGAGTGCGGTGAGAAGTCACTGGTGACCGCCCCTTTTACAGATCGGGAGGCGCCTCAGGGGCACCCGCAGTCGACGGAGGGGCACCTTCCCCATGTGACAGGTCGGCCGAGAATATTCTCCAGTTCCAGCCTTTCCAGCCGATCGTGGCGGTGTCATGGATGGCCGATTCCATCACCCCCATAATCCGGTTGACTTCACCTTCGATATCGTTCCGGCCGACGCGGGGTACGAGATTTCGAAAGCGCGCATAAACGCCCGTCAACAGGGAGTCGGACGAAGGGCACTTTCAGTTCCCGGCGGTTGCGAGGTTTTTTATCACACGCCTGAGGCCGGTCATCCGACAAATACCCCCCTACCGTATGGAGGCATGGAAAGTTCCAAAGGCCGTCTTCCCGTACCCCCGGCACTGGTCGGATTCGTCGTCCTCCTCGTCGCCCTGACAGGACTGTCGTACGGCGCCGGCCGCATGGCGGGGCCGGTGGCGCCGGGGATGCACAGAACGGTGCCGTCGGAGCAGAACCGGGAGCCGGGGATGTCGGACATGCATGGCCTGGGCGCTGTCGACGACGAGGCGGTGGCGGGCCGATGACGGACACCGAGGGTCGGGCGACGGCAGGCAGCGTCGCGGTGACCACCGATCTCCTGGTGGGCGGTATGACCTGCGCCGCCTGCGTGGGACGGGTCGAGAAGAAGTTGGGCCGGGTGGAGGGCGTGACCGCGTCGGTCAACCTGGCCACGGGCCGGGCCCGGGTCTCCCACCCGCAGTCGGTCTCCCCGGAGCAGCTGGTTTCCGTGGTGGAGAGTGCCGGCTACACCGCCGAGCTGCCGTTGGCGGAACCGGAGAACGAGGGGGCTGAGGACTCCGGCTCAAAGAGTTCCGAGTCTCTCGGCGAGCGCGAGCGACTGCTGATCACCGCGGCGCTGTCGCTGCCCGTTCTGGCGCTGTCCATGGTCCCGGCCCTGCAGTTCACCTACTGGCAGTGGGTGTGCTTCAACCTCGCCGCGCCGGTGGTGGGATGGAGCGCCTGGCCCTTCCACCAGCGGGCGGCGAAGGGGCTGCGGCACGCCACAGCCACGATGGACACCCTGGTCTCGCTCGGCGTACTGGCCTCCTTCGCCTGGTCCACGTACGCCCTCTACTTCGGGGGAGCGGGCCGGCCCGGGATGCGCATGCCGTTCAGTCTCCTGCCCGGGACCGATACCGGAAGCGCCCACCTGTACCTGGAAGCCACGGTGAGTGTGCCCCTCTTCGTGCTGGCGGGTCGCTATCTGGAGGACCGCGCCAAGCGGGGTACCGGATCGGCACTTCGCGCTCTCGCCGAACTCGGCGCCAAGGAAGTCGAGTTGAAGGGCAGTGACGACGGCCGTCGCATCCCCCTCGCCGAGCTGCGGGTCGGCGACGAGTTCATGGTGCGGCCGGGCGAGAAGGTCGCCACGGACGGGGTCGTGACCGAGGGCAACTCCGCTCTGGACCTGTCCCTGGTGACCGGCGAGAGCGCCCCGGTCGAGGTCGGTCCGGGCTCGGCGGTGGTGGGCGCCGCCGTCAACGCCGGAGGGCTGCTGGTCGTGCGCGCCACGGCGATCGGTGCGGACACCCAACTCGCCCGGATCACCCGGCTGGTGACCGACGCCCAAGCGGGCAAGGCTCGTATGCAGCGGCTCGCCGACACCGTGGCCGGCGTCTTCGTACCGGTCATCGTCACCGTGGCATGCACCGTCCTCGGCTTCTGGCTCGGCGCCGGCGCGGACGGTGGAGCGGCCGTGACGGCCACCGTCGCCGTGCTCGTCGTCGCCTGCCCCTGCGCGCTGGGTCTGGCCACGCCGACCGCCTTCATGGCGGCGACCGGACGCGGAGCCCAGCTGGGCGTGCTCATCCGGGGCCCGGAGTCCCTCGAACGACTTCAGGGCATCGACACGATCGTGTTCGACAAGACCGGCACCCTGACCACCGGGCGCATGACGCTGGCCGAGACGACCGTGGACGAGGGAGCGTCGGCCGACGAGGTGTTGCGTCTGGCCGGGGCGGTCGAGTACGGCTCGGAGCATCCCATCGGCCGAGCCGTCGTCACCGCCGCGCGTCAGGCCGCGTCCGAGGGGAAGCTGCCGTCGGTGACCGGCTTCCGCGCCGTCCCCGGCACGGGTGTCAGCGGCGTTGTCGACGACCGGCAGGTCTTCGTGGGACGCCCGCGGCCCGGCACGAAGCTGCCGGACACGCTTCAGCAGGCACTCGACCGCGCCGAGACCGCCGCGCGTACCGGCGTGACGGTCGAAATCGACGGCCGCCCGGTCGCCGTCCTCGCAGTCGGCGACACCCTGCGCCCCGACGGGTACGCGGCCGTACGGCAACTGCGCAAGCTGGGCATCGAGCCGATCCTCGTCACCGGCGACGGCCCCGTCGCCGCGCGGGCCGTGGCCGAGCAGGTAGGCATCGAGGAAGTGCACGCCGCGGTCACCCCTGAGGGGAAGGCCGACATCGTCACGGGACTGCGGGCGGACGGATGCCGCGTGGCCGTGATCGGCGACGGCGTCAACGACGCCGCCGCCCTGGCCTCCGCCGACCTGGGCATCGCCATGGGCGGCGGCACCGACGCGGCGATCGGCGCCGCCGACATCACGCTCGTACGCGAGGACATGCAGGCGGTCGTGGCAGCCGTACGCCTCACCCGCCGAACGCTGACCACCATTCGCGCCAACCTCGCCTGGGCCTTCGGCTACAACGTCGTCACGGTGCCGCTGGCCGCGACGGGCTGGCTGAACCCGATGTTCGCCGCGGTGGCGATGTCCGCGAGTTCCGTCCTCGTGGTGGCCAACAGCCTGCGTCTGCGGGGCTTCTCGCTCCCGGCGAGTGGGTCTGGTCGTGCCAGGAGGAGCAGTGCAGCTCCCGCTCTGGAGGCAGTGCGATGACTACGACCACCGAGGGTTCCGCGCCGTCCTGGCGCAGCCGCACCATCGGCGCCCTGCGCACCGCCGTGCTGCCCGTCGTCGCCTGCACGGCCACTCTCTCGCTCCTGACCGTCTACACCGCGACGGGAGCGGCCGGCGATCCCCCGGCGAGGATCAACGTCAGCAACGGCCGCATCTTCGTGCCGCTCAACTCCGCGAGCACCGCGGCCTTCTTCGACATCGCGAACACCGGGGCCGCCGCGGACGAACTGGAATCCGTCTCCTCGCCCTCGCTACGGGTCACCATGCTGGGCCGGAACGTCTCGAAGAACGGTATCGGCCGCATGGAGCCGATCGACTCCCTCCCCGTCCCCGCCCGGAGCGAAGTACGGATGACGCCGTTCACCCTTGACGTGATGGTCCTCGACCCACCGCAGTTGAGCGTGGGCAACAAGATCAGTGTCGATCTGTGGTTCCGGAAATCGGGGCGGATAACGGTCGAGGCGGTGGCGGTCCCGGCACAGTGGTAGCCGGACGGACGGCGCCGTCGCTCATCCCTCACCCATCAGCTTGCGGATCTCGGTGATGAGGACGACGAGCGCCTTCCGTTCCGCGACGGTGGTCTCCGGATGCCACAGGTCGACGAGGAGGCAGGTGCGCGGACGGGTGCCGCGGTTCCACGCCTCATGCTCGAACGAGTAGTCGAACAGCAGGCACTTGCCCTCCTCCCACGAGCGGGTCTCCCCCGCGACCGTGATGCCGCAGTCCTCGGGGATGTCGACCGCCAGGTGCAGGTTGATGCTGAAGTTCCACAGGTCGCAGTGAGGGGCGATCGCCGCACCGGGGAGCAGGGTCGAGAAGTGGCACTCCAGCAGCGGGCACAGCTTGCCGGTGTCGACCGCCTCACCCTTCAGCACGTCGAACGCGGTCGGCACCGCGGCGGCCGATTCGCTCACCAGGCCGCCGGCGCGGAAAAGATAGAGAGCCTGCCAGTCCGACTGGCGCGAGAGGTAGTGCTCGTAATCGGAGAATGCGGCCCTGCGCTCAGCCCAGGCATCCTCCAGTTCCTTCTTGATGGCGGTGTGATTCTCCTCGAAGGCGTGCACCACCGGCGCCAACTCCGGGTGCCCGTACGGGTCGTGCCAGGGCTGCTGCGAAATACCCGGCAGGACCCACTTGGCACCCTTCTGTAAGGGATGCCGCTGCTGCTTCCCGGATTCCATCATCTCCTGGACCCTGACGATCGAGTCCGATCCGTACTCACTCCTGATCGCCGCGAAGGCGTTCTCCATCTCCGGGGTCATGACGTCTCCAGGTTTTTTCGAAGTGCACGGTCCCTGCATACCGTGCGGAAGGCACCCTGGACGTACCCCACTTGTCCTGGCGGAAATCACCTGGCGAATCAGCGCGGGGGCGCATCTGCCATCGGCGTGGCACAGTGCGCCCCTTACGCTTCGAATGCCTCTGGAATTCGCTGAAATGCGGGAACCAAGTGGTGAGAAAGGCCGACTCATGAAGGGGGACGGTCGGCATCGTTCCCGCAGGACGGCGGCCCCCTCTCCGCTCAGGCAGCCCTGCGCCCCCTCTCCGCATGCGCCCGGATGACGTCCGCGTACCGGTACCCCGTGCCCTTGATCGTGCGCCGCTGGGTCTTGTAGTCGACGTGGACCAGGCCGAAGCGCTTGTCGTAGCCGTAGGCCCACTCGAAGTTGTCCAGCAGGGACCAGGCGAAGTAACCGGCGAGCGGGGCGCCCTTGCGGGCGGCGGAGGCGCATGCGGCCAGGTGGTCGGTCAGGTACTCCTGGCGTTCCGGGTCGTCGATCGTGCCGTCGGGGCGTACGACGTCGGGGTAGGCGGAGCCGTTCTCGGTGACGTAGAGCTTGCGGGCGCCGTACTCGTGCGTGAGGCGGAGCAGGAGGGTCTCGATGCCATGCGCGTCGATCTCCCAGTCCATGCCGGTGCGGGGCACGCCGGGGCGGGGCACCTGACGGGCCCGTGGGGCCGGTCCGGTGGGGTCGTCGGCGACGGTCACCGGCATGTAGTAGTTGAGGCCGAGCCAGTCCAGGGGTGCCGCGATCGCCGCCGAGTCGCCTGATTTTTCCGGGAGTTCGACGCCGTAGACCTCGCGCATGTCCGCCGGGAAGCCGCGGCCGTGGACCGGGTCGAGCCACCAGCGGTTGGTGTGGCCGTCCATGCGGCGGGCGGCGTCGAGGTCTTCGGGCCTGTGGGTGGCCGCGTGGACCGTCGAGAGGTTGGTGACGATGCCGACCTGCGCGGACGGGGACGCGGCGCGGATCGCCCGGGTGGCCAGGCCGTGGCCGAGGAGGAGGTGGTAGGAGGCGCGGACGGCGGCCGTGAGGTCGGTCAGGCCGGGGGCCATCGTGCCTTCCAGGTGGCCGATCCAGGCCGAGCACAGCGGTTCGTTGAGCGTGGCCCAGTGGGTCACCCGGTCGCCCAGTCGCCCGGCCACGACCGAGGCGTACGCGGCGAAGTGCTCCGCGGTGTCGCGTGCGGGCCAGCCGCCGCGGTCCTGGAGCACCTGGGGCAGGTCCCAGTGATAGAGGGTGACGGACGGGGTGATGCCGGCGGCCAGCAGGGCGTCGATCAACTCGTCGTAGAAGTCGAGGCCCTTGGGGTTGACCGGGCCGTCCCCTCCCGGCATCACGCGCGGCCAGGCGATGGACAACCGGTAGGCGTTGGTGCCCAGTCGGCGCATCAGGCCGATGTCCTCGCGCCAGCGGTGGTAGTGGTCGCAGGCGACGTCGCCGGTGTCGCCGCCCGCGACCTTGCCTGGGGTGTGCGAGAAGGTGTCCCAGATCGACGGCGAACGGCCGTCCTCCGCCACTGCTCCCTCGATCTGGTAGGCCGCCGTGGCCGTGCCCCACAGGAAGTCGTGCGGGAGTGCGGCGAGGTCGATGGTCACGAAAGTCCTTTCACGGTCGGTCACTTGACGGCGCCCGCCGTCAGCCCGGCGACGAGATAGCGCTGGAGCAGCAGGAACCCGGCGACCACGGGGACGCTCACCACCAGCGAGGCGGCCATGATCTGGTTCCAGTACACGTTGTTGAGCGTGGAGTAGCCCTGGAGGCCGACGGCGAGGGTGCGGGTGGCGTCGTTGGTCATCACCGACGCGAACAGCACCTCGCCCCAGGCGGTCATGAAGGCGTAGACGGCGACCGCGACGATCCCGGGGATCGCGGCGGGCACGACGACCCGGAAGAGCGCGCCGAACGGCCCGCAGCCGTCCACCAGCGCGGCCTCGTCCAGATCGCGCGGCACCGAGTCGAAGTACCCGATCAGCATCCAGATCGAGAACGGCAGGGAGAAGGTCAGATACGTCAGGATCAGCCCGCCCCGCGAGCCGAACAGGGCGATTCCGGTGGCGTTGCCGATGTTGACGTAGATCAGGAAGAGGGGCAGCAGGAAGAGGATGCCCGGGAACATCTGCGTGGACAGCACGGTGACCGTGAAGACGCGCTTGCCGCGGAACTCGTAGCGGCTGACGGCGTACGCGGCGAACACCGCGATCACCACCGAGCAGACGGTCGCCGCGCCCGCCACGATCAGCGAGTTCACGAAGTACCGCGCGAGCGGGATCGTCGACCAGATGTCGATGTACGGGCGGATGGTCAGCCGGCTCGGCAGCCAGTGGAACTCGCCCGTCACGTCCGCCAGCGGCTTCAGCGAGCTGGAGACCATCACGTAGACCGGCACCAGGACGAAGCCGGTGAGCAGGGTGAGGAAGATCCGCCGGGACCAGAAGAACGAACGCGGCGGCGCCATGGGCGAGCGGGGGCTAGACATCGGCCGGCTTCCTTCCCCGGGAGGTCAGCAGGAGGTAGACGCCCGTCACCACGAGCAGGAACAGCAGCAGGAGTACGGACATCGCGGAGCCGGTGCCGAAGTTCCAGGTCACGAAGGACGCCTGGTAGATGTGGACCGAGATCAGGTCCGCGGCCTCCGGAGCCGACTTGCCGAACAGGACGAACGGCGTGTTGAAGTCGTTGAACGTCCACAGGAACAGCACCAGGAGCAGCACCTGGTTGACGGACCGCAGGGACGGGAGCGTGATGCGCCGGATCTGCTGCCACATCCCGGCCCCGTCCAGGGCCGCCGCCTCGTACAGCTCGCCGGGGATGTTCTGGAGTCCGGCCATGACGATGAGGAAGGCGAACGGCCAGCCCTTCCACACCGAGACGGTCAGCAGCGCCCAGAAGCTGTTGTCGCCGATGAGCCAGAAGGACGGCTTGTCGGTGAGGTGGAGCTGGTCGTGCAGGACGTGGTTCACCAGGCCGTTGTCGTGCTGGAACATGAACACCCAGGTGATGACGGCCGCGTAGACCGGCAGGGCGTACGGCACCAGGAACAGGGCGCGCAGCAGGCCCCGGCCGCGGAAGGTGTCCTGGAGGTAGACCGCCGCCGCGGTGCCGATCAGCCAGCACAGGCCGACCGACAGCAGCGTGAAGGCCACCGTGACGAGGAACGAGTGCAGCAGCGCCTCGCCGACCGGGGCGTCGAAGTCCACCGACACCCGGTAGTTGTCTAGGCCGGACCAGGGCGCGGCGCCCCAGTCACGGATGTAGAACTGCGTGAGCTCCTTGAAGCTCATCACGATGCCGATCACCATCGGCACCAGGTGGACCAGGAGTTCGAGGAGCAGGGCCGGCAGCAGAAGCAGGTACGGCAGGCCGATGCGGCGGATCCTGCCGGGGCGGCGGCGGGGACCTGGGCGCGCCGCCCCGGAAGGGTTCTGGTGCACGGCGGCCTCCGCGGGCGCGGTGGTGGTCATCGTGCTCACTTCGCCGGCATCTGCTGCTGGGCCTTCTCCAGCGCCGCCTTGACCGACTCGGTGGTGACCGCGCGTCCGGCGGCCGCGTCGGCGAACAGGTCCTTGACGGCGGTTCCCACGGCCGTCTCGAACTGCGACTCGTCGGCGACCTGCGGCAGCGCGGCCGCGCTGGTGGCGAGGGTGTCCTTGAGGACCTTGTTGGGGCCCGAGCTGAACACGCTCTCCGCCTGCACGCTCTTCACCGGCGGGATGGAGCTGTAGGCGGTGTTGAGGATCTTCTGCTCGGCGTCGCCGGTCATGAACTTCACGAACTTCTTGGCGCCGTCGATGTTGTCGGTGTTCTTGAAGACGGCCAGGTTGATGCCCATGACGGCCGAGTTGACCTGGGTGCCGGGACCCGGGGTTCCGGACTGCACGGGCACCGGTGCGATGCCGTACTTGTCCTCGCTCATGCCCTGCGACTTGAGGTTGGAGGACGCGGACTGCCACAGCAGCATGGCCTGGTTGCCCTTGGCGAAGTCGCTCACCGACTGGTTCTGGGCGTACTCGGCGTCGCCGGTCGGTATGACCTTGTCCTTGGCCATGAGGTCGACGTACTGCTTGACCGCGGCCACCACGTTGTCGTCGGTGAAGTCGGGCTTGCCGTCGGCGGTGAAGAAGTCGCCGCCGTGCTGCTGGGCGAAGACGAAGACGTGGTGGATGTTCTCCGACAGGTTCGCACCCTCCGCGCCGAGCGCGGACTTGCCCTTGGCCTGGATCTTCTTGCCGTCGGCGATCAGTTCGTCCCAGGTCGCCGGGGGCTCGGTGATGCCGGCGTCGGCGAAGATCTCCTTGTTGTAGTAGAGGGCGTAGGCCATCGAGTAGAGCGGGACCGCGGCCGGGTCCTGGCCCTCGGCGCCGGTGGAGCCGAGCGCGGAGTCGACGAAGCGGTCCTTGCCGCCGATCGCGGCGAAGTTCTTGGTGTCCCAGGGCAGCAGCGCGCCGGTGGCCTGGAGGGAGGCGCTCCAGGTGTTGCCGATGTTGAGGACGTCGGGGCCCTGGCCCGAGGTGGTCGCGGTGAGGATCCGGTTGAGCAGGTCGGACCAGGGGACGACCTCGAGCTTGACCTTGATCCCGGTCTGCTTCTCGAACTTGTCGAGCTCGGGCTGGAGGACCTTCTTGTCGACCTCGATGCTGGCGCCCTGGTTGGAGGCCCAGTAGGTCAGGGTCTTCGGCGAGTCGTTGGACCCGCCGCTCGTCGACGAGCCGCCGCCGCAGGCGGTCACGAGAGTCATGAGGGAAACGGTGACCGCACCGGCGGCCGCGGCTCGGGTTCTGCGCATGGCTCTGGTGTCCCTTCCAGGGGAGGCCTCCGGGTGCGTTCGCTTCTCGAACACCGCCCCGGAGTTAATTTATGGCGTGATTTAAGACGCGAAGGAAAGTCGCGTCAAGGGTCGGCGCGGCGGTATCTTGCAGGTCGAGGCGGCGTCGGAAAGGATCCACATGGCGGGGCGTAACGGGCGGACGGTGCGTGACCTGCGACGGGGCAACCGGGCCGCCGTACTGCGACGGCTGTATTTCGACGGGCCGATGAGCCGCTTCGAGCTGGGTCCGGCCACCGGTCTGAGCGGCGGCTCCATCAGCAACGTGGTCGCGGAACTGGTCGAGGACCACCTCGTCGAGGAGGCCGGCACCGTCGAGTCCGACGGCGGCCGCCCCCGCACCCTGCTGCGCGTGGCCCCCTCCGGCGGCCACATGATCGGCGTCGATGTCGGCGAGACCCGCGTCCGCGTCGAGCTCTTCGACCTCACCCTCACCGAACTCGCCCGCACCGAACGGCCGCTGGAGCATCACGGCTACGACGTCGAGGTCGTCGTCGGCCACATCCGTGACGGCATCGCCGAGGTGCTCGCCGACACGGACATCGCCCCCGACCAGCTCCTGGGGGTCGGCATCGGAGTCCCCGGCATCGTGGCCCGCACCCCCGGGCAGGGCGCGGTGGTGCACGGCCAGACGATCGGCTGGGACGCCGTCCCGCTCGAGTCCCTGCTGCGTTCGACCTGTGAACTCCCCGACTCCGTCCCGTACTTCATCGACAACGGCGCCCGCACGCTCGGCCAGGCCGAGCTGTGGTTCGGCGCCGGCCGGGGTTGTCACAACGCGGTGGTCGTCCTCTTCGGCTCGGGCATCGGCGCCTGTCTCGTCACCGAGGAGGTGCAATACGGCCGCCCCCTGGAGTGGGGACATGTGACCGTGCAGGTCAGGGGACGCCGCTGCCGCTGTGGTGCCCTGGGTTGCCTGGAGGCCTACGCGGGCGCGGGGGCGCTCGTCGACCGCTGGCGCGAGGCGGGCGGCCACCCGCCCGTGGCCGCCGACGAGGAGACCGCGCTGGCCGCGCTGCTCGCCGCCGCCCACCCGGCCGAGGGCGCCGAGGCCGACCCGGTGGCCCTCGCGGTCCTGGAGGAGACCGCCGAGTACGTCGGCGCGGGCCTGTCCGACCTGGTCAACCTCTTCCAGCCCGAACGCATCCTCATCGGCGGCTGGGCAGGCCTCCAGCTCGGCCCACGCTTCCTGCCCGCCGTACGCCGGTACGCCGACGCGTACTCCCTGCGCCACCCGGCCGAACGCGTCTCCATCGACCTCGGCAAACTCGGCCCCGACGCGGTCACGGTCGGCGCGGCGAGCCTGCCCCTCGCCGACCTCTTCGCCCGGGGCGGGCGGCCCGCCGCACGCGGACGTGATCACGGCTGACCCCGTCAGACCACCGGGTCGAGGAACGTCAGTACGGAGGCGGTCTCCTCGATCAGCGGGGTGAGCGCGGCGTTGAAGGGGCCGCCGTACGGGGCGTTCAGGTGCGCCTGGAAGGCGTCCTCGTCCCGGTACACCTCGAAGATCCAGAAGGCGCGTGGGTGCGAGGCCTTGGTGTAGACGTCGAAGGCGAGGTTGCCCTCCTCCGCACGCACCTTGCCGGCGTACTCCACGATCATGCGGGCGACCTCGTCCTGCGCCCCCTCACGGGCGGTGAACTCGGCGAGCAGGGTCTTCTTCGCATTCACGGCGATCTGACGTGGACTCATGAGCTGCTCTTCTCTGAACGTGCGCCCGTAACGGGCACGAATCGGGCGCCCTCCGCCACCGTTGCGGACTTGTGACAGGCGCGGGGCATTGACGTTGCCGGGAGACGGGGTCATCATCCTCGGCAGTGTCAACGATGACATAAGTCAACGATGACACCTAGGGACGGCATGCTCCGATGCCGCCGCTCGCCCGCAATCCCGCTGGAGTCGTTCATGTCTCGCACCCCTCGACTGCCTTCCTCCCTGCTCAGAGTCGCCGCGTGCACGTCGGTCGCGGCCCTCGCCCTGACGGCCTGCGGTTCCGGCTCCGGATCGGGCTCCACGAGCTCCGGATCGGGCACGGTGAAGGTCGGGCTGATCACCAAGACCGACACCAACCCGTTCTTCGTGAAGATGAGGGAGGGCGCGGAGAAGGCCGCCAAGGAGGACGGCGTCCAGCTCATGACCGCGGCGGGCAAGTTCGACGGAGACAACGCCGGTCAGGTCACCGCCATCGAGAACATGGTCGCCGCCGGTGTGAAGGGCATCCTGATCACCCCGAGCGACTCCAAGGCGATCGTGCCCGCGATAGCGAAGGCCAAGGCCAAGGGCGTGCTGGTCATCGCCCTGGACACGCCGACCGAGCCGGAGAGCGCGGTCGACGCCCTCTTCGCCACCGACAACCTCAAGGCCGGCGAGCTGATCGGCGAGTACGCCAAGGCCGCGATGAAGGGCAAGACGGCGAAGATCGCCGCCCTCGACCTCGCGCCCGGCGTCTCCGTCGGCGTCCAGCGGCACAACGGGTTCCTCAAGGGCTTCGGCGCCACCGAGAAGGACGTGGCGTGCGCCCAGGACACGGGCGGCGACCAGGCCAAGGGCCAGACGGCGATGGAGAACTGCCTCCAGAAGGAACCCGGCATCAACCTCGTCTACACCATCAACGAGCCGGCCGCCCTGGGCGCGTACACCGCGCTGAAGGCCAAGGGCCGGGAGAAGGACGTACTGATCGTCTCCGTCGACGGCGGCTGCACCGGCACCCAGGCCGTCAAGGACGGCAAGATCGCGGCCACTTCGCAGCAGTACCCGCTGAAGATGGCCGCCGAGGGCGTCAACGCCGTCGTGAAGTACGCCAAGGACGGCAAGAAGGCGTCCGGTTACACCGACACCGGCGTCACCCTGATCACCGACAAGGCCCAGACGGGCGTCACGTCCAAGGACACCGCCTTCGGCCTGGAGAACTGCTGGGGCTGAGTCCGGCTCCAGCGGACGTACTTCATCGCCTCTGCCCTGAGCGGGGCGGCCGGCCCCGCACCTCCCCGACCCGGGGACGGCCGCCCCCTTGTCCCACCAGGACTTCTGTCTTCCGACAAGGACTTCGCATGACCGCCACGTCCACGCCTCCGAGCACATCCTCGCCGTACGCCGAGCTCAAAGCGCCGACCACGGCCCGCAGGCTGCTCACGGCACCGACCACCGGCCCGCTCGTCGCCCTCCTTCTCGCCTGTGTCTTCTTCGCCGTCTCGAGCGACCAGTTCCTCACCGGCGGGAACTTCTCGCTGATCGTGCAGCAGGTCATGGTCGTCGGCACCCTCGCCATCGGCCAGACCCTGATCATCCTCACCGCGGGCATCGACCTGTCCTGCGGCGCGGTGATGGCGTTCGGCAGCATCGTGATCGCCAAGATGGCCGCCGAGGGCTCACTGCCCCCGCTGGTCGCCATCGCGCTGGGCCTGGTCGTCTGCGGCGGCTTCGGTCTGGTGAACGGGCTGTTGGTGCAGAAGATCCCGCTGCCGCCGTTCATCGTCACGCTCGGCATGCTCAACGTGGCCTTCGCGCTGACCCACATCTACTCCGAGGAGCAGACGGTCACCAACCTGCCCGGCCCGCTGACGGCCCTGGGGCAGACCTTCCCGATGGGCCACACCGACATCACCTACGGCTCCCTCGTCACCATCGCCCTGTTCCTCCTGCTCGCCTACGCGCTGAGCAGCACCGGCTGGGGCCGGCACGTCTACGCCCTGGGCAACAGCCCGGAAGCCGCACGGCTGAACGGCATCCGCACCTCCCGGCTGACCATCGGCGTCTACACCGTCGCCGGTCTCCTCTACGGCGTCGCCGCCCTGCTCCTCATCTCCCGTACCGGAGTCGGCGATCCGCAGGCCGGACAGACCGACAACCTCGACAGCATCACCGCCGTGGTCCTCGGCGGCACCAGCCTCTTCGGAGGCCGCGGTTCGGTCCTCGGCACCTTCATCGGCGTCCTCATCGTCGGAGTCTTCCGCAACGGGCTCCAGCTGATGGGCGTCGCCTCGATCTACCAGACCCTGATCACCGGAGTCCTGGTCATCCTCGCGGTGACCGTCGACCAGATCTCCCGGAAGAAGGCCCGATGACCGCCATCGCCTCCCCCACCCCGATCCTTCAGGCCCGCGGTCTCGTCAAGCGCTACGGCCAGGTCACCGCCATCGACGGTGCCGACTTCGACCTGCTGCCCGGCGAGGTGCTCGCCGTGATCGGCGACAACGGCGCCGGGAAGACCAGCCTCATCAAGGCGCTCACCGGTGCGGTGACGCCCGACGCGGGCGAGATCCGCCTCAACGGCGAACCCATCCAGTTCTCCGGACCGCAGAGTGCCCGCGCCCACGGCATCGAGACGGTCTATCAGGACCTGGCCGTGGCCGCCTCGATGGACATCGCCTCGAACGTGTTCCTCGGCCGCGAGCTGCGCCGGCCCGGGGTCCTCGGCAGTGTCTTCCGCATGCTCGACAAGAAGCGCATGCGCCAGGAGGCCGCCGAGCACATGGCCGACCTGAAGATCGGACTGCGCTCGCTGACCCAGTCGGTCGAGACCCTCTCCGGGGGCCAGCGGCAGGCCGTGGCGGTCGCCCGTTCCGTCGCCTGGGCCCGCAGTGTCGTCGTCATGGACGAACCCACCGCCGCGCTCGGCGTCAAGGAGTCCGGACAGGTCCTCGACCTCATCCGGCGGGTCCGGGACAAGGGCATGCCGGTCGTCCTGATCAGCCACAACATGCCGCACGTCTTCGAGATCGCCGACCGGATCCATGTGCACCGGCTGGGCCGGCGGGCCGCCCTGATCAAGCCCTCCGACTACTCCATGGCGGAGGTCGTCGCCATCATGACCGGCGCACTCACCGTGGACGAGGCCGGAGGTACTGTCGTAGCGGATTCCGAGGCCGCGAAGGCCGCGGGCGTCCAGGCCACCTGACCACAGCACTCGACACTCGACGGCATCCGGCCGAGGCCGCGGCCGGAACCCGACGAGCACAGGAGACGGTTTCCTCCATGGCAGCGAACCGCCGCCCGACCCTGGCCGACGTCGCCCGCGAAGTGGGCGTCAGCGCCAAGACGGTCTCCCGCGTTCTCAACGAGGACGGGCCCGCGTCGGCCGAGACCAGGGAACAAGTGCTGGCCGCCGTGGCCAAACTCGGCTTCCAGCCGAACCTCATGGCGCGCAACATCCGCGTCGGCGGGCCCGACACCACCATCGGTCTGGTCGTCCCCGACCTCGGCAACCCGTTCTTCGGAGCGGTGGCCCGCAGTATCGAGGACACGGTCCGCGACCGCGGACTGACCCTGCTCATGGGCTCCTCGGCCGACGACCCGGACCGGGAACGCGCCCTGACGGACAAGTTCCTCTCCCGCCGCGTCAGCATCCTGCTGGTCGTGCCGTCCGTCGGCGCCGACCACTCCCACCTCAAGACCCACCGCGCGACGGGGCTGCCGGTCGTGTTCATCGACCGGCCCGGAGTGGGCCTGGCCGCCGACAGCGTCGTCAGCTCCAACCGCACCGGCGCCCACGACGGTGTCGCCCACCTGATCGCCCACGGCCACCGGCGGATCGGCTTCGTCGGCGACCTGCCGGTCAAGCTCTACACCCGCCGTGAGCGCTTCGCGGGGTACCGCGATGCACTTGAGCGGGCCGGCCTGCCCTACGACCGTTCCCTGGTCACCAACGCCCATGACCAGCAAGGGGCTTCGGCCGCGACCTCCCGGCTCCTCGGCCTGGCCGATCCCCCCACGGCCCTGTTCGCCGGCAACAACATCGTCGCTCTCGGGATAGTGGCCGAACTCGCCCGCAGCAGACGCAAGGACGTCGCCGTCGTCTCCTTCGACGACGTCCCGCTCGCCGAGGCGCTCGAACCTGCCCTGACCGTCGTGGCCCAGGCCCCCGAGGAGATCGGCAGGACGGCGGCGACCACGGCGCTGTCCCGCCTCGACGGCGACCGCAGCCGGGCCCGGACCATCACCGTGCCGACCCGGCTGATCGTGCGCGGCTCGGGCGAGCGGCCCGCTCCGGAATTGCAGCGGGCCTGACCCGTCAGCCCGCCTGCCCCGGCACCTCCTTCATCTCGTTGACGACCGCCCGCTCGGTGATCGCGACGGTGAACGTCACGGTGCCCTTCTTGAAGGTGTCGCTCGGTTCGACCTGCACACTGCGCTCGCCGAGGAACGCGTACGTCTTCTTGTCGAAGATCCACTCCGTGCGCTGCCCGCTCTGCTCGTCGAGCCGCGCGATCGCAACCCCGTGGCGCCCAACCGCGTCGACGGCGTCGTCCACCGCGACGACGCCGGGGATCTCGGCGGCGGCCTTGTAGAGCGCGGCGGTGAGGTTCGCGGGCGGGTAGCTCTCGGTCAGCAGGTCGCCGATGGCGACGAAGGCGGCCTGGTCGCGGGGGACTTCGGGGTCCCGGTTGGCGTCCGACTCCTGGTAGATCTTCCGCAGCAGGGCCCCGGGTTCGGTGGGCAGCTGGGCGAGCCGGTGGTAGGCCGAGCTGAGCGGGTTCGGTCCGGCCAGGGTGATGCCGTCCTCGCTCGTGTTGCCCGGCTCGATCAGCCAGCCGTTCCTGCCGTCGGGGGACTGCCAGACCTGGCGGGAGTGCAGCTTCTCGCTGACCACCGTGGTCTTGTCGTCGACCGTCTTCGGGTAGGTGCTGGCGACCTTGGACGCGATGTAGAGGAACTGGTCGTCGCGCACGGCGGCTTCGGAGGTGTCGGCGGCGGCCAGGGAGATGTGGTCGAGCAGGCGGTCGGCGCCCTGGGCGTCGGCGGCACCGATCCGGGTCGTCAGCGCGGGCCCGGTGGCCAGGGAGGTGTTCGCGTCATCGCCGCCGGTCAGGGCGAGGCCGCCCACGACCGCGCCGGCCAGGGCGCAGGCCATCGCGGGCAGCAGGACCGCCCGGCGCAGGAACGGGTTGCGGCGTACGGGGGCGGCAGCGGTGGTACGGAGGTCTTCGCGGATCTGGACCATCATCTGCTCCTTGTGGAACTGGTGGCGGCCCGCCGGCAGATCCCGCTCCACGGAGGGCAGAAGACCCTGGGTCTCCGTCCACTCGGCCGGGTGCGGCTGGGAGGGGTTGGCGTTCATCGGTTTCCTTCCTGTGCGGACCGGATCACGTAGTCGCGATCACCTGTTATCTGCCGGTTTGTTCGGGTGAGTTCCCTGTTTTTTCGTGCTGGTTGGGCCAGTTCGGCCTCGGCGAGCTTCCGCAGCCTGCCGCGCGCCCGGGACAGCCGGGAGCGGACGGTGCCTACGGGGATGCCGAGGGCGCGGGCGGCGTCGGCGTACTCCAGCCCCTCCCACAGGCACAGCACCAGGACCTCGCGTTCGGGGCGTCTCAGGGAGCCGAGCGCGGTCAGGGTGGCGGCGATCCGGCGCCGGTCGTCGAGCCGCCCGGCGGTCTCCTCGGCATGGTCGGCGACCTCGCCCACCCCTGCCGCGGCCGCCGCGCCGGCCGCGGCCCGGTAGCGGCGGTTGCTGCGGTAGTGGGACCGGGAGACGTTCGTGGCGATGCCGAGGAGCCAGGGCCGCAGCGAGCCCCCGTCGGCCTCGATCGAGGTCCGGCGCCGCCAGGCCTCCATGAACGTCGCCGACATGACGTCCTCGGCCACGGACCAGTCGGCGGTCAGCCGGAAGGCGTGGTTGTACACCGAGCGGGCGCACTGGTCGTAGAGCTCCGCGAAGGCGTCCGGATCCCCGGCCCGTATCCGGGTTCGCATATCTGTGGTCACGCACTCAACTGCCCGGACGGATCACCGGGTTCCAGTGATGCGCGTCACACTCCCCCATCACTTCCCTGTCAATGTTGTGCACTTTATTGACGACAGTCACCAGACAGCCTAATTTCACGGTGTCCTTCCCCCGCTCAAGGGAGACCGCGATGTCCCCGTCCCCCACCGCAGCAGAACGCACCCGCCAACTCCGCCGAGTCGCCCTCTCCGGACTGCTCGGCACCGCCGTCGAGTTCTACGACTTCCTCGTCTACGGCACCGTCGCCGCCCTGGTCTTCGGCGAACTGTTCTTCCCCGGCGCCGACCCCGCCGTGGGCACGATCGCCGCGTTCGGCACCTTCGCCGCCGGATACGTGGCCCGCCCGATCGGCGGCATCGTCTTCGGGCACTTCGGCGACCGCCTCGGCCGCAAGAACATGCTGCTGCTCACCATGGGCCTGATGGGCGGCGCCAGCTTCCTCATCGGCCTGCTGCCCACGTACGACACCATCGGCGTCTGGGCGCCGGTCCTGCTGATCACCCTGCGCGTGGTCCAGGGCATCGCCATCGGCGGTGAGTGGGGCGGCGCGACCCTGATGGTCGTGGAGCACGCGGGCGAACGCCGCCGCGGCCTGTGGTCGAGCTTCACCCAGATGGGAGCCCCGCTCGGCTCCCTGATCTCCGCCGCCGTCGTCGCCCTGGTCTCCACCCTCCCCAAGGACCAGTTCGCGGCCTGGGGCTGGCGCGTGCCGTTCCTGCTGAGCGTGCTGCTGCTCGGCGTCGGCCTGTTCGTCCGTCTCAAGGTGGTCGAGAGCCCGCTGTTCGCCGAGGTGAAGAAGGACCGCGCCGAGTCGAGGCTCCCCGTCCTCGACGTCCTGCGCCGCCCGCGCCCGGTACTGCTGGCCTGCGGTGTCGGCATCGGCGCCTTCACCGCGCAGTCCCTGCTGACCAGTTACCTGATCTCGTACGCCACCGGCATCGGCTACCCCCGCCCGCAGGTGCTCACCGCGCTCACCGTCTCCGCCGCGGTCGCCCTGGTCGTACTGCCCTGCGCCTCCATGCTCTCCGACCGGATCGGCCGCCGCCCGGTCGTCCTCACCGGCGCGATCCTGTCCGCCGCCACCGCCTTCCCCGTCCTCGCGCTGGTCGACTCCAAGTCGTCGGGGGCCCTGATCCTGGCCGTGGTCATCGGCCACGGCATCTCCCAGTCGCTGATGTACGGCCCGCTGGGCGCCCTGTTCAGCGAGATGTTCGGCACCAAGGTCCGCTACACCGGCGCCTCGCTCGGCTACCAGGGCGCCACCCTGGTCGGCGCCGGCTTCTCCCCGATGATCGCCGGAAGCCTGGTCGCGAGCAGCGGCAACGGCACCCCGGTCGCCCTCCTGCTGTGCGGCGGCTCGCTGATCACCGCGCTGACGGTGTGGTTCGTCCGCGAGACCAGCCGTACCTCACTCGGCGACGAACCCACCCCGGAACTCCCCACCACCCCCCACACGGAGGAGATCACCGCATGAAGCACGGCACCCGCATCGCCTGCACGGCAGCCCTCCTGCTCACCCTCACCGCCGCACCCGCGGCCACGGCGGCCGACGCGGGCCCCACCCACGTGGACGGCCAACTCCCCTCCGGCGCCACGTACATGATGGACGTCCCCACCACCTGGAACGGCACCGTCCTCCTCTTCAGCCACGGCTACAACGCCGGCCCCGCCAACCCCGCCCAGGACGCCCCCGACGCCGCCACCAAAACCCTTCTCCTCCAGCAGGGTTACGCCCTCATCGGCTCCTCGTACGCCACCACCGGCTGGGCGGTCACCGACGCGGTCCCCGACCAAATGGCCACCCTCGAAGCCTTCACCACCCGCTTCGGGCAGGCCTCCCGCACCCTCGCCTGGGGACGGTCGTACGGCGGCCTGGTCACCACGGCGATAGCCGAGCGCCACCCGGACGCGATCGACGGCTCGCTCTCCATGTGCGGCCTGGTCCACGGCGGAGTCGCCAATTGGAACAACACCCTCGACCCGGTGTTCGCCCTCAAGACGCTCCTCGGCTCCGACGTCCCCCTGGTGAACCTCCCGAGCCAGCAGGCGGCCACCGACGCGGCGAACACGCTGACCGCCAAGGTCGACTCCGCCCAGTCGACGACCGAGGGCCGGGCCCGTATCGCCCTCGCCGCCGCCCTCCACAACATCCCGGTCTGGAACGCGACCACCCAGACCCGCCCCGCCGCGACCGACTGGGACGCCCAGCAGGCCAACCAGTACGACGCCGTCAAGGGCCTGCTGAAGATCGCCGCCTTCAACCGGCGCCAGGAGGCCGAGGCCCGGGCGGGCGGCAACATGTCCTGGAACACCGGCATCGACTACGCCCGTCTGCTCGGGAAGTCCTCCGTCCGCAAGGAGGTCACCGAGCTGTACAAGAAGGCGGGCCTCTCCCTGACCAAGGACCTCGCCGCCCTCAACCGGGCCCCGCGCATCAAGGCGAACCAGAACGCCGTGTCGTGGATGAGCAGCACCAGCAGCTTCACCGGCAAGCTGGCCAAGCCCCAGCTCTCCATCCACACCATCGGCGACCCCCTGGTCCCCGTCCAGACGGAGAGTGCCCTGCGCCGCGCGGTGACGGCCGCCGGCTCCGGCCCTCTCCTGCGCCAGGCCTACGTCGACAACGCCGGCCACTGCACCTTCAGCACCGCCGAACAACTGGCCGCCCTCCACACCCTGGAGGACCGCCTGACCACCGGCCACTGGCAGGGCACCGACCCGGCGTCCCTCAACGCCCGCGCCACCGCGGCCGACCCCACCACCCCCACCCGCTACGTCTCGTACCGCCCCACCCCCTACCTCCGCCCGTACGACCTCGCGCACCCCGCCGACCGCCGGTGACCTCCCGCGACCTTCCACGACCGCCCGCCGTACCGTCGGCGGGCGGTCGTACCCTTGCCCCCGTGGAGGACGACGACATCCTGGACACCGCGGACGGGCCGCAGCCGCGCCCGCAGTCGCTCATGCTCACCTTCTTCGGCAACCACGTCCTGGAGGAGGGGGACCTGGGCGTCTACTCGGGCAGCATCATCGACGTCCTGGGCCGCGTGGGCGTGGGCGAGCAGGCCGTACGCTCCACCCTCACCCGCATGGTCAACCGGGGCCTGCTCCAGCGTCAGCGCGAGGGCCGCAAGATGTTCTTCGGCCTGACCCCGCAGGCCACCCGTGTCCTGATCGACGGCCGCACCCGCATCTGGAAGCAGGGCGCCGTCAACGACGACTGGGACGGCTCCTGGACCCTGCTCGGCTTCTCCCTGCCCGACTCCTGGAAACGCCAGCGCCACGACCTGCGCTCACGGCTCACCTGGTCGGGATTCGGGGCCCTGTACAGCGGCCTGTGGATCGCCCCCGGCCACGTGGACGTCTCCGCGGTGGTCACCGAGCTCGGCCTCACGGCCCACGTCAAGATCTTCCACGCCCAGGCCTCGGAGGTGACCGACATCGAGCGGATGATCCGCGAGACCTGGGACCTGGAGTCCATCGCCGCCCGCTATGTCACCTTCGACAAGCGCTGGAGCGCCCACCTGGGCAACGGCGCCGACGACGACCCCATCGGCACCCGACTGCGCCTGGTCAGCGAGTGGCTCCGGACCATCCGCACGGACCCGAGACTCCCGGCCCGCCACCTCCCCCCGGCCTGGCCGGCCCGCACCGCCCAGGAAACCTTCCACCGGGTCGCGGAACAGACCCACCCGGCACTGGAGGCGGCCCGAGCAACTCTGGAAACGACACCACTGCGCTGCGCTGGGCTTGGGCAGGACGCCTAAGGGGGTGCCGGGTCGGGTTGTCGTGCGGGTGCGGGTGCCGTTGTGGCTGGTCGCGCAGTTGCCCGTGGCCAGGACGGACACCCCCACCCCGGCCCCGACCCACCCACCGAACCGCACGCGCTACACCCGCCCCCACCGAGGCCGCAGCTGCGCCGCAGGCATCCAGGGGCGCGGGGAACTGCGCACAACGCCCGCCCCCACCGAACCCGCACCCGAACCCGCTCAACCGCCGGAGGCATCCCCTCCCACGGTGAACCCGATCACCGTCCCGCCCCCCTCCCGGGGAAACGCGAACGGCGCGCCCCCGTGCGACAACGCCACCTCCCGCACGATCGACAACCCCAGGCCCGACCCCGGCAACGACCGCGCGTCCGCCGCCCGGTAGAACCGGTCGAACACCCGCACAAGATCGGCGTCGGCGATCCCCGGCCCCCGGTCCAGCACCTCCACCCGCACCGGCCCGGCCACCGTGAACCCGGACACGGAGATCTCGATCGGAGCGGTACCGTCCCGGTCGAACTTCGCCGCGTTCTCGACCAGGTTCGACAGGGCCCGCTGCAGCATCCCCGGCCGCCCGTCCGTCACCGTCGACCCGCTGGCGTGCACCACGACCTCCCGCCCGTTCCGCCGCCGGGCCAGCCCCGCCACCTCCTCCGCGACATCGGCGAGGTCCACCCGCTGCGGCGGCTCGTTGTCCGACTGCCCGGCCGCGAGGTCGACCAGTTCGTTGACCAGATCGGTCAACTCCCGTGCCTCCTGGGACAGATCGGCGACCAGCTCGTCGCGCGTGGCGGGCGGCAGCTCATCGATCCGCCGGAGCAGCGAGATGTTCGTACGCAACGACGTGAGCGGCGTCCGAAGCTCGTGCCCCGCGTCCTGCACCAGCCGCCGCTGATCCTCCTCCGACTGCGCGAGCCGCCCCAGCATCCGGTCGAAGGCCCGCCCCAGCCGCCCCACCTCGTCATAACCGGTGACCGGCACCTCGATCCCCAGCCGCCGAGTCCGGGCCACGTCCTCCGCGGCGGACGTGAGGATCACCAGCCGCCGGGTGATCCGCCGGGCCAGCCACCACCCGAACAACCCGGCGCCCACCACGACCGCCACCATGAGCAGAAACGTCCGCTGCTGAAGCGCCCGCAACAGATCCTCGGTGTCACTGAACTCCTGGGCGACCTGCACGGCGCCCCGCCCGCCGCCCAGCGAGACGGTGGCGATCCGGTACACATCGCTGCCGACCGAGATCTCCTTGTGCAGGACCATCCGCCCGGCCGCACCGGCGGCCGCGACCCGCCGGTCACCGGAGATCACCGGCAGCCCGGGCCGCCCGGGGTCGGCGACCGCCCCGGTGGGCCCCAGCACCTGCACATCCGTACGGGCGGGCCGCACCAGGTCGTGCCCGGGCGCCGAGGACGAGAAGTCCTCCGGTGTCATCCGGTGCTGGCTCACCTCGTCGCGGAGGTCCTGCACGACCTGGTCGAACACGGACTCCTGGTCCACCCGCACCAGCCGCGCGGCGGCGCTGTAGGACAGCACACCGACCAGCACGGTCACCGCGGCCGTCACCGCGGCGAAGGACACCGCGAACGTGGTCCGCAGGGACAGCAGCCGGGGCCGCGGCCGGGCCCACAGCCGAGCCAGCCGCCCCACTCAGTCCTCCCGGAGCACGTAACCCACGCCGCGCACCGTGTGGATCAGCTGCGGGGCGCCGGGCTCGTCGAGCTTGCGGCGCAGATAGCCGACGTAGACGGCGAGGTTCTTGGAGCCGGGCCCGAAGTCGTAGCCCCAGATGCGATCGTAGATCGTCGAATGATCAAGCACGATGCCCGCGTTCCGCACGAGCAGTTCGAGCAGCTCGAACTCGGTACGGGTCAGCTCCAGCTCGCGCGTCCCCCGCCAGGCCCGCCGTGCCTGGATGTCCATGCGCAGTCCGGCCGCCTCGATCCGCCCCTCGGGCGGTTCGGGCACCACGGCCCGGGGAGCGGCGCCGACCGGGGCCATCCCGTCCGGGCTGGTCCGCCGCAGCAAGGCCCTCAGCCGGGCGAAGACCTCCTCGACGTCGAACGGCTTGACCACATAGTCGTCGGCGCCCGCGTCCAGACCGGCGATCCGGTCCTGGGTCTCCACGAGCGCCGTCAGCATGAGGATCGGCGTCCGGTCGCCCTCGGCGCGCAGCACCCGGCAGACCTGGAGCCCGTCGATCCCGGGCATCATCACGTCGAGGACGAGCACGTCCGGCGGCGTCTTGTGGGCCTGCGCCAGCGCCTCGACGCCGTCGGCGACCGCGGTGACCTGGTAGCCCTCCAGGGTCAGGGCGCGCTCCAGGGCGTGACGGATGGCGCGGTCGTCTTCGGCGAGCAGCACATTTTGGGGCACACCCTCAGTGTGCCGTCCCACCGAGTCGTACGACGTGATGAGCTGCTCACCTCGTGCCCTTCTTACTGCCCTCTCACCCCGTGGGACGCAACGCGGCGAGCTGCTCCTCGAACGGCACCACCGCCGAGAACGAGTCGGCCCGGGCCGCACGCGGTCCGCGCCCGACCGACAGTCCCGCCATCAGCGCGGCCAGCTCCCCCGCCGCCCGCTCGATCCGCCCGTCCAGCCCCTCGGCACCCCAGTCCTCCGACGCGGCGTAGACGCCGGTCGGCACGACGACGGCCTTCAGGTAGGCGAAGAGCGGCCGCAGCGCGTGCTCCAGCACCAGCGAATGCCGGGCCGAGCCACCGGTCGCCGCGATCAGCACCGGCTTGCCCTCCAGGGCCTCCGGGTCGAGCACGTCGAAGAACGACTTGAAGAGTCCGCTGTACGACGCCGAGAACACCGGGGTCACCACGATCAGCCCGTCGGCCCCGGCCACCGCCTCCTGCGCGGCGGCCAGCGCCCGCCCCGGAAAGCCGTTCGTGAAGTTCTGCGCGATCTCCACGGCGAGTTCCCGCAACTCCACGACCTGCACGTCCACCTCGGCCGCGCGGCCCACGGCCGCGGCCAGCCGGTCTCCCAGCAGGCGGGTGGACGACGGGACGCTCAGCCCCGCGGACACGACGACGAGCTTCATGCGACGACCTCCTTGTTCTGCTCTGCGGCCAGCAGGGACGCGTGGGTGGGAGCCTCCGGGACGTCGGCGGGCCGCCCTGCCGCGAACTCCTTGCGCAGCACCGGCACGACCTCCTCGCCGAGCAGGTCGATCTGCTCCAGGACGGTCTTCAGGGGCAGTCCGGCGTGGTCGAGGAGGAACAGCTGGCGCTGGTAGTCCCCGGCGTACTCGCGGAACTTCAGCGTCTTCTCGATGACCTGTTCCGGGGAGCCCACGGTCAGCGGGGTCTGGTCGGTGAAGTCCTCCAGGGAGGGCCCGTGCCCGTACACCGGTGCGACGTCGAAGTAGGGCCGGAACTCCTTCACGGCGTCCTGGGAGTTGCGGCGCATGAACACCTGACCGCCGAGCCCGACGATCGCCTGCTCCGCCGTCCCATGCCCGTAGTGGGCATACCGGGCCCGGTACAGCTCGACCATCCGCTTCGTATGGTCGGCGGGCCAGAAGATGTTGTTGTGGAAGAACCCGTCGCCGTAGTAGGCGGCCTGCTCGGCGATCTCCGGGGAGCGGATCGAGCCGTGCCAGACGAACGGCGCGACGCCGTCCAGCGGCCGGGGCGTGGAGGTGAACCCCTGCAACGGCGTCCGGAACTTCCCCTCCCAGTTCACGACGTCCTCGCGCCACAGCCGGCGCAGCAGGGCGTAGTTCTCGATGGCGAGGTTGATGCCCTCCCGGATGTCCTGCCCGAACCAGGGGTAGACCGGCCCGGTGTTCCCGCGGCCCATCATGAGGTCGACCCGGCCGTCGGCCAGGTGCTGGAGCATCGCGAAGTCCTCGGCGATCTTCACCGGGTCGTTCGTGGTGATCAGCGTGGTCGAGGTGGAGAGGATCAGCCTCTCGGTCTGCGCGGCGATGTACCCGAGCATGGTGGTCGGCGACGACGGCACGAACGGCGGGTTGTGGTGCTCGCCGGTCGCGAAGACGTCGAGCCCGACCTCCTCGGCCTTCAGTGCGATCGCAACCATGGCCTTGATCCGCTCGCGCTCGCTCGGCGTACGGCCGGTCGTCGGGTCCGGCGTGACATCGCCGACGCTGAAGATCCCGAACTGCATGGTCGCTCACCCTCCAGGTTGTTTACCGTTCAACTATAACTGCGTACCCGGAGAACGACACCCCACTCGGCCCTATTCCCAAAGAGCACCCACGGCCCGAGCACGACCCGACGCCCTAGCCCTGCGGCCCCACCGACCCCATCCCGCCGGGGCGCGCGAGGTGGCGAACGGTTCGTCGTGGCGTGGGTGACTGCAACTCCCCAGGGGCGCGGGGAACTGCGCGACCAGCCCCCACCGGCCCGCACCCGCCCGAACGCCGCCCCGCCCCGCCCCGCCCCTCACCCCCAGCCCGGATCCCGCCCCGTCCCCGCCAGCAGCCGCTCGAAGGCCGAAGCGTCCTCGGGCACCGGCACCGGGTCCCGGAACATCCCCATCTTCCTGGCCGTGGGCGCCAGTTGAGCCACCGCGGCCGTCAGCTCCGCCACGACCGCCGAGTCGGCAGGCCCGTACTCCTGTCCCGTCGCCCGTGCGAGGTCCCACACATGCACGGTCAGATCGAGCAGCGCCATCGAGCCGACCAGCCGCGCCGGCATGTCCATCGCCCCGGTCGTGCCGTCCTCGGCGCCGGGCGCGGACCAGGCCGACACCAGCCGGTCTGTCTCCCGCGCGAGCCGCTCCCGCCAGTCAGGGCCCTCCGCCACCCGGTCCGGGGTGGCCTCGCCGAAGTCCGACGGCTCCTTCACGGCCAGCCGCTGGAACTGCACGATCACCTGGAAGACATGGTTGACCAGCGCCTTCACGTCGTACTCCGCACAGGGCGTGGCAGCCCCGAGAGCCGCGTCCGGAATCCCCCGGAACACCGGAACCGCCCGTTCCCGGGCCATCCCCAGCAGCTCGCCGATGCCGTACGTCTTCTTCGCCGCGTTCGTCTCCATGCCCCGACCGTACGAAGACCGCCGCCCGCCCTTCTTGAAGAAACGCGACGCCCGACCCGGACGTACGATCCCCTCATGCCCGCCCCCCGCCGCGACACCCGCGGGATCGTCGACCCGGCCGGGCTGCTGACCCGGGTGCGGTTCCGCCGCCACGAGCCCGCCGAGCCCCTGCGCCGGTACATCGAGCGCTACTGGTTCATCGACTGGGACCTGCCCGAGCCCTACGCCTCCCACGTCGTCCCGCACCCCTCCGTCCACCTCACCTTCCAGCAGGACGAGGCGTCGCCCTACGCCGAGCTGACGGGCATCCCCGGCGGCCTCTACACCAGGAAGCTCACCGGCCGGGGCCGCGTCTGCGGGGTGAAGTTCCGCCCCGGCGGCTTCCGGCCGTACGCCCCCGAGCACCCGGTGTCCCACTGGACGGGCGAGACGCTCGCCGCCCAGGACGTGTTCCCGCAGATCACTGCGGACACCGCCCGCGAGGTCGTGGCCCCCGCCACCGACGAGGCCCGCGTCGCCGCACTCGACGCCTTCCTCCTCTCCCTCGCCCCGGCCGAACCCGACCCGCAGGCCGACCTCGCCACGGCCCTCGTCGACCGCGTCCACGACGACCGCACCGTCCGCCGCGTCGACGACTTCGCCCGCACAGCGGGACTCTCGGTACGGGCGCTGCAACGCCTCTTCTCCGCCTACGTCGGCGTGAGCCCGAAGTGGGTCATCCTCCGCTACCGCATCCACGAAGCGCTCGAGCTCGCCGGCACCCGCAGCGAGGTCGACTGGGCCACCCTCGCCGCCGACCTCGGCTACGCCGACCAGGCCCATCTGGTCCGGGACTTCACAGCGACGGTCGGGGTCCCGCCGACGGCATACGCACAAGCGACCGCAAGCTGACCCGAAAAAAGTCCGGCCGGGCTGTCACACTCCCGCTCCGCCCCGGGTCAACCCGGTGAAACCGATGCCCCGGAGCTCGAAGGAGCCACCTCATGTCCGTCGCCCACACCGTCGTCACCCTGCTCGCCGCCGCCATGGCGGGCTACTCCGGCACCGTCGTCCTCACCCGCGCCGACTGGATCGTCAAGGCCCTCACCGACTACCGCGTCCCGCGCGCCTGGTGGAACCTGCTCGGCGCGGCCAAGATCGCCGGGGCGGCAGGCCTGCTGGCCGGCCTCTTCATCCCGTACGTCGGCCTCGCGGCCGGCATCGGCCTCGTCCTCTACTTCACCGCAGCCGCCGTGACCGTGGCCCGCGCCCACTGGTACACACACATCCCGTACCCGCTGGTCTACGCGGCCCCGGTGATCGCGGCACTGGCACTCACCTGACCCGTCAGAAGTAGTACATGCGAAGCTGATCCCCATGCTCGTAGCCCGCTCCGCCGCCCTCTTCGTCGTCGCCGCGCTCTTCGAGATCGGCGGAGCCTGGCTGGTCTGGCAGGGCGTACGGGAGCACCGGGGCTGGATGTGGACCACGGGCGGCATCCTCGCCCTCGGCGCCTACGGTTTCGTCGCCACCTTCCAGCCCGACGCCCACTTCGGCCGCATCCTTGCCGCGTACGGCGGCATCTTCGTGGCCGGCTCGATCCTGTGGGGCATGGCGGCCGACGGCTACCGCCCGGACCGCTGGGACATCACGGGCGCACTGATCTGCCTCGCGGGCATGGCAGTGATCATGTACGCCCCGCGGGGCGACTGAGCGGCCGTACTCACGACGTCTCGTCGTCGGGCAGCAGCCCCAACTGCCCCAGGAACTCCATCTCGTCGAAGTAGAGCCGGTAGTCCACGATCCGCCCGTCCTTCACCGTGGCGATGTCCACCCCACGGATCCTGACCTCCTTCTGCGTCGCCGGGAGCGTCTCCCCGGTGGGCAGTTGGATCGGCCCGGTGTTGCGTCCGCTGAAGACGCCCTCGTCGATGGCCGTGTCCCCGGCCTCATAGGCGTGCAGCGACTCGAACGTGGCCTCTGGCACCGCCTCCGTCATCTGCCGCCAGTACTCGACGATGTTGTCGCGACCGTGGATCTCCCCCTCGTCGGGGGTCTGCGCGACCGCGTCCTCCGCGTACAGCTCGGCGATGACCTTCAAATCCGGGTGCGTGGTGAGCGCATCGGTGAGCCGGTCCATGACCTCACGCGCTTCTCCCATGATCCACCTCCGTATGTCTCAGGGGATCACCCACCTCAAGTTTCGCACCGGCCCGCGATCCGGACCGCCCGGAGCCTCGGACCGCGGCCGACCTATCCTGGCGGGAGCCCGTACCCACGCACGCCCGAGGAGCAGCCATGGCATCCGCCGCCCCGTCCCCCGCGTCCCGGATCGCGATCGTCACCGGGGCGAGCAGCGGAATCGGCGCGGCGACCGCACGGAAGCTCGCCGCGGCCGGGTACCGCGTGGTTCTGACCGCCCGCCGCAAGGACCGTATCGAGGCGCTGGCGGAGGAGATCAACGCGGCGGGCCACCAGGCGACGGCCTACCAGCTGGACGTGACGGACCGCACCGCGGTCGACGAGTTCGCCGGCGCCTTCAAGACGGTCGGCGTACTCGTGAACAACGCCGGCGGAGCCCTCGGCGCCGACCCGGTCGCCACCGGCGATCCCGCCGACTGGCGCTCGATGTACGAGACGAACGTCATCGGCACCCTGAACCTCACCCAGGCCCTGCTCCCCAAGCTCGACGCGAGCGGCGACGGCACGGTCGTCGTCGTCTCCTCCACGGCGGGCCACGGCACCTACGAGGGCGGCGCCGGCTATGTCGCCGCCAAGCACGGCGCCCACGTCCTGGCGGAGACCCTCCGCCTGGAGATCGTCGGCCGCCCCATCCGCGTGATCGAGATCGCACCCGGCATGGTCAAGACCGACGAGTTCGCCCTGACCCGCTTCGGCGGCGACCAGGAGAAGGCGGAGAAGGTCTACCAGGGCGTCGCGGAGCCCCTGACCGCCGACGACGTGGCCGACACCATCACCTGGGCGATCACCCGCCCCAGCCACGTCAACGTCGACCTCCTGGTCCTGCGCCCCCGCGCCCAGGCGTCCAACACCAAGGTCCACAGGGACCTGTGACCCGGCCCGGGAAGGACGAGAAGGACCCGCACGACGAACGCCAGATGTGGTGGTGGCTCGCCTACTTCCTCTTCGGCATCCACATCGTGGCCTTCGTCATGATCTACGCGGTGATGCACGCCCCCAAGTGAGCGGCAGCTCTCAACCCTTCACACAGACAACCTGCTTCAGCTTCGCCACGACCTCCACCAGGTCCCGCTGCTGGTCGATGACCTGGTCGATCGACTTGTAGGCAGCCGGGATCTCGTCCACGACACCGGAGTCCTTACGGCACTCCACGCCCCGCGTCTGCTCCTCCAGGTCGCGCGTCGAGAACCGCCGCTTGGCCGCGTTGCGGCTCATGCGCCGACCCGCGCCGTGCGAGGCCGAGTTGAAGGCCTTCTCGTTGCCGAGGCCCTTCACGATGTACGACCCCGTGCCCATGGACCCCGGGATGATGCCGAACTCACCGGAACCGGCCCGGATCGCACCCTTGCGGGTCACGAGCAGGTCCATCCCGTCGTAACGCTCCTCGGCAACGTAGTTGTGGTGTGCGCTGATCTCCGCCTCGAAGGTCGGCTTCGCCTTCTTGAACTCCTTGCGGACCACGTCCTTGAGGAGCGCCATCATGATCGTGCGGTTGTACTTGGCGTACTCCTGCGCCCAGAAGAGGTCGTTTCGGTACGCCGCCATCTGCGGCGTCTGCGCGATGAAGACGGCGAGGTCGCGGTCGACCAGACCCTGGTTGTGCGGAAGCTTCTGGGCCACGCCGATGTGGAACTCGGCGAGTTCCTTGCCGATGTTCCGGGAACCGGAGTGCAGCATCAGCCAGACAGAACCGGTCGTATCCGTGCACACTTCGACAAAGTGGTTGCCGGCTCCGAGCGTTCCCATCTGCTTTCCAGCACGTTCGTGACGGAATTTGACCGCATCGGCGACCCCATCGAAGCGCCCCCAGAAGTCGTCCCACCCAGCAGTCGCCAACCCATGGAACCGCCCCGGCTCGACGGGACTGTCATGCATCCCCCGCCCCACCGGAATCGCCTGCTCGATCTTCGACCGCAGCCGGGACAGATCCCCCGGCAGATCGTTCGCCGTCAGAGACGTCTTCACCGCCGACATCCCGCAGCCGATGTCCACGCCCACCGCCGCCGGGCACACCGCGCCCTGCATGGCGATCACGGACCCGACCGTCGCGCCCTTGCCGTAATGGACGTCCGGCATCACCGCGAGGCCCTTGATCCAGGGCAGGGTCGCGACGTTGCGCAGCTGCTGCAGGGCCACGTCCTCGACCGTCGCCGGGTCGGTCCACATACGGATCGGGACTTTGGCGCCCGGCATCTCCACGTACGACATATCGTCCTCATTCCCCCGGAAAACAAACAGAAGTCTTGAATCGCAAAACCGGTGCCAAGGTCGACGAATGGGATGACGGACCGGCGTTCACGGCAGTGCGTGCGATAAACATTGTCTCCAGGGCGCACCCCTGTGCGGCAAGCGAATAACCTGCGGGGACACTGAGTTCCCCACGAGTCGGAGACATTCCGAGAGGAGCCCCACCGTGCAGCGGAAGGCCTACGGACCCGGCGTCGCCGCCCTCCTCGCGGTGGTGTTGGCCGGCTGCACCGGCAGTTCGGGCGGTGGCGACCCGACGGACGACGCCAATCCCGGCGACGCCGGCACCGCGTCCGTCGCCGCGCAGCCCGGCAAGTACCGCACTCTTCCCGAGGCGTGTGGCGTGGTCGGCCAGAGCACCCTCGACGCGCTCCTGCCCGGCATCCAGCAGATCGCCGACGAGGATCAGCGTGCCAAGGCCTACGAGGGCCAGGCCTCGCTCACCTATGACACGGACCGCACGGTCGGCTGCCGTTGGAAGGTGGAGGCCACGGACGCCACGGAGTACCTGTCGATCAACTTCGAGCGTGTGGTGTCGTACGAAAACGCGGTCAGCGACGACAGTCGTGCGGAGCAGGTCTTCGCGCAGACCGAGTTGGAGGCCGATCTGCCGGTGGCGGCGACGTCCAGCGCCACGTCGGACGTGGAGGAGTCCGGCACCGCCGGTCCGACGGCCTCCCCTGCGGCCACCCCGAGCGGTTCCGCGAGCCCGAGCGGTTCGGCCTCGGCCACTCCGTCCGATCTCCAGCCTCGTATTCTGGACGATCTGGGCGACGAGGCGTTCCTGGACGACGTGTTGAGCAACTCGGGTTCGACGGCTCAGCAGCGCAAGGTGACTGTGGCGTTCCGCACGTCCAACGTGATCGTGACCATCGAGTACGAGGAGCAGCCGACGACGATCGGCGTCACCCCGGACAGCAAGGAAATGCAGGACAACGCCCGGAAACTGGCCTCTCAGCTGGCCGGGTCGCTGTCCGGCTGAGCGCTCTCCACACACCCCTCACCCGCGCGCACAGGACATTCGAAGCTGGACCGCACAGCATCCTCACCGCGTACCGTGGCCCCTCGGACCCGATCCGACGGCAGGAACCACAAGCGTCATGAGTGAAGGAACCATGCAGCGACGAGCAGAGCGTGACCAGGGTGCCCAGCGAGCGAAGCGTCTTCACCGCGTCCTTGTCTGCGCGGCCGCAGTCCCCGTGATGCTGATCGCCTCTGGCTGCTCCTCCGACTCCGGCTCCGGCGACTCCGGCTCCGGCAGCGGTGGCGACAAGGCCGCGGGCGCCGGTGCGACGGTGTCGTCGTCCGCGAGTGCGGCTCCCACGGTGCAGGCGGCGGCGTACAAGTCGCTTCCCGAGGCGTGCGGGGTGTTGTCGAAGAAGACGCTGAAGTCGCTCGTCCCGGAGGCTGCGAAGTCCGGTAAGAAGGGCACGGCGGAGGCGGGTACGCGCGGCAGTTGCTCCTGGAGCAGCCTGGACAACAACGGTGTGAAGGGCTCGCAGTTCCGCTGGCTCAACGTGTCGTTGCTCCGCTTCGAGTCGGACACCTCGCGGGGTACGGGCGAGGCGCAGGCGCAGAAGTACTACGACCAGCAGATCCAGGACGCCCAGTCGGTGGCCGGTGCGAAGAACACCAAGTCGCAGGCGGTTTCGGGCACGGGTGACGCGGCGACTCTGGTGCGTTACGACCTGAAGAAGAAGGAAGGCGCCTTCAGGCAGCAGACGGTCGTCACGCGCGTGGAGAACGTCGTCGTCACCGTCGACTACAACGGCGCGGGTCTCGCCGGTGACAAGGCGCCGAGTGCGGAGACCCTCGGGAAGCTCGCGGGGCAGGCCGCCAAGGAGACGGTGAGTGCGGTGTCGGCGGCGAACGGCGAGGGCGCTGCGAGCCCGGCCCCGTCGAAGTCCGCCTCGGGTTCGAAGGCCCCGTCCAAGGCCCCGTCGAAGTCCGCTTCGCCGTCCGCGGCGCCGTCAAAGTCGGCATCCCCGTCCAAGTCGGCCGCGAAGACGAGCTGAAGAAGAACTGACGGTACGTACCGGTCATCCGTGCGCAGCACACATGTGCCACTCTGTTGCGCGCAACAACACGCACAGGGAGGGGAGTACGGGTGTCCGCGCCCATGCAGCTGACTCGAATGCATCGCATTCTCATAGGCGTGGTCGTGTTCGGCGCCGTGATCATCGCCGGCATCGGCTTCGCGGGGTCGTACGCGGCCGTCCGTGAGCTCGCCATCCAAAAGGGCTTCGGGAACTTCAGTTATGTCTTCCCGATCGGCATCGACGCGGGTATCTGTGTCCTGCTGGCCCTGGACCTGCTTCTGACGTGGATCCGCATCCCGTTCCCGCTGCTGCGCCAGACGGCGTGGCTGCTGACCATCGCGACGATCGCCTTCAACGGCGCGGCCGCCTGGCCGGATCCGCTGGGTGTGGGCATGCACGCGGTGATCCCGATCCTGTTCGTGGTGTCGGTGGAGGCGGCCCGTCACGCGATCGGCCGGATCGCGGACATCACGGCGGACAAGCACATGGAGGGGGTCCGCCTCACCCGCTGGCTGCTGTCGCCCATCCCGACGTTTCTCCTCTGGCGCCGTATGAAGCTGTGGGAGCTGCGCTCCTACGAGCAGGTCATCAAGCTCGAACAGGACCGGCTGGTCTACCAGGCCCGCCTCCACTCCCGCTTCGGCCGGGGCTGGCGCAGGAAGGCGCCGGTGGAGTCGCTGATGCCGTTGCGACTGGCCCGCTACGGCGTGCCCCTGGCGGAGACGGCTCCGGCGGGCCTGGCGGCGGCGGGCATAGAACCGGCCTTGCTCCCCCCAGCACCTGCACCCGACGTAGCTGCGGGCAATCGTGCCGCTGGGGCGGCACGGGTGGGCGCAGCGGCACCCCTCAGCGGGCAGCGCCCTGAGCTCGACAGCACCCCCCACCCAGAGCAACTCGACAACTCAGCCGATCCCGACCAAAGCCCCTGGTTCGAGGCTCCCCAGCAGATCGAGTACCAGGGCGGCTACAACCCCAACTACGACCCCGCTGAGCAGTACGAGCGCTGGTACGAGGAACAACTCGAGGCAGAGCAGTACGAGTTGCAGCAGATCCAGTACGAGGAGCCCCCCAGGGAGCCCTCGATGGAGGAGACCGGCAGCTTCCCGATCCCGGTGACCACTGGCCGCACCCGTGAGCTGGGCGAGGGCGGCGGTCCTCCGGAGCCGACCGAGGAGGACTTCTACCAGGTCTTCAAGAAGTCGATCGACGGCAGCTATCCCTCCCCCGGTCAGCTCAGGGGCGACGTGGAGGCGACGTACGGCGTCGTGCTCCCGCAGCGCGAGGCCGAGCGCATGGTCAACCGCTTCACCAACCGCCACACCGCGGAACTCCAGGAAGACCACATCGCCTGACACACGCGAAAGGGGCCCTCGTCCAGAACGAGGGCCCCTTCGCTGTACGGCCTACTCCCCGAGCAGCGCCCGGACCCGCTCCTGCCCCACGGCCAGCAGCAGCGTGGGCAGCCGGGGCCCGGTGTCCCGGGAGACCAGCAGCTGGTAGAGCAGGGCGAAGAACGCCCGCTGAGAGGTCTTGATCTCGGCCGGCAGCTCCTTGGGTGTGGCGTCCGCGGGGAACCCGGCCTGCACCTTGGGCACGCCGTACACGAGGTGCGTGAGCCCGTCGAGCGACCAGTGCGAGGCCAGCCCGTCCAGGAGCAGTCGTAGGGACTGCTGGGAGGCCTCGTCGAGGGACTTCAGCAGCTCGGCGTCGGGCTCGCCGCGCACGATGGTCCGCTGGTCGGCGGGCACCTGCGTGTTGATCCAGGCCTCGGCCTTGTCGTACCGGGGCCGGGCCTCGTCCAGCGCCGACAGCGGGTTCTCGGGGTCCAGCTCGCTGAGGATCCGCAGCGCCTGGTCTTCGTGGCCCGCGGTGATGTCGGCGACGGACGCGAGCGTCCGGTACGGCAGCACGCGCGCTGTCCGGGGCAGCTCCCCGCCGGCGGTCCCCACCGCACGGGAGTGCGCGGCGACGTCGGCCGGCAGGGCGGCCCCCTCGGCGACCTTGGCGTCCAGCTTGTCCCACTCGTCGTAGAGCCGCTGGATCTCCTGGTCGAAGGCGATCTTGAAGGACTGGTTGGGCCTGCGGCGGGCGTAGAGCCACCGCAGGAGCTGCGGCTCCATGATCTTCAGTGCGTCACCCGGCGTGGGTACCCCGCCCCGGGAGGACGACATCTTGGCCATCCCGGAGATCCCGACGAACGCGTACATGGGCCCGATCGGCTGCTTCCCGCCGAAGATCCCGACGATCTGCCCGCCGACCTGGAAGGAGGAGCCGGGCGACGAGTGGTCGACACCGGAGGGCTCGAAGACGACACCCTCGTACGCCCACCGCATCGGCCAGTCGACCTTCCAGACCAGCTTGCCGCGGTTGAACTCGTTCAGCCGGACGGTCTCGGCGAACCCGCAGGCGTTGCAGGTGTACGACAGCTCGGTCGTGGCGTCGTCGTAGGAGGTGACGGTGGTGAGGTCCTTCTCGCAGTTGCCGCAGTAGGGCTTGTACGGGAAGTACCCGGCGGACCCGGAGGACCCGTCGTCCTCGGCGGCCGCGCCGGACCCCTCGGCGGCCTCGACCTCGGCCTCGTCCACCGGCTTCTGCTGCTTCTTGGCCGGGGCCTTCTTGGTCCGGTACTGGTCGAGGATCGCGTCGATGTCCCCGCGGTGCGCCATCGCGTGCAGGATCTGCTCGCGGTAGACACCCGAGGTGTACTGCGCGGTCTGGCTGATCCCGTCGAACTCGACGCCGAGGTCGGCCAGCGCGTCGATCATGGAGGCCTTGAAGTGCTCGGCCCAGTTCGGGTGTGCGGACCCCTTGGGCGCGGGCACGGAGGTCAGCGGCTTGCCGATGTGCTCGCCCCACGACTCGTCGACGCCCGCGACGCCGGCCGGCACCTTGCGGTATCGGTCGTAGTCGTCCCAGGAGATGAGGTGGCGCACCTGGTGTCCGCGGCGCCGGATCTCGTCGGCGACGAGGTGGGGGGTCATGACCTCGCGGAGGTTCCCCAGGTGGATGGGGCCGGACGGGGAGAGCCCAGAGGCGACGACCACGGGTTTGCCGGGGGCCCGACGCTCCGACTCCTCGATGACCTCATCCGCGAAACGGGAGACCCAGTCGGTGGTCTCGGTGCTCTGAGCCACGATCGGCACGTCCTCTTTTACTGAAGTACTGAAGGTTGATGGACGCCCCATTCTCCCAGACCGCCCCGCGCCGGAGAAAACCGCTTTACCCCCCATGGGATACTGACGGTGTCTATCTGATCCCCCGAGGAGAACGGCACCCACTCCCATGGCCCCGGTCACGTCCCTCAGCGACTCCGTCAACCAGCAGCTCAGCTCCGCGATCTCCGCCACCCTGCCGGAGGCCTCCGCGGACCCACTGCTGCGACGTAGCGACCGGGCCGACTTCCAGGCGAACGGCATCCTGGCGCTCGCCAAGAAGGCGAAGGCGAACCCGAGGGAGCTGGCGACGCAGGTCGTGGCGAAGGTCGAGTCGGGCGACGTGATCAAGGACATCGAGGTCTCCGGCCCCGGCTTCCTGAACGTCACGATCACCGACCGGGCGATCACGGAGACGCTGGCCGCCCGGTACGCCGACGAGACGGGCCGCCTGGGCGTGCCGTACGCCCCCGACCCGGGCGTCACGGTCGTCGACTACGCCCAGCCGAACGTGGCGAAGGAGATGCACGTCGGCCATCTGCGCTCCGCCGTCATCGGCGACGCGCTGCGCGCGATGCTCGACTTCACCGGCGAGAAGACGATCGGCCGGCATCACATCGGCGACTGGGGCACCCAGTTCGGCATGCTGATCCAGTACCTGGTCGAGAACCCCGGCGAGCTGGCCCCCGCGGCCGAAGTCGACGGCGAGCAGGCCATGTCGAACCTGAACCGTGTCTACAAGGCATCGCGTGTGCTCTTCGACGCGGACGAGGAGTTCAAGGAGCGGGCCCGGAAGAGGGTCGTCGCCCTGCAGTCCGGTGACAAGGAGACGCTCGAGCTCTGGCAGCAGTTCGTGGACGAGTCGAAGGTCTACTTCTACTCGGTCTTCGAGAAGCTGGACATGGAGATCCGCGACGACGAGATCGTCGGCGAGTCGGCGTACAACGAGGGCATGCCCGAGACCGCCCGCCTCCTGGAGGAGATGGGCGTCGCGGAGCGTTCCGAGGGCGCGCTCGTCGTCTTCTTCGACGAGATCCGCGGCAAGGACGACCAGCCGGTCCCGCTGATCGTGCAGAAGGCCGACGGCGGCTTCGGCTACGCGGCCTCCGACCTGACCGCGATCCGCAACCGCGTCGTCGACCTGAACGCGACGTCGCTGCTGTACGTCGTGGACGTGCGCCAGTCGCTGCACTTCAAGATGGTGTTCGAGGCGGCCCGGCGCGCGGGCTGGCTGACCGACGGCGTCACCGCGCACAACATGGGCTACGGCACCGTGCTTGGCGCGGACGGCAAGCCGTTCAAGACCCGTGAGGGCGAGACGGTCCGCCTGGAGGACCTGCTCGACGAGGCCGTGGAGCGCGCCACGGCCGTGGTCCGCGAGAAGGCCGAGAAGGTGGGCCGCCTGACCGAGGAGGAGATCGTCGAGAACGGCCGGTACGTCGGCATCGGCGCCGTGAAGTACGCGGACCTGTCGACCTCGCCGAACCGTGACTACAAGTTCGACCTGGACCAGATGGTCTCGCTGAACGGCGACACGAGCGTGTACCTCCAGTACGCGTACGCCCGTATCAAGTCGATCCTCCGCAAGGCCGAGGGCGCGGGTCCCGTCGCCCACCCGGAGCTCGAACTCGCCCCCGCGGAGCGGGCCCTGGCCCTGCACCTGGACGCGTTCGGCGAGCTGCTGACGGAGGCGACGGCGGAGTACGCGCCGCACAAGCTGGCGGCGTACCTGTACCAGCTGGCGTCGCTGTTCACGTCGTTCTACGACCAGTGCCCGGTGATCAAGCCGCGTCCGGCGCAGGAGATCGCCGAGAACCGCCTGCTCCTGTGCGACCTGACCGCCCGCACCCTGCACCAGGGGATGGCGCTGCTGGGCATCAGGACGCCCGAGAAGCTCTGACGCATGCTGCTTCCTGGGCGGCCATAACCTCATCGCCGTGCTCGAAGGCCCATGCGCCGACGGCGTCGATGGGCGCCAGCAAGGTCCGTCCCAGAGCGGTGAGTCGGTACTCGACCCGTGAGGGTGCGTCGGGGTCTGCCTGCCGGTCGACCAGTCCGTTGGACTGCAGCCGGCGCAGAGTCTCGGTGAGGACCTTGGAGCTGATGCCCCCGATCCGCTCCCGTAATTCGACCGGGCGCATGGAGCCGTCGCGCAGTGCCCAGAGCACCACGGCGTTCCAGGTGTTGGAGAGCAGGTCGAAGGCGAGGCGGGCGCGGCAGTCGGCGAGGAAGGCGTCGGTGGTCACGTACCAAATGGTGCCCGAACGGCCTTCTAGCGTCGGTGTGAACCGTCGAAGCAGGCACGGAGAGGGACCTCGTGATGAGAATCGGTGTACTGGGCACGGGCAACATGGCCGACGCGCTCGCCGGCCACTGGGTGCGGGCCGGGCATGAGGTGGTGATCGGGGGACGGGACGCACACAAGGCGGAGCGGCTCGCGACGCGCATCGGAGGCAGCGCAAAGCCTGCCGGTCTGCGCGCGGCGGCCGAGTCCGGTCACGTGGTGCTGGCCGCACTGCCCTTCGGGGCGGGAGCAGACGTGGCACGGGACCTGCACGCGGCCCTGGAGGGCAAGGTGCTGCTCGACTGCTCCAACCCGGTCGGGCCGGGCTTCCGGCTGCTGACGGAAGGAGGCCCCTCAGCCGCGCAGCAACTTGCCGCAGCGGCACCGGGAGCCCACGTGGTCAAGGCTTTCAATCTCTGCCACGAGGACGTGTGGCGCATGCGGCCGCCCGTCTTCGATGGGCGACCACTGGCCGTTCCGGTCTGCGGTGACGACGAGAGGGCCCTCGTGCAGGTACGCGAGTTGGTGCGGGACGTGGGCTGCGAACCCGTGGCCGGCGGCGGTCTCGAACGTGCGGGGCTCCTGGAAGCGACCGCCGCGCTGTTCATCGCCCTGTGGGTCGGCGAGGGAGCGGATGCGCAGGCAATCGCACCTCCGCTGGCATACGCGGCCGGACCGAGCCACCAGTAAGCGGAGGGCGGGCACGGCGGCTTTCCGTCAGGGGTGCTCAGAGCATCGCCGCGAACTCGCACCACACCGCCTTCCCCAACTCCCGCTCCCGCACCCCCCACTTGTCACTCAGCGCGGCCACCAGCAACAGCCCCCGCCCACCTTCGTCCCCGTCGTGGACGACCTGCGGCACACCGCCCCCGCTGTCGTGCACCTCCACGACCAGAGCGCTCACGTCGTACCGCAGGAAGAGCCTCAACTGGCGCCCGGGCGGGACGCCGTGCAGCAGCGCGTTGGTCACCAGTTCGCTCACGCAGAGCAGTACGTCGTCCGCCCGCGCGGTCTCGGCGAGGCCCCAGCCGGCCAGGGCCTCGGCCGTGAACCGGCGTGCGGCCTGGGCGGATCGGCGTTCGCGGCGGAAGAACCTCTCGCGCAGGAGCGGTAGTCGGGTCGTCTCGTTCACGGGACGAGAGTTGCGGAGAGTGACTACCGTGGATCACTCGGTGAACCCGTACAGATTTTTTGTACGGGCTCGCACCGGGTGACGTACGCGCCCCGAGGGGGAGGGAGACCGTCATGAGCGCCAGGAAGCCGCCGCGGCCGAAGAACCTCACGTCCATGAAGATGCTGGGCAAACAACTCGGCACCGCGCGCCGTGCCGCGGGCCACACCCAGACCGCCCTCGCCGACCTCGTCCTCGTGGACGAGGAGACCATCGCGTCGATCGAGCAGGGCAGGCGAACACTGAAACCGGACCTGGCCACGCTGCTGGACGAAGTCCTGGAGACGAAGGGGATGTTGGCGGCGGGGGTGGCCAACCTGCCGGACATCGACCAGTTCCCGATGTGGGCCGAGGTGTACATGGAGCATGAGCGGGAGGCCATCGCCCTCTCCTGGTACGACAACGCGGTCCTGCCCGGCCTGCTCCAGACCGACCCCTACGTCCGGGCCGTACTCCGCAACCGCGTTCCCGCGTACGACGAGAGCGAGATCGAGACACGTACGGCGGCCTGCCTGCAACGCCAGGAGATCCTGCACCGCAGGAACCCGCCGACGCTGAGCTTCATCGTCTGGGAGCCGGTGCTGCACATGAGGATCAGCGGTAAGGAACAGCTGCGCCATCTTCGGACGATCGCTGAACTGCCCTGCGTTTCCCTTCAGTTCTTGCCACTGGCCAGTCCCTACCACGCGGGGCTGAACGGCCCCTTCACTCTCCTCGAAACACCGGACCACCAGCACCTCGCGTACACCGAATCTCAGCGCGGAAGCCAGTGGGTTTCCGACGCAGATGAGGTGTCCAGGCTGGCGCGCAAATATGCGATGCTGCGGACGCAGGCCCTGACCACACAGGACTCCATGGACCTGCTCGACCGCCTGCTAGGAGAGCAATGAGCGCCGAAGCACTTCAGTGGTTCAAGTCGACGTACAGCGGCGACGAGGGCGGCCAGTGCGTCGAGGTGGCCGCCTCCCCGCGCACCATCCACATCCGCGACTCCAAGAACCCCGAACCCACCCTCCGGGTAACACCCGCCACCTGGACCGCGTTCACCACCACCCTCAAGTAGCGACCGCGATTGTCAGTGGCGACCCCTACAGTCACTGACATGGCGACTCTTCCCAACCCGCTGCCCACCTTGGCGGCAGACCCGAGCGGCCGTTCGCTCGGACTCGGGCTCCCCCTCGGGAGACTGATCGACGAGACGGACGACGGTCCGTGGCATGAGCCGTTGTTGTGGCATGCCGAGTACTCCGCGTCCTCCGGCGCGTGGACCGCACTGGGCACCCCGGCCACGCGAACAGGCCTGCTGCCGGTGCTGATAGAGGTCGGTGGCAGCCAGGGCGGGCCGGACGAGTGGGAGTTGATGCCCGGGGAGATGTCGTACCCCGGGGACCACGACCCGGAGGAACTGCTCGCGGAGTACTGGGCGTACGCGATCGAGGAGCCCGACGACCTCGACGGGACGATCGCCCCCTACGACGAGGCATGGCCCGGCACCGCCCCGGCCCCGGCGTCCCTGCGCATCGACCCGGACCGCCGCGCCGCCGAGACGGCCGACGCGCTCCTCGACGAGGGTTCGTGGTTCAAGGAGCCGCGCCTCGCCCTGGTCCCGGCCCGCCGCAGCGCGGACATCCCGGCGGCCATCGGCTGGACGGGACCGATGAACTTCGAGGGCGACACCGCTCGTATCTGCGCGGTCCTCCGCTCCTGGGAGGACCGCTTCGGCATACGCGTGCTCGCGCTCGGCTTCGACCAACTGGTGCTGTCCGTCGCCGCCCCGCCCACGACGCAGGCCGAGGCGGAGGCCGTGGCCGCCGAGCACTTCGCGTTCTGCCCGGACAACATCACCCAGGGGGACCACGAGACCCTGCGGGAGTACGCCGAGCACGCGGTGCTGGGGCAGCGGGTCTGGTCCTTCTGGTGGGACTGACCTGGTGGGCCTGACCGGAGTCAGCCGGGGAGCAGCCGCGCTCCCTGCGGCGCGCTGATCCCGAACTCCTCCTCCAGGAGCCGCCGTGCCTCCGCCTCGTCGGTGAGCTCCCGCTTCTTCACGGTGCCGTCGGCACGGGTCTCCGTGAGCAGGCTGCCGTGGAGGAGGAGATGGCGTGCGGCGGTGACGCTCTGGACGTAGATCTGCTGGGTGAAGGGTGAGCGCGGGTTGGTCCCGATGTGCCAGTTGATGACGTCGAAGTCGGGCTTCTCGAACGGCTCCAGGGTGAAGGCGTACTGATCCGCCCACCTGTCCTCCTGGTGGGCCTGGAGCACCCACAGCTCCAGCGGCCCGCGGTGCGGCACTTGCACCAGACGGTGAAGACGCCCGGCGTCGAGGAACTCGGCGTCCGTCCGGAGCGGCACCGGTTCCAGCAGCGCGCCGATCGCCCCGAACCCGACGTCGGCGAGATAGGGCTGCGGGTCGCCGGGGATCTCCACGAGCAGCGCCATGTGGGTACGCGGCCGGCTCTCGATCCGCTCCGCCCCGAGGACGACCCGGGCCGCCAGCCGGATCACCCGGAAGCCGAGCGCCTCCAGGGCGAGCGAGAGCAGCGTGTTGTGCTCGTAGCAGTAGCCGCCGCGCGGGCTGTGGACCAGCTTGGCCATCAGGTCGGCGGGGTCGAGCGAGGGTGCCGTACGGCGCAGGGCGTCCAGGTTCTCGAAGGGGATACCGCGCGCGTGCGCCAGATGCACCCCTCTCAGCGTCGCCGCATCGGCTCGCCGCTCCCCCTCCCACCCGATCCTCCCGAGATACGCGTCAAGATCGAACCCCAAGTGCCCCAAGGTCTCCATGCCCTCCACGATGCCATCAGCCCTGCCGTTAGGGTTGGCGCCGTGGAAATGCTGCACCTGCGCTATTTCGTCGCCGTCGCCGAGGAACTGAACTTCACCGCCGCGGCTCGCAGACTGCACATGTCGACGCCCCCGTTGAGCAAACGGATCAAGGACCTGGAGCATGAGGTCGGGCACCGCCTCTTCGACCGCAGTACCCACCATGTCCGGCTCACTCCGGCCGGCACGGCACTGCTGCCGATCGCCCAGGACGTACTGGAACAGGTCAACTCGATCCCCTGGCGGCTGACCGAGGCCACGCGGCCGCAGCGCAGCACCGTGTTCCTCGGCATGCCCGAGGGCGTCCACCCCGACCTGCGCGACCGGGTCAACACCCTCGCCGAGCGGGTGCGGGAGCGGTTCGAGGTCAAGCGCTGGCCCGGTGCCACCGCCGATCTGGTCACCGCGGTGCGCGACGGCCGCCTCGCGCTGACCCTGGCCCGGCTCCCGGTCACCGGCCCCGCGCTGGGACAACTGGAGCAGCTGACGGTGATGTCGGAGCGGCTCGGCGCGGTCGTACCGGCGGACCGGTTCGCCGGCCGGGAGGCCATCGCGCTGGCAGAGCTCACCGACCTCCCCTACGCCGCCTCCCCCGACATCACTCCCGCCTATTTCGACCAGCTCGACCGCGAGTTGTCGGAACTCGGGGTGAAGAAACGCATCAAAATCACCCACGCGGGATTCGGTGCAGCCTCCGAAGTGATTTCCTCAGGAATGGCGTTCTCCATTTCCATGCTCGACGAGAAAAGCCCCATGCACGGTTATGGAATAGAGAATGTGACCGTCCTCCCCTTCACGGATTTCCACCCCCGTCTGGAGACCGCCCTCCTCTGGAACCGCGACCGCGGCGACTGCGGTGACCTGGAAGAACTCGTCACCTCCGTCCGCGAGATCTTCAGCGAGCCGATCCAGATCTAGCGGCCACAACGGTATGACCGCTGTGGTCATACCGCCCTTCGTAGCTTGATCATTCCGTTTCTCCTCCGTCCTCACTAGCTTCGATATCAGAGCAACGAAGCAAGGTGCGAAAGGACGAACGATGACGGACACCAACACCCCCACCGGCCCCCTGGACGGTGTGCGCGTAATCGACCTCTCGACCGTGGTGATGGGCCCGTACGCCGCCCAGATCCTCGGTGACCTCGGCGCCGACGTGATCAAGGTCGAGTCCCCCGCCGACACGGTGCGCGTCGGTCAGTACCGCACCACGCCCGGCATGACCCCGCTGAACCTCAACGTCAACCGCAACAAGCGCAGCGTCGTGCTCAACCTCAAGGACTCCGCCGAACGCGACCGGGCCCTCGAACTGATCGACACCGCGGACGTGCTCATCACCAACATGCGCCCCAACGCGCTCAGCCGCCTCGGCATGACCTACGACGACGTCGCCCGGCGCAACCCCGGCCTGGTCTACGCACACGCACAGGGCTTCCGCAGCGACTCCGACCGGGCCGGCGACGCCGCCTACGACGAGACCGTGCAGGCCTCCTCCGGGCTCGTCGACATCGCCCACCGTGCTCTGGGCGAGCCGGTCTACCTGCCGACCATCCTCGGCGACAAGGTCTCCTCGCTGACCATCGCCTACAGCGTGCTCGCCGCGCTGCTGCACCGGAACAGCACCGGGCAGGGCCAGCGCATCGAGATCCCGATGACGGACACGCTGATCGCCTTCAATCTGGTCGAGCACCTCTCCGGGCACGTCTACGAGCCGGCGCAGGGCACCACGGGCTTCCCGCTGTCGATGACGAAGGGCCACCGAGCCGTCCGCACGAAGGACGGTCTCGCCTGTGTGATGCCCTACAACCCGCAGAACTTCCGGGACTTCTTCGCCGCCGCAGGCCGTGCCGACCTGGCCGCCGACCCGCGCATCAACGGCGAGGCCATCGACGGTGCCGACCACGAGGCCCTGGCCGCGCTGATCGACGAGTGCGCCCCGGCGCTGACCACCGCCGAGTGGGCCGAGGTGTGCTCCAAGCACAGCATCCCGATGGCACCGGTCCTGGAGCTGGACCGCGCGCACGAGGACGACTACGTCCGCGGCGGCCACCTCCTCGACACCGTCGAGCACCCGACCGAGGGCGCGATCCGCACCGTGGGCATCCCGGTGCACTTCTCCGCCACGCCCGGCTCGATCCGCCGCCTCGCTCCCGTCGCGGGCCAGGACACCGCGGACGTCCTCGCCGAGCTCGAAGCCGCTCGCTGAGCCCGCGCAGAAAGCCCGCGGAGAAGCTCGCACAGAAAGAAGCAAGCCATGAGCACCCCCGAAGTCCGCACCGAGCGGATCGACTCCACCCTGCTGATCACGATCGACCGCCCGCAGGCCCGCAACGCCGTCAACGCCGCCGTCGCCGCAGGCCTCGCCGCCGCTCTGGACGAACTGGAAGCCGACCCCGCGCTCCGCGTCGGCGTCCTGACCGGCGCGGAGGGCACCTTCAGCGCCGGCATGGACCTCAAGGCCGCCCTGCGCGGCGAGTCCCCCGAGATCGAGGGCCGCGGTTTCGGCGGCCTCACCGAGACCGAACTGACGAAGCCGTTGATCGCCGCCGTCGAGGGCTGGGCGATGGGCGGCGGGTTCGAACTGGCCTTGGGCTGCGACCTGATCGTCGCCGCCGAGGACGCGAGGTTCGGCCTGCCCGAGGTGAAGCGCGGCCTGATCGCCGCGGGCGGCGGAGTGATCCGGCTGCCCCAGCGCATCCCGCACCACCTGGCGATGGAGTTCCTGCTGACCGGCGAACCGGTCGACGGCCGCCGCGCCGCCGAGCTGGGCCTGGCCAACCGGGTCACCGCCCCGGGCGAGGCCACCGCCGTGGCACTGCAACTCGCCGAGCAGCTCACGCGGAACGCCCCGCTGGCGCTGGCCGCGGTGAAGCAGATCGTGCGCGCCTCCCACGGTGTGCCCGAGGCCGACGCCTTCGCCGTACAGCGCAAGGAAATGGCCGACCTGACGGCCTCGGCCGACGTCCGCGAAGGCATGACCGCCTTCGCCGAGCGCCGCGCCCCGCAGTGGACGGGCAAGTGACATGAGGATCGAAGAAGTCCGCCGGCACGTGATCACCCCGCTGACCGGCCCGGCGTTCCCGCCGGTGGTCCCGAGGTTCACCGACCGCGAGTACCTCAACATCGTCTACCGCACCGACGCCGACGCGCTGCGCGCCGTGGTCCCCGAACCCCTGCGGATCGACGAGCCGTTGGTCCGGTTCGAGGTCATGAAGATGGGCGATGTCAGCGGCTACGGCCCCTACACCGAGGCCGGCCAGGCGATCCCGGTGACCCTCGACGGCGAACGCGGCGAGTACCTGCACGCCATGTACCTCGACAACTTCCCGGCGACCGCGTCGGGGCGCGAGGTCAGCGCGTACCCGAAGACGATCGCCGCGCCGAGCCTCCACGTCGACCACGGCGCCCTGGTGGGCACCCTCGACCACGGCTCGCTGCGGGTTGCCACCGCGACCATGGGCTACAAGCACCACGCGCTCGACCGGCGCGAGGCCGAGGCACAGATCACCGTGCCGACCTTCATGCTCAAGACGATCCCCGGCTACGACGGTTCGCCGCGCGTGCAGGAACTCGTCCGCACCGAGATCACCGACATCGAGGTCACGTGGGCCTACACCGGCCCCGCGAGGCTCCAGCTCTTCCAGCACGTCCTCGCCCCGCTGGCCGACCTACCGGTCCTGGAGGTCGTCTCCGCGAGCCACATCCTCACCGACCTGACGCTCGCCCCGGTCAAGCCGGTCTTCGACTACCTCGAAGGAGCAGCGTCGTGACACACGACTTCCGTACGGCCGCAGTGATCGGCGCCGGCACCATCGGCCTCTCCTGGACGACCCTCTTCGCCGCCCACGGCTTCACCGTCCACGTGACCGACCCCCGCCCCGACCTCGCCGAAGCCGTCGACGCGGCCCTGGCCGACTTCGCCCCGCACCTCGCGGCCCGGGGCCTGGACGTCGAGGGACTCGCCGACCGGGTCCACCTCGCGGCCGACGTGACGGAGGCGGTCCGGGACGCGGACGTGGTCCAGGAGAACGGCCCCGAACGGGTCGAGTTCAAGAAGGACCTGTTCGCCACCCTGGTCCGCGAGGCCCCTGCACACGCCCTGCTGCTGAGCTCCTCCTCGGCGATCCCCTCAACCGACTTCACCACGGACCTGGCCCGGGAGGACGCCGGCCGCATCCTCATCGGCCACCCCTTCAACCCGCCCCACCTGATCCCCCTGGTCGAGGTCGTCCCCGGCGAACACACCACCGAAGAAGCCGTCCAGGCAGCGGTCGACTTCTACACCCTCCTCGGCCGCACCCCGGTCGTCGAGCGCAAGGAGATCCCCGGCTTCGTCGGCAACCGTCTCCAGAACGCCCTCAGCCGTGAGGCGGTCTATCTCGTCGAGCAGGGCGTGGTGACCCCCGAGGACCTCGACAAGGTGATGACTAACTCCCTCGGCATCCGCTGGTCGACGGTCGGCCCCTTCCTCGGTTCCCACCTGGGCGGCGGCCCCGGCGGCTACCGGCACATGGCCGAGCACATCGGCGCCTCGATGAAGCGGATGTGGGCGGGCCTCGGCACACCGTCCCAGACCGCCGAGGAACAGGAACGGCTCATCGAAGCCGTAGAGAAGGCTTACGGCTCCTCCACGTACTCGGAACTCGCCGAGACGCGCGACCGCAGGCAACTGGCTGTCCTGGCCGCGCTGGACAGCGCGGACACCTCGGACACGTCCCACAAGGAGGAGAACTGAAATGACCACCACCATCGAACCCCTCGAAGACCACCTGATCTCCGACTTCTACGACTACGAGGCCCTGCTGCCCGACGAGGAGCGCAAGCTCCTCCTCAAGGCCCGCACCCTCATGCGCGACGAGGTCAAGCCGCTGGTCAACGAGAACTGGGGCAACGGCACCTTCCCCCGGGAACTGATCGGCATCTTCCGCGACAGCGGCCTGGCAGGCCTCCCCTACGAGGGCTACGGCGAGCACCGCCCCGCCGTCAGCAACCTGCTCACCGGCATGATGGCGATGGAGATGAGCCGCACCGACGCCTCGGTGGCCACGTTCTTCGGCGTCCACAACGGACTGGCGATGTACTCCATCCACTCCGGCGGCGACCGGGAGCAGCGGGACCGCTGGCTGCCCGAGATGGCCGCGATGGACAAGATCGGCGCGTTCGCCATGACCGAGCCGCTCGGCGGCTCCGACGTGGCGGGCGGCATGCGCACCACGGCCAGGCGCGACGGCGACGGCTGGATCCTCAACGGCGCGAAGAAGTGGATCGGCAACGCGACCTTCGCCGACTACGTCGTCGTCTGGGCGAGGGACGTCGACGACAACCACGTCAAGGGATTCGTGGTCGAGAAGAACACTCCCGGCTTCGAACCGACGAAGATCGAGGGCAAGATCGCCTTCCGGATCGTGGAGAACGCCGAGATCACCCTGACCGACGTCCGCGTCCCGGAGGCGAACCGCCTCCAGAACATCGACTCCTTCCGCGATGTGGCGGAGATCCTGCGCGCCACCCGCGGCGGGGTCGCCTGGCAGGCGCTGGGCGTGATGATCGGCGCCTACGAACTCGCCCTGGACTACGCCAAGGAGCGCAAGCAGTTCGGCCGCCCGATCGCCCGGTTCCAGCTGGTGCAGGACCTGCTCGTGAAGAGCCTCGGCAACATCACCGCCTCCTGGGGCATGCTGGTCCAGCTCGCCCGCCTCCAGGATGCCGGGATCTTCCACGACGAACACTCCTCGCTGGCCAAGGCGTTCGTCACCTCGCGGATGCGGGAGGTCGTCGCCTGGAGCCGGGAGATCTTCGGCGGCAACGGGATCGTGCTGGACCACGACATCGCCCGCTTCTTCACCGACGCCGAGGCGATCTACTCCTTCGAGGGCACCCGGGAGATGAACACCCTGATCGTCGGCAAGGCGATCACCGGACAGAGCGCCTTCGTCTGAACCAACACCCGAACACCGACCGCATGGGGCGTGACTCGCGCAGGAGACGAGTCACGCCCCTCCGCGCAACCCCTCCCCCAGCCTCCGCAGCCCCTCCCCGATCTCCTGCGGCGTCTGCGTCACGAAGCACAGCCGCAGGGTCGAGCGGTCGGGCTCACCGGCGTAGAAGGGTGTCCCAGGGACGTAGGCGACATCGCGCGTCACGACCTGCGGAAGCAGCGCGGTCGTGTCGTAGGACGACGGAAGCCGCGCCCAGAGGAACATGCCGCCCTCGGGCCGGGTCCAGGTCGATCCCTCGGGCAGGGCGTCGGCCAGGCCCGCCAGCATGGCGTCCCGCCGCTCCCCGTACACCCCCGCGACGCGCCGCACATGCGCGTCGAGGTCCCGGTCGGCCAAGTACCGTGCGGCGGCGAGCTGGTTGGCGGTCGGGGTGTGCAGATCGGCGGCCTGCTTGGCGACCGCGCAGGCCCGCCGCAGCGCGCCGGGCGCCCGCAGCCAGCCGAGCCGCAGCCCGGGGGCCATGACCTTGGAGAAGGACCCGAGCAGGACGACCCGGTCGCGGACCTCCTCGTGGGAGGCGATCCACGGCACCCGCTCGCCCTCGAAGCGGAGTTCGCCGTACGGGTCGTCCTCGACGATCCACAGCCCGCACCGCGCGGCCACGGACGCGACGGCGGCCCGGCGATCCACGGACATGGTGCGCCCGGTCGGGTTCTGGAAGGTGGGCACGGTGTAGAGCAGCTTGGGCCGCTCCCGCACGACGAGTTCCTCCAGAGCCACGGGATCGGGCCCCTCGTCGTCCCCCGGCACGGCCACCACCCGGGCGCCCGCGAACCCGAAGGCCTGAAGGGCCGCCAGATAACAGGGGCTCTCGACGAGCACCGTGTCACCGGGCTCGATCAGCGTGGTGGCCAGCAGCGACAGCGCCTGCTGCGATCCGGTGGTGACGAGGACGTCGTCGGCGCCGGTGGCGAGCCCGCGGGCCGACATCCGCTCCGCGAGAGCCGTCCGCAGCACGGGCTCACCCTCGGTGGTGGAGTACTGGAGCGCCCGCTCGGGCACCTCCTCCAGGACCGCCCGGAAGGCGTCCGCGATCCCCTCTGCGTCGAACAGTTCGGGCGCCGGCAGCCCGCCCGCGAAGTTGATGACCTCGGGGCGGGCGGTGACGGCGAGGATGTCCCGTACGGGCGACCCACCGACCGACCGGGCCCGGGCGGCGAGCGGCGGCACGGAAGCGAACGTGGGCACCGTCATGGCACGGCTCCTTCGACTGCGGACTGCGACGACTGGGTCCAGCGCAGCCTAAGCAAATGAATGCTGTCTACAGGCACCTTTCCGCGATACGGACATCACGCACCCGCTCACGCCTTGGTGCCGGTCGCCCCGTAGACGTTGATGTCGTCGTCCGTGACGTCGTTGATGTCCCGGTAGCGGATCTTCTCGATGTCGTCGAGGGACTCGAAGTCCTCGGCGTCGATGGCCGGCGGCGCGGGCGCGGGCCCGGGGTGCCACAGATGCGCGGGCACCACACCGGGCTCGTCCAGGGAGACACCCGGCGCCTCGGTGAAGAACCGCTCCACCTCCCCCTTGGACCGGAACACGAAGGTGAACCCGCGTTCGGTGTAGGTCCGCTGGACCGCGCGGGTGGGCTCGGGATGCATCTCGTCGGTCAGATGACTGAGGACGATCCGGCTGCCGGAGGGCAGGGCCTCCACGAGCTCCCGCACGATCGGATAGGCCTCGTCGTCCTCGACGAAGTGCAGGATCGCGACCAGGCACAGCGCGATCGGCTGGTCGAAGTCCAGCGTCTTGGCGGCCTGTTCGAGGATCTGCGCGGGACTCTTGAAGTCGGCGTCGATGTAGTCCGTACGCCCCTCGGGTCCGCTGGTGAGCAGCGCGCGGGCATGCGCCAGCACCACCGGGTCGTTGTCGACGTACACGACCCGCGCGTCGGGCCGGATCCGCTGGGCGATCGTGTGGACGTTCTCCGCGGTGGGCAGCCCGGTGCCGATGTCCAGGAACTGCCGGATCCCGTCCCGCTCGGTCAGCCTGTCGACGGCCCGGCGCATGAAGTCACGGTTGTGGCGTACGTCGAGGTACCCGCGGGGGTTGGCGGCGAGCGCGGCGGCGGCCGCCTCACGGTCGGCGGGGTAGTTGTCCTTGCCGCCGAGGAAGACGTCGTAGACGCGGGCCGGATGCGCCTTGGTGGTGTCGATCCTCCTGGCCAGCTCGGCCGGGTCCTGGCTCAGCGCGTCACCGGACATGGCGTCTCCCCTGTGAATGTGTCGGTCCTTCAACGGACAACCACCGCGATCGTCAAGAACCTAACTCCCCGGGCGACTTGATGGTGCCCGGTGCCCGAGATGCCCCGTCCCGCATCCCACGAAAGGGACTCGGGAAGCCACATCTCCGCAGGTCAGCGCGGCCCCCGGCACAAGGCCGTCCCGAATCCCCCGCCAGGGCTGGCGAACGCTCCCGCTCCCCCGCAGCCTGATCCCATGCCCACCCGACCCCACACCCCCACCACCCTCGCCCTGCTGACCCTCCTCGTGCTCCTCACCCTCACGGGCTGCAAAGACGGCCAGGGCGTACGCGACGAGGGCCCGGCCACGAACAAGGCGGCCGCGGTGAGCCCCGCGGAAAACCAGAAGGCCGCCCGGCATTGACCGGGCGGCCTTCGAAGCAGAGCTACGGCATCACACGTGCGCGGGGGCGAAGCCCTTCGGGTTGGGGCCGTACTTGTTGTCGCTCGGCTCGCTGTCCAGCACCGAGAAGACGAACAGGGTGATGCCGCCGGCAAGCGGAACCAGACCGAACAGGACCCACCAGCCGCTGCGGCCGGTGTCGTGCAGGCGGCGCACGAGGACGGCGAGGCTGGGGAGCAGGATGGCAACGTAGAAGACGATCGGGATCCACGCCTGCTTGGCCACGACGCCGATGACGGCCAGCACGATGTAGATGATCGTGACGAACAGGGTGTACATCCAGTATTCCTTGCGGCGCGCGCGGCCGCTGAACACGGCGTACTTCTTCAGCACATCGAGGAAGTAGTTCATGGTGGTGTCCCCCAGGGATCGACGTTCGGAACTGTTCCGAATGGATCAGGCCAGGCGCAGAAGATATGAAGGATGTCGGGAACTCGTCAATTCGACGGATGTAAGCGATTCATCAAGTCGTGCACCTGACGCACCCCGACAAATCCACCACACCAGGGGCCGGATTCCGGACAGATCACCAGAAGATCACCGTCCGAACTGGGGGCTGTTGTCCGGACGTTGGCCGGAACGAGCTCCGCCCGTAGCCGGACCGAGCTCGAAACGTTGCCGCAACACGCCGTCCGGCGGCTTCGTCAGCCGAGCTTCTGAGCCACCTCGGTCGCCCAGTAGGTGAGGATGTTCTGCGCCCCGGCCCGCTTGATCCCGGTCAGGGTCTCGAGGATCGCCCGGTCCCGGTCGATCCAGCCCTTCTCGGCGGCGGCCTCGATCATCGAGTACTCACCGGAGATCTGATACGCGGCGACGGGCACGTCGACGGCGTCCGCGACCCGCGCGAGGATGTCGAGGTAGGGCCCGGCCGGCTTGACCATCACCATGTCGGCACCCTCCTCCAGATCGAGGGCGAGCTCGCGCAGCGACTCCCGCGCGTTGGCAGGGTCCTGCTGATAGGTCTTGCGGTCACCCTTCAACGACGACGCGACGGCCTCCCGGAAGGGCCCGTAGAACGCGGAGGCGTACTTGGCCGTGTACGCCAGGATGGCCACGTCCTCCCGCCCGATCTGGTCGAGCGCGTCCCGGATGACCCCGACCTGGCCGTCCATCATCCCGCTGGGGCCCACAACATGGGCGCCGGCGTCGGCCTGGACCTGGGCCATCTCGGCGTACCGCTCGAGGGTGGCGTCATTGTCGACACGCCCCTGCGCGTCGAGCACCCCGCAGTGCCCGTGATCGATGGTCTCGTCGAGACACAGATCGGACATCACGAGCAGGTCGTCCCCGACCTCGGCCCGTACGTCCCGGATGGCGACCTGCAGAATCCCGTCGGGATCGGTGCCCGGCGTCCCGAGAGCGTCCTTCTTCGACTCCTCCGGCACCCCGAAGAGCATGATCCCGGACACCCCGGCCGCCACGGCCTCCGCGGCCGCCTTCTTCAGACTGTCCCGCGAGTGCTGCACGACCCCGGGCATCGCCGAGATCGGCACCGGCTCACTCGCCCCTTCCAGCACGAACGCCGGAAGGATGAAGTCAGCGGGGTGCAGCCGGGTCTCGGCAACCATGCGGCGCATGACGGGGTTGGTCCGCAGCCGCCGGGGCCGCGCGCCGGGAAAAGATCCGTACATCGTCATACACCTAAGCTACGCCCGCCTCATGCCCCCCTTTGCCGACGCCTCGTCGGAAGCGGCGCGCCCATCGGGGGGCCAGGTCGGGTCCTTGCGCGTCTGCAGGCCGGTGGGGGCTGATCGCGCAGTTCCCCGCGCCCCTGGGGAGTTGCAGTCACCCGCACCACGACGGGCTGTTCGCCGCGTACGGCGGCAAGGGGACGGGGTGGGGGGTGTCCGCCCGCAGCGGCCGGCACCCGCACACGCTACACAAGCCCCCACCGAGGCCGCACAGGCCGCCGCAGGCACTCAGGGGCGCGGGGAACTGCGCAAAACGCCCGCCCCCACCGGCCTGTAGCCGCCCGCTCAACCGCCGGAGGCAGCCCCACATGCGCCACCCCACCCCCAGGTCCAAGCTGAAAGTACAAGGCAGGAGGACACCATGGCTGCCACCCCCGACACGCCCAACACCCACCCCACCCTCAACGACATCCACGGCCCCGTAATCCACCCCGGCGAACCCGGCTACGCCGACGAAGTCACCGGCTTCAACCTGGCCGCCCTGCACACCCCCGACGTAGTCGTCGGCGCCACCAGCGCCGAGGACATCGTCATCGCCCTGCGCTGGGCCTCGGCCACCCACACCCCCGTCACCGTCCAGGCCACCGGCCACGGCGCCAACTTCCCCATAGAGAACGGCCTGCTGATCAACACCACCCGCATGACCGGCGTACGCGTCGACGAAGAAACCCGTACCGCGAGAATCGACGCCGGCGCGAAGTGGCGGCACGTCCTGGCCGCCGCCACCCCCCACGGCCTCGCCACCCTGAACGGCTCCTCCACCGACGCCGGCGTCGTCGGCTACACCCTCGGCGGCGGCCTCCCGGTCCTCGGCCGGACCTACGGCTACGCCGCCGACAAGGTCCGCTCCTTCGAGGTCGCCACCCCCGACGGAACGCTCCACCACACCGACGCCGACACGGAACCCGACCTCTTCTGGGCCCTGCGCGGCGGCAAGGGCAACGTAGGAGTGGTGACCTCCCTGGTCACCGAGCTCCTCCCGCTCCCCCGCGTCCTCGGCGGCGGCATCTACTGCGCGGGCGAGGACGCCGAGGCCCTGCTGACCACCTGGGCGACCTGGACCCAGAACATCCCGCCGGAGATGAACAGCACCTTCAGCATCCTGCGCCTACCGCCCTTCCCGGAGATCCCCGAACCCTTCCGGGGCGGCTTCTGGGCAAGGGTCTGCCTCGCCTGGACCGGCGAGACGGCAGCGGGCCAGGACCTCCTCACCCCGCTCCGCGAGGCCGCACCGGTCGTGATCGACACGGTGGAGGAGATGGACTACGCGGCGGTGGACCGCATCTACCTGGACCCCCAGGACCCGCTCCCGGCCCGCGAGTCCTGCATCCTGCTGCGCGAGCTGACACCGCAGGCGATCGACACGTTCCTGGACCAGGCGGGCCCGGCGGCGGGCGCCGGCGACTTCCCGCTCCTCATGGTCGAGATCCGGCACATGGGCGCGGCGCTGTCCCGCCCCGCAGCCGTGGCGGACGCGGTCTGCGCCCGGGACGCCGAGTACCTCCTGGAGGCGGTGGGCGTCCTGGCGGCACCCCCCATGGCCGAGGCGGTGGAACGCGCCACGACCGCCCTCAACTCCGCGATGGCCGCGTACGGCACCGGCCGCACCCTGGTCAACCTGCACGGCACCCCGGGCGACGAGAAGGACCGCGCCCGCGCCTGGACCCCGGAGGTCTACGACCGCCTGCGCCGCGCGAAGTCGACGTACGACCCGGAGAACCTCCTGCGCTACGGCCACACGGTGGCTCCGTCAGCCTGAACCAGGCCTCCGCAGCCACCGCACACCGACACCGCGCCCCACCACGCTCAGGTCGTCACAACACTCAGGTCGTCACAACACTCAGGTCGTCGACCGCCGCCGCCGAGCCCCCGGCCGCCGCTCGCTCGGCCGTGTCACCGGATCCCCGGCCTCGACCGCCGCCGCCCGCCGCTTCAGCCCGAAGTCGGCGAGGGCCTCGGCCAGCTTGTGCACGGACGGCTCGGGAGCCATCACATCCACCCGCAGCCCGTGCTCCTCGGCGGTCTTGGCCGTGGCGGGACCGATGCACGCGATCACGGTCACGTTGTGCGGCTTCCCGGCGATACCCACCAGGTTCCGCACGGTCGACGAGGACGTGAAGAGAACGGCGTCGAACCCACCGCCCTTGATCGCCTCCCGCGTCTCCGCGGGCGGCGGAGAGGCCCGCACGGTCCGATAGGCGGTGACGTCGTCGACCTCCCACCCGAGCTCGATGAGCCCGGCGACCAGGGTCTCGGTCGCGATGTCGGCCCGCGGCAGGAAGACCCGGTCGATCGGGTCGAAAACGGGGTCGTACGGCGGCCAGTCCTCGAGAAGACCCGCGGCCGACTGCTCACCGCTCGGCACCAGATCAGGCTTCACGCCGAAGGCGACCAGCGCCTTCGCCGTCTGCTCGCCCACCGCGGCGACCTTGATCCCCGCGAAGGCACGCGCGTCGAGCCCGTACTCCTCGAACTTCTCGCGTACGGCCTTGACGGCGTTGACCGAGGTGAAGGCGATCCACTCGTAGCGCCCGGTCACGAGCCCCTTGACCGCCCGCTCCATCTGCTGGGGCGTTCTCGGCGGCTCGACGGCGATCGTCGGCACCTCGTGCGGCACGGCCCCGTAGGACCGCAGCTGGTCGGAGAGCGACGCCGCCTGCTCCTTCGTACGCGGCACGAGAACCTTCCAGCCGAACAGCGGCTTGTTCTCGAACCACGACAGCTGGTCGCGCTGCGCGGCGGCCGAACGCTCACCGACCACGACTATCACCGGTCGCCCGCCCTCGGGCGAGGGCAGCACCTTGGCCTGCTTGAGCGTCTGGGCGATGGTGCCCAGGGTGGCCGTCCACGTGCGCTGGCGGGTGGTCGTACCGGCGACCGTCACCGTCATCGGGGTATCGGGCTTGCGCCCGGCCGCGACCAGCTCCCCGGCGGCGGCACCCACGGAGTCCAGGGTCGTCGACACGACCACGGTCCCGTCCGACGCCCCCACCTCCGTCCAGCACCGGTCGGAGGCCGTCCGCGCGTCCACGAACCGCACGTCCGCGCCCTGCGCGTCCCGCAGCGGCACACCGGCGTACGCGGGTACACCGACCGCGGCGGCGACACCGGGCACGACCTCGAAGGGCACGCCCGCGCGGGCGCAGGCCAGCATCTCCTCGGCGGCGTACGCGTCGAGCCCGGGGTCCCCGGACACCGCACGTACGACCCGCCTGCCGCCCCTCGCGGCCTCCATGACAAGATGTGCGGCATCCCGTACAGCGGGGGCAGCTGCGGTTGTTGACGAGCCGTCAACGATCGTTAGTTGGGGCGCGCCCGTGCCCGGAACCGGAGTCGAAGGCGACTCCGTGTCCGTGTCCACGACGGCGACGCCCGATCGAGCGTGGACGCGTACGACGTCGAGCACCTCGTGCCCGGCGACGAGAACGTCCGCGTTCGTGAGCGCCTCGACGGCGCGCAGAGTCAGCAGTCCCGGATCTCCGGGTCCGGCACCGAGGAAGGTGACGTGCCCGTGTTCAGGACCGGCGGGAAGAGTGGTGGGGCTCACTGTGCTCGCTCCCCCATCAGACCGGCCGCGCCCTGGGCAAGCATCTCGGCCGCGAGTTCACGGCCGAGCGCCATTGCTTGGTCGTACGTCTCGGGCACGGGACCGGTGGTGGACAACTGCACCGTGCGAGAGCCGTCGGTCGTGCCGACGACGGCCCGCAGGCGCATTTCCTTGACAATCTGCCCGTCGGCCAGCAGGTCGGCCAGCGCGCCCACAGGGGCGGAGCAGCCGGCCTCCAGGGCGGCGAGCAGTGACCGTTCGGCGGTCGCGGCGACCCGCGTGAACGGGTCGTCGAGCTCGCCGAGCGCTGCGATCAGGTCCGCGTTGTCCGCGGTGCATTCGATCGCGAGTGCTCCCTGGCCGGGAGCGGGCAAAACTGTGTCGACCGAGAGGAAATCGGTCACTTCGTCGATACGGCCGATGCGTGTGAGGCCTGCCGCGGCCAGCACCACCGCATCCAGCTCACCATCGCGCACGAACCGCACCCGGGTGTCGATGTTCCCCCGGATCGCAACCGTCTCGATATCAAGTCCGTGTGCGCGGGCGTACGCGTTGAGCTGCGCCATGCGCCGGGGCGAACCGGTACCGATGCGGGCGCCGCGGGGCAGGTCGGTGAACTTCAGGGCATCCCGGGCGACGATGACGTCCCGCGGGTCCTCGCGCTCGGGTATCGCGGCCAGCGCCAGCACGTCCGGCTGCCCGGTCGGCAGGTCCTTGAGCGAGTGCACCGCGAAGTCGACCTCGCCCTTGAGCAGGGCTTCGCGCAGCGCGGTCACGAAGACGCCGGTGCCGCCGATCTGCGCGAGCGCCTCCTTGGACACATCGCCGTACGTGGTGATCTCCACGAGCTCGACGGGCCGCCCTGTCACCCGGCTCACGGCGTCCGCCACCTGCCGCGACTGGGCCATGGCGAGTTTGCTCCGCCTGGTCCCTAGTCGTAGCGCCTTGGTACTCATGACGAGCCTCGGTCTTTCTCATCGGTGGTGCTGTCCTCGGCGCGGGAGACGGCGGCCACCGTCTCGGGGTCGAGGTCGAACAGAGTCCGCAACGCGTCCGCGTACCCGGCGCCGCCGGGCTCGGCCGCGAGTTGCTTGACCCGTACGGTCGGCGCGTGCAGCAGTTTGTCGACCACGCGCCGCACGGTCTGCGTGATCTCACCGCGCTGCTTGTCGTCCAGTCCCGGCAGTCGCCCGTCGAGCCGGGCGATCTCACCGGCGACGACATCGGCGGCCATGGACCGCAGCGCGACGACCGTCGGCGTGATGTGCGCGGCCCTGAGCGCGGCCCCGAAGGCGGCGACCTCGTCGGCCACGATACGACGGACCTGGTCGACGTCGGCCGCCATGGGAGCGTCGGCCGAAGCCTCGGCGAGCGACTCGATGTCGACGAGCCGCACCCCGCCCAGCCGGTGCACGGCGGCGTCGATGTCCCGGGGCATGGCGAGGTCGAGCAGGAAGAGCGAGGGGGTGGGCCGCGGAATCTCGGCGACGGGCTCGGGCCTGCGCCGCTCGGGCACGCGCCCGATCACAGCGGCGGTGGCCGCGAGCGCCGCGATGGCGTCGGCTTCCGCGACGGGATCGAGCACGGTCGCGACCGACCCGGAACTCTGCGGCCGCGGCGCGTTGTCCACCCACGCGGCGTGCTGCTCCAGCTCAGAGGCGGCCATCCCGGCGACAGCGGCTTCGCCGAGCACGGAGAAACCGGGGGTGGCCTGCGTGGGGGCCAGGTCGAGCGGACAGTTCTCGTCGGTTGCGGAGCTTGCGGGCTGTCGTGCCGCCTGGGCGGCTCCCGACCCACGCAAGGGCGGCACCTCGTCGGCACCGAGCTGCGTGACCGACCCCCGCGCCGCGGCAACAGCCTCAGCGCTGAGTACGAGTCCGGTAGCGCCCGTACAGGACACCACAACATCTGCACGTGTCAGCTCGTCCGACACCGAATCCATCGGTACCGCGCGGGCGGACACGTCCCCGCCTTCATTGAGGATCTCCGCGAGCCGCTCGGCCCGGTCAGCCGTCCGGTTGGCGACGACGATCTCCGTGACCCCGACCCGCGCCAGCGTCGCCGCGGCCAGCGAGGACATCGACCCGGCCCCGATGACCAGCGCCTTCTTGCCCCGAGCCCAGTCCGACACCTCCGCGCCGAGAGCCAGCTGCTCCAGCCCGAACGTGACCAGCGACTGCCCCGCCCGATCGATCCCGGTCTCGGAGTGGGCCCGCTTCCCGACCCGCAGCGCCTGCTGGAACAGGTCGTTGAGCAGCCGTCCGGCCGTGTGCAGCTCCTGCGCCCGGGCCAGCGAGTCCTTGATCTGCCCGAGGATCTGCCCCTCCCCGACGACCATGGAGTCCAGCCCACAGGCCACGGAGAAGAGGTGATGAACGGCCCGGTCCTCGTAGTGCACGTAGAGATACGGAGTGAGCTCGTCGAGCCCCACCCCACTGTGCTGCGCGAGCAGCGTGGACAGCTCGGCCACCCCGGCGTGGAACTTGTCCACGTCGGCGTACAGCTCGATCCGGTTGCAGGTGGCCAGCACCGCGGCCTCCGTGGCCGGGTCGGCGGCGACCGTGTCCTGGAGCAACTTCACCTGCGCATCGGCATGGAGGGCCGCCCGCTCCAGCACGCTGACCGGCGCGCTGCGGTGGCTCAGCCCGACGACGAGGAGACTCATGCCGGCATCACGGCGGGTACGTCCCCGTCGGGCCCCTTGTCGGCGGAGTCGCTGCGGCCGGCGACGACCGGACCGGCGCCGTCGGCAGCGGCGGCGGCCTCCTCACCGGCCTTGCGCTGCTCGTGGAAGGCGAGGATCTGCAGCTCGATGGAGAGGTCGACCTTGCGCACGTCGACGCCGTCCGGCACGGACAGCACGGTCGGCGCGAAGTTCAGGATGGAGGTGACCCCGGCGGCCACGAGCCGGTCGCAGACCGGCTGGGCGGCACCGGCGGGGGTGGCGATGACACCGATCGACACGCCGTTGTCCTCGATGATCTTTTCCAGGTCGTCCGAGTGCTGGACCGGGATGCCCGCGACGGGCTTGCCGGCCATCGCCGGATCGGCGTCGATCAGCGCCGCGACACGGAATCCACGGGACGCGAAGCCGCCGTAGTTGGCGAGAGCCGCGCCGAGATTACCGATACCGACGATCACAACCGGCCAGTCCTGGGTCAGGCCGAGTTCGCGGGAGATCTGGTAGACGAGATACTCGACGTCGTAGCCGACACCGCGCGTTCCGTAGGAACCCAGGTAGGAGAAGTCCTTGCGCAGCTTCGCGGAATTGACCCCCGCGGCGGCCGCGAGCTCCTCGGAGGAGACCGTGGGTACCGAGCGCTCCGACAGTGCGGTCAGGGCTCGTAGGTACAGCGGAAGCCTGGCGACGGTGGCCTCGGGAATCCCTCGGCTACGGGTCGCCGGTCGGTGAGTTCGGCCAGTTGCCACGGTGCTCCTGCGGGTAGAGCGGGGCTGTAGGCGGTCATGCGTCCCCAGACCGCCCCGTCGAAAGCAGGCTATGTCTTTGTGAACGCGTGCACAAAGATGGTGTCCGATTTGCCCGGCCAACGTGACCGGGGTCACGCGCGTCTCTCTCGGAGGCAAAACCGCACACTTCCCTCGTCAATCCCGCCCCCAGGGCCAAGTCGCCATCGATCCTAAGCGGTCAGGGCCCTGCGGAGTCGGTCCTCGTTCACGCGCCAGAAAGTGTGCTGTTCCCCGTCGACGAGTACCACCGGGATCTGCTCCCAGTACTGGTCGTGGAGTTGAGGATCCTCGTCGATGCTCTTCTGCTCCCACGGAACCCCGAGATCTCCACACACCTTCTCGATCACGGACTGAGCGTCGTCACACAGATGACAGCCCGGCTTGCGGATGAGGGTGACGAGCCGTTCCTCGGGAAGCTTGGCCGCACTGCGGCGAAAGATGGGACTCATGTCGGCCATTCTCGCCCTTGCTTAACGACACAGTCGCGGAGAGTTCACACCCTTCAAACCTCTCGACTCCGGAACCACCGAACAGAATGGCTATGCTCACGCCATGGCCGCTCTCGGATGGCTCACTCCCCGTAGGCGCTCCGCCACGGCGCGGAGCGTGTTGGCAGGCGAGGCCTCGGCGGAGGCTGCGCGCAAGTCCTCCCAGGAGGTCGAGGAGACACCTGGTACGGAACCGGAGTCCCAGTTCCCGGTCCTGGGCGACGACAAGGCCGCCGCCTTCTTCGACCTGGACAACACGGTGATGCAGGGCGCCGCCCTCTTCCACTTCGGCCGTGGCCTGTACAAACGGAAGTTCTTCGAGACCCGCGAGCTCGCGAAGTTCGCCTGGCAGCAGGCGTGGTTCCGCCTCGCCGGCGTCGAGGACCCGGAGCACATGCAGGAGGCCCGGGACTCCGCGCTGTCGATCGTCAAGGGCCACCGCGTCGCCGAGCTCCAGTCGATCGGCGAGGAGATCTACGACGAGTACATGGCCGAGCGCATCTGGCCGGGCACGCGCGCGTTGGCACAGGCGCACCTGGACGCCGGTCAGAAGGTGTGGCTCGTCACAGCGGCCCCGGTGGAGATCGCCCAGGTGATCGCCCGTCGTCTCGGCCTCACCGGCGCCCTGGGCACCGTGGCGGAGTCGGTGGACGGCGTCTACACGGGCAAGCTTGTTGGTGAGCCCCTCCACGGCCCCGCGAAGGCGGAGGCGGTCCGGGCCCTGGCAGCGGCGGAGGGGCTCGACCTGTCGCGCTGCGCGGCGTACAGCGACAGCCACAACGACATCCCGATGCTCTCGCTGGTCGGCCACCCCTACGCGATCAACCCGGACACCAAGCTCCGCAAGCACGCCCGTCAACTGGACTGGCGCCTGCGCGACTACCGCACAGGCCGCAAGGCGGCGAAGGTCGGCATCCCGGCGGCGGCCGGCGTGGGAGCGGTGGCAGGCGGTACGGCGGCGGCGATCGCCCTGCACAAACGCCGCCGGTAGCCGGGCGAACACGCCAATCCACGGGTTTTACGGGCGTAACCCCGTGTGCAGGCACATTGGCTGCACACGGCCACAACACGCCCTGTTCCCTGGCAGAACACGACCGCTTTCGATCAACAACCGGTCACTCTCCGGCACTTGAACTGCCCCCAATCGGTTACAGAAGCGACGTAATCGATGAATAGAGCAACTGGGTGTAGCAGGGCCTGCACTAAGCGTTATTCTCCTCAGACGCAATCCGGTACCCCTTCCGTCGCTACGACGGGTGAACGGTCCCGTACTGCACGTGATGGAAGCTCTGCCTCTGGGAGTCCCGTGTACCCACACGTCGGGGTTGACGCCTCGGGCCTGGCTACGCTGCGCGCAACGGTCCTAGACCTGTTGCGCGGCTTCGTCCCCACCGCGTACGCCGTCCCCGCCCTCGCCGCAGCCGCGGCACCGATCGGTCCGTGCTACGCACTGGCCGACGGTTCCGCGGCCGTCGGCAGACGAGGGCTTTCGACCGGCGCCGCCCCCGCCCGCCGTCCGGCTGCGGACAGCGACAGCGCCCGCATGATGGACCTGGTCGAACGCGCCCAGGCCGGCGAGGCCGACGCCTTCGGCCGCCTGTACGACCAGTACAGCGACACGGTGTACCGGTACATCTATTACCGGGTAGGAGGTAAGGCCACCGCCGAGGACCTGACGAGCGAGACATTCCTGCGCGCGCTCAGAAGGATCGGCACATTCACCTGGCAGGGCCGCGACTTCGGCGCCTGGCTCGTCACCATCGCGCGCAACCTCGTCGCCGACCACTTCAAGTCGAGCCGGTTCCGTCTCGAGGTCACCACCGGCGAGATGCTCGACGCCAACGAGGTCGAGCGCTCGCCCGAGGACTCCGTCCTGGAGTCGCTCTCCAACGCCGCGCTGCTGGACGCCGTCCGCCGGCTCAACCCGCAGCAGCAGGAGTGCGTGACCCTCCGTTTCCTCCAGGGCCTCTCCGTCGCCGAGACCGCCCGGGTGATGGGCAAGAACGAAGGCGCCATCAAGACCCTCCAGTACCGGGCCGTACGCACCCTGGCCCGCCTCCTCCCGGACGACGTCCGTTGAGAGCGCACGCCCGGTAACCGCCAACTCGCTCTCGGTGAAAGTCCGTTGCCTTCCCGATCCGATCATCCGCCGTCCGTAACCCAAGTGCCACGCCGCTCGTTGTGCGGGATGCAGGCTCCCTGTGGTCACTCCCTGGCCGACTTCGATCACTCGATCGTGTGCTTGTGGTCAGGGTGTGCAACCCTCAGGACCCCCTGGGGAGTCGACCGTCATGACGAGAGGAGGTGCCGCCAGTGATCGCGAACGTATCGGCGCACCGGCGGGCGAACGCCTTCGCCCAGGCCCTGGAGGAGCAGTCCGACCGGGACCCGGCGGCCGAGCAGTCCGAAGAACACCAGCCGGCCGCTGGGGAACACACCGGTCAGGACCGCCTGTTGACCCTCGCGGAGTGTCTTGGCGAGCTGCCCAGGCCTGAGCTGGACCCTGAGGTCAAGGTTGTCCAGCGAGCCCAGCTGGTGGCCGCGATGGAGGCCATGCTGCTGGAGGGCGACGGGGTGGAACCCGCGGTCCCCGGGCAGCGCTCGCATCGGGCGGGCGCCGCTCACCGGGCGAGTCCGCTCGGGAAACTGCGACCGCGTTCCCGGCTCACCAAGGGCCTGGCCGCGGGCGGCCTGAGCGTCGGAGTCGCCGCCGGAGCCTTCGGCGGAGTGGCCGCGGCCAGCTCGGACGCCCTGCCCGGGGACTCGCTGTACGGCCTCAAGCGCGGCATCGAGGACTTCAAGCTCAGCTACCTGTCCGACGGTGACGACGAGCGCGGTGTCGCCTACCTCGACCAGGCCTCCACCCGGCTGAGCGAGGCCCGCCGCCTGATGGAGCGCGGCCGAGGCGGTCACCTCGACCACGAGTCCCTGAGCGAGATCCGCCGCGCCCTGTCCGGGATGCAGCACGACGCCGCCGAAGGCCACCGCCTGCTGCACGAGGCGTACGACCGTGACCCGAAGTCCCTGGGCCCCATCCAGGCCCTCTCCAGCTTCTCGCGCTCGCACCGCGAGGCCTGGGGCGCGCTCCGCGAGCGGCTGCCCGTGCAGCTCGGCGACGTCAGCAACCAGGTGTCCTCGGTCTTCGACGCCATAGACGAAGAGGTCGCCCCGCTGCAGTCCCTCCTGCCCGAACCCCCCGCCCGGGGCGGTGGCTCGGGCGGGCGGCAGCGCTCCGGGACGGCGTCCTCGGACACCTCGACCGGTTCCGGCCGGTCCACGGCTCCGGGCACCGGTGGCGGCTCCGAGCACAGCGGTGGCAGCAGCCCGAGCAAGTCGGCCACGTCCGCCGGCGAGGACGACGGCCTGCTCGGCGGCAACACCGGCGGCCTCCTCGACCCGCCGAAGGCCACCGGCACCGCCACCCCGACCTCCCCCGCCCCGTCGTCCGACCCGGACGTCACCCTCCCGCCCCTCCTCCCGGGCCTCCTCCCCGGCCTGGGAATCGACGGCGAGAACACGAACTAGCCCTTTCCGGTACGACGACGGGGGCGCCCTTCCCACGAAGAGCGCCCCCGTCGTCGTACGACAGAAAGGATCAGAAGAAGACGGACCTCCGCTGCACCAGCAACGCCGCCCTGGCACTGCTGCGCAGGCTTCGCACGGCTGCGCCGGACTCCCTCCAGCGGCTTCACGCAGCGGGGTCGTCCTCGCGGCCACGACCCGCAGCGTCAGAAGCCACGTCCGCGCGACCGACTCAGAAGAACACCGACCGCCGCTGCACCAGCAACTTGTACAACGTGTGCTGGATCTGTTCCCTCACCTGGTCGGTCAGATTGAACATCAGCATCGGATCCTCCGCGGCCTCCGGCGGATACCCGTCCGTGAGGATCGGCTCGCCGAACTGGATCGTCCACTTCGTCGGCAGCGGGACCGCGCCGAGGGGACCCAGCCACGGGAAGGTCGGCGTCAGCGGAAAGTACGGGAAACCCAGCAGACGGGCCAGCGGCCCATCCACATGGCCGCCCTCGCACCGCTCCGCGGGCTTCGCACGGCTGCGCCGGACTCCGTCCGCCGGCTCCACACCCGGGAAGACTCAGAAGAACACGGACCTCCGCTGCACCAGCAACTTGTACAGCGTGTGCTGGATCTGTTCCCTCACCTGGTCGGTCAGATTGAACATCAGCATCGGATCCTCCGCGGCCTCCGGCGGATACCCGTCCGTGAGGATCGGCTCGCCGAACTGGATCGTCCACTTCGTCGGC
>NZ_JAVREZ010000017.1:0-244984 GCF_031845645.1 Streptomyces doebereineriae
GTAGACGACTGGGTTGATAGGCCGGATCTGGAAGCCCAGTAATGGGTGGAGGTGACCGGTACTAATAGGCCGAGGGCTTGTCCATATTTGCTCGCGTCCACTGTGTTAGTTCTGAGGCAACGACCGTTGTCGGCTTTGAGCTAGAACGCATAACAGAAAAGTGTGCTTGTTCGCTCGAAACCATTAGGGTTTCGGTGGCCATAGCGTGAGGGAAACGCCCGGTTACATTTCGAACCCGGAAGCTAAGCCTTACAGCGCCGATGGTACTGCAGGGGGGACCCTGTGGGAGAGTAGGACGCCGCCGAACAATATTTGGAGGACCCCTGGTCCCAGCGTTCAGCTGGGACCAGGGGTCCTTTTGTTTTTAGAATGCTTGCAGTACCGAAGACAGGAGTCACCATGTCCACCAACTCTCCCGACGACCGACCGGAGCGCGACCAGCGGCGACGGGACAGTGGTGACCGTGGCGGTTTCCGCCGCGACGACAACCGCGGTGCCGGCGACCGTGGCGGCAATGAGCGCGGCGGCAATCGTGGTGGCGGCTACGGCCGCCGTGATGACAACCGCAGTGGTGGCTATGTCCGGCGGGATGACCGCCGTGACGACCGCCGGAGCGATGACCGCGGCGATCGTGGTGGTTTCCGTCGCGACGACAACCGCAGTGGCGACAGCCGTGGTGGCGACAATCGTGGTGGCGGTTATGGCCGGCGTGACGACCGCGATCGCGGGCCCCGTGGGGACGACCGTGGGCCTCGCCCCGCGTTCCGTCGCGACGACCGGCCGACCGGCCCCCGCCGTGACGACCGCGACCGTGACCGTGGGTTCCGACGCGATGGCGACCGGCCTGCCTTCCGCCGTGACGACCGAGGCGAGCGCGTAGAGCGTCGCGACAACGACCGTGGTGGCTTCCGCCGTGATGACCGCCGGAGCGATGACCGCGGTGATCGTGGTGGCTTCCGTCGCGATGACAACCGCGGCAGCTACGAGCGCCGTGACGATCGGCGGGATGACCGCCGGAGCGATGACCGCGGTGATCGTGGTGGCTTCCGTCGCGACAACGACCGGCGTGACGACAACCGAGGCGACCGTGGTGGTTTCCGGCGGGACGACAACCGGGACGACCGGGGCGGCTTCCGCCGGGACAGTGACCGGCGTGACGACCGTGGCGGGCGCGGTGGACCCCGTAGGGACGACCGTGGTGGGCGGCCCGGCGGGTTCCGTGGGCGGGACGACCGGCGCGGTGGCGACGACCGGCGTGGCGGCGGGCGTTTCCGGGACGAGAGGGAGCGTGATCGTGAGCCGATCAAGCGGCTGCCGATCCCCGAGGACGTCACGGGCGACGAGATCGACAAGGACGTACGGCAGGAGCTCCAGAGCCTGCCGAAGGGGCTCGCGGAGGATGTCGCCAAGAACCTGGTGATGGTCGCCCGGCTCATCGACGAAGACCCCGAGGGTGCCTACGGCTACTCCAAGGTGGCCCTGCGGTTGGCGTCGCGTGTCGCCGCCGTACGAGAGGCGGCCGGGTTCGCGGCGTACGCCAGCCAGAAGTACAGCGAGGCGCTCGCCGAGTTCCGGGCCGCGCGGCGGATGACCGGGAACGTGGAGCTGTGGCCGGTCATGGCCGACTGCGAGCGTGGGCTCGGGCGGCCGGAGAAGGCGCTGGACATGGCAGGGGCGCCCGAGGTGCACAAGCTCGACAAGGCGGGGCAGGTGGAGATGCGGCTCGTCGTCGCCGGTGCCCGGCGTGACATGGGGCAGCTGGACGCGGCCATCGTGACGCTGCAGAGTCCCGAGCTGGCCTCCAACTCGGTGCAGCCGTGGACTGCGCGGCTGCGGTACGCGTACGCCGACGCGCTGCTCGCGGCCGGTCGGGAGAGTGAGGCGCGGGAGTGGTTCGCCAAGGCAGTGGAGTCCGACAAGGACGGCAGCACCGACGCCTCCGACCGACTCGCCGAGATGGACGGGGTCGAGTTCGTCGACGCCTTCGACGAGGCTGAGGAGCAGGCCGACAGCGAGGCCGCCGAGAAGGTCGTAGAAGTCGTAGAAGCGGAAGACGAAGCCGCCGAAGAGGCTGACGACGACGAAGACGGCGACCTCAAGGACTGACACGCGCGGTCAGTGAAGCAGTGAACAAGGGGCGGGACCCCGGGATCCCGCCCCTTCGTGCGTCATACGTCCAGTGCGCGCAGGACCAGCCCCGACGCCGGCTTCGGGCCGAACGACGTCGACTTCCGGGGCATCGTGACGCCCTGGCGGGCGAGGTCGCGTACGACCTCTTCGCGGACCGGGTGCATCAGGACGGCTGTTCCGCCGTCGCGTTCCGCCTTCTCGACCGTGGCGGCCGTGTCGTGGATGTAGGCGATGCGGGCGGGGTCGTCCTCGGGGATGTGCCAGACGTTGGCGAGAAGCGTGGCGTGCAGGACCGTGGCGTCCAGGGTGCGCCAGGCGGTGGGGCGGTCCGTGGGGACCGTGCGGGACAGGAGGTCCGGGTCGGGGCGGTCCACGAGGTGGAAGGCGCCGTCTCCGGCGAGGAGGAAGGCGTTGCCCGCGCAGGCCGAGTCGGCGAGGGCGTCCAGGGCCTCGGCCAGGGGGACGTCGAGGCGCTGTACGCGGAAGAGACCGTCGAGGAGCGCCAGGGACCGGGCCACCGGGACGCCGTGCAGCAGGCGGTGGATGGCGCGGACGCGCAGGGGGTAGCGGGCCGTGTCCACGAGGAGGACCAGGCCGTGGTCCCAGGGGCTGGGGGAGGGGTGCTCCGCGCGTAGACGGCGATAGGTCGCCCAGCGGTGGTGGCCGTCGGCGATGAGGGCCTGGTGCTGGGCCAGGTCCGAGCGGATGCGGGCCACTTCGGCCGGGTCGGTGATCGACCACAGGCGGTGGCTGTAGCCGTCCTCGGTGGTGGTGGCCAGGAGCGGGGGCTGCCCGGCCATACGTTCGATCGCGGTCGTCGTGACGGACTCCGAGCCGTTGCCGCGGTAGGTGAGGAGCAGGGGCTCCAGATTCGCCGAGGTGGCGCGCATCAGGGCCGCGCGGTCGGCGACGACGTGCGGCATGACGTCCTCGTGCGGCAGGACCACGCCCTCCGACGGCTCCGACAGGAGCAGGGTGCCGATGATCCCGCGCTGGAGCAGGCCGGCTCCGTCTCGCTGTTCGTACACGTACAGGCCGGGTTCGGGGTCGGCGGTCAGGATGCCCTCGGAGAGCCAGCCGCGCAGGGTGCGGGCCGCCTGCTCGTTGCGTTCGGCCGGTGTCGTCGCCTGCGGAAGGATCAGCCGGACGATGTTGTACGGGTCGTTGGACTGGAGTTGGTGCAGGCCGTCGGGGCGGACCACGACGTCGTACGGCGGTGATGTCACGGCGGCCAGGCTGCCGACCCGGTCGGGGTCGTAGCGCAGGCCTCGGAACGGGGTGAGTTCCAGGCCTCGGCGCGCCGTTGCTTCCGGGTGACCTGCTGTGTTCATCCCGGCATCGTACGGGTGTCAGTGGCATGGGGGATGATCGGGGGAAAGCCGTCGAACGAGGAGCGATGCGGAATGAGCCAGGGCGTGAGGACGAGGCCCGAGGGCAGTGGGCAGGCCCTGAGTGAGGCGTACGACACCGCGCTGCTCGATCTCGACGGGGTGGTGTACGCGGGCGGGAACGCGATCGCGCATGCCGTCGACTCGCTCGCCACCGCGCGCGAGGGGGGCATGCATCTCGCCTACGTCACCAACAACGCGCTGCGCACGCCCGACACGGTGGCCGAGCACCTCACCGAGCTGGGGATACCGACGGGCGCCGATGACGTCATCACCTCCGCCCAGGCGGTCGCGCGGCTGATCAGCGAGCAGGTCCCGGCCGGTTCCCGGGTGCTCGTGATCGGTGGCGAGGGGCTGCGGGTCGCGCTGCGCGAGCGGGGTCTTGAGCCCGTGGAGTCGGCGGACGACGATCCGGTGGCGGTCGTGCAGGGCTTCGGTGGGCCGGACCTGCCCTGGGGGCGGTTCGCGGAGGCCAGTTATGCCGTTGCACGGGGGGTGCCCTGGTTCGCGTCCAACACCGACCTGACGATTCCGAGCGGGCGCGGGATCGCACCGGGCAACGGAGCCGCGGTGGAGGTCGTGCGGATAGCGACCGGTGCCGAGCCGCAGGTCGCGGGCAAGCCGTTGCCTCCCATGCACCGCGAGACGATCCTGCGGACCGGTGCGAAGCGGCCGTTGGTGGTCGGGGACCGGCTGGACACGGACATCGAGGGCGCGTTCAACGGCGAGGTGGACTCGCTGCTCGTGCTCACCGGCGTCACCGACGGCGCCCAGCTGCTGGCCGCGCCGCCGCAGCACCGGCCGACCTATGTGGACGCCGATCTGCGGGGAATGCTCACCGGGCAGCCCGAGGTCACCGAGGCGGGAGAAGGCTTCCGGTGCGGTGGCTGGAGTGCGAAGGCCGGCGAGGAGCGACTGGAACTCGAGGGTGGCGGCGAGGCCCTGGACGGGCTGCGGGCGCTGTGCGCGGCGGCCTGGACGGCGGCCGGAGACGGTGTGTGCGAGCTGGACGGGGGGAAGGCGCTTGCCAGGCTGGGGTTGTGAGTCGTAGGGGCGGGCACGCGTTCCCGTGAGTCCGGGGACGTTGCGGACCTCGGGATCGTGGCTGCTTGGCAGGGTAGGCTAACCTAACTGCGTGTTGGTCGACAGTCCTCCCGAACAGCGCGCGGAGACCGCCCCCGCGCCCCCAACCCGCCGGGCGATACGAGTCCTTGGGCTCCTCGTGTCCGTCGTGATCCTGGTGCTCGTCGCGATGGCGAGCATCGCGGTCGGGGCGAAAGGGCTGTCCGTGGAACAGGTCTGGCACGGCCTGTTCCAGGACACGGGGACCTATGGGGACGTCGTGGTGGCCGACCGCTTGTCGCGGACCGTCCTCGGCCTGCTGGCCGGTGCCGCGCTCGGTCTGTCCGGGGCGGTGCTGCAGGCGCTCACCCGTAATCCGCTGGCAGACCCGGGGCTGCTCGGCATCAACGCGGGCGCGTCGGCGGCGGTCGTCACCGCGATCACCTTCTTCGGTGTCACCTCGCTCAGCGGCTATGTCTGGTTCGCCTTTCTCGGCGCGGCCGCGGTGGGCGCCCTGGTCTGGTTCCTGGGCGGGAGCCGCGGTGCCACCCCGGTCAGGCTCGCGCTGGCCGGTACGGCGATCAGTGCGGCGCTGTACGGCTATCTCCAGGCCGTGATGATCACCGACGACCAGGCGCTCAACAAGATGCGTTTCTGGACGGTCGGTTCGCTGTCCTCGGCGAACAACTCGACCATCCTGCAGGTGCTGCCGTTCCTCGCGGTCGGCTCGCTCCTCGCTCTCGCGCTGGCCCGGCCGCTCAACGCGATGGAGATGGGCGACGACACCGCCAAGGCGCTCGGCGCCAACCTCAACCGCACCCGGGCGCTGGCCATGCTCTCTGCGACCGTGCTGTGCGGGGCCGCGACCGCCGCCTGCGGACCGATCGTGTTCGTCGGCCTGATGGTGCCGCACATCGTGCGCTCCTTCACCGGCCCCGACCTGCGCTGGATCCTGCCGTACGCGACCATCCTGTCGCCCGTGCTGCTGCTGGGCTCCGACGTCATCGGGCGCCTCGTCGCGCGGCCCGCGGAGCTCCAGGTCGGCATCGTCACCGCTGTCATCGGCGGGCCGGTCTTCATCTTTCTCGTACGACGGCGGAGGACGGCGCAGCTGTGAGGACCAACCGTGCCATCAGGACCCCCGGCGGGCTTTCCCTCCGGCTGGACGTCCGGGCCACCGTCGTCGTCGGCCTGATCCTCCTTGCCGCGCTCACCGCGAGCGTCGTGCTGATCGGCACCGGCGACTTCCCGATCCCCGCCGGGGACGTGCTGAAGACGCTGCTCGGGAACGGCAACGCGGGGCAGGAGTTCATCATCAACGAGCTGCGGCTGCCGCGGGTCCTCGTCGGGCTCCTGGTCGGCGCCTCGCTCGGGCTCGGGGGCGCGCTGTTCCAGGCCATCTCCCGCAATCCGCTGGGCAGTCCGGACGTGCTCGGGCTCAGCCAGGGGGCGACGGCCGGGGCGCTCACGATGATCGTGCTGTTCTCCGGGAGCGCGACCCAGGTCACCCTGGGCGCGCTCGTGGGCGGACTCGTGACCGGGTTCGCCATCTATCTGCTCGCCTGGAAGCAGGGCGTGCACGGGTACCGGCTGGTTCTGGTCGGTATCGGTGTCTCCGCGATCGTCACGGCGGTCAACGGCTATCTGTTGACCCGGTCCACCCTCACCGAGGCGGCCCAGGCGGTCGTCTGGATGACCGGCTCCCTCAGCGGCCGGGACTGGGCGCAGGTCTGGCCGCTGCTGTGGCTGTGCGCCGTCCTCCTCCCGCTCGTCCTCGCCAACGCGCGCGGCCTGAGAATGATGGAGATGGGCGACGACGTGTCGAACGCCCTGGGGGTGCGTGTCGAGCGCGTACGGCTGCTGCTGTTGGTCGCCGCTGTCCTGCTCACCGCCGCCGCCACCGCGGCCGCCGGACCGGTCAGCTTCGTCGCGCTCACCGCTCCGCAGCTGGCCCGCCGCCTCACCCGCTCGCCCGGCCCCAACCTGGTGCCGTCCCTGTGCATGGGCGCCACTCTCCTGGTCACCGCCGACTGGGTCTCGCAGAAGGTCTTCGGCGCGGACCAGCTGCCCGTCGGCGTGGTCACCGGAGTCCTCGGCGGCGTCTATCTGCTGTGGCTCCTGGTCACCGAGCGCAAGGCGGGCCGGATATGAGCGCCGAGACCATCCTCACCAGCGGACTGACCAATCCAAGGAGCACCGTGAACCGCCTGTCCGCCGACACCGTCACCCTCGCCTACGACCAGCGGGTCATCGCCGAGCAGCTGTCCGTGGAGATACCCGACAACTCCTTCACGGTGATCGTCGGCCCCAACGCGTGCGGCAAGTCCACGCTTCTGCGGGCCCTCTCGCGCATGCTCAAGCCCAGCCAGGGCAAGGTGCTGCTCGACGGGCAGGTCATCCAGTCGATGCCGGCGAAGAAGGTCGCCCGCACTCTGGGTCTGCTCCCGCAGTCGTCGATCGCGCCGGACGGGATCACCGTCGCCGACCTGGTCGGCCGCGGCCGCTACCCCCACCAGGGCATCCTGCGCCAGTGGTCCACCGAGGACGAGCGGGTCGTACAGGAGTCCATGCGGCAGACCGGCGTCGCGGAACTCGCCGAGCGGTACGTCGACGAGCTGTCCGGCGGTCAGCGCCAGCGGGTGTGGATCGCGATGGCGCTCGCCCAGCAGACCCCGCTGCTGCTCCTCGACGAGCCGACGACCTACCTCGACATCCAGCACCAGATCGACGTCCTCGACCTCTGCGCCGAGTTGCACGAGGAGCAGGGCCGCACGCTGGTGGCCGTCCTGCACGACCTCAACCACGCCGCCCGGTATGCCACGCATCTCATCGCGCTGAAGAGCGGGAAGATCATCGCCGAGGGGCGCCCGAACGACATCGTCACGGCCGAACTGGTCGAGGAGGTCTTCGGACTGCGCTGCCAGGTGATCGACGACCCGGAGACGGGGACGCCGCTGGTGGTGCCGGCGGCGCGCAAGGCACGCGTGCGCGTGCAGGCCGCTACAGAAGCTTCCTGAGCTGGAACAGGTCCCTGAGGCCTGCCTCCAGCTTCACCCGGCCCGAGCCCCAGGCCTTGGCGAAGTTCAGCTCGCCGTTCACCAGGGCCACCAGGTCGTCACCGGACATGGTGAGCCTGATCTGGGCCTTCTCTTTCGGAGGGCCCTGCAGGGTGTCGTGCACCACGATTCGGCCGCCGGTCATCCGGCCGACGAAGGTGACGTCGAGATCGGTGATATGGCAGCTGACCGAGCGGTCCATGGACGCCGCCGTGGCGGTGTCCCCCTCGGCGTTCTGCATGTTGTCGGAGAGCTTTTCGAGTGCGGCGCGGCACTCCTCGATCGTGGCCATCGCGATCGACGGTACCCCAGCGGTTCGGGGTAGCGTCTGGGCATGAGCGACGCAGTTCCAGAGCCTTCACAAGAGGTCCCGGTCGACCCCGGGTACGACCCGGCTGCCCCCGCCCCTCTGAACGTGCCCCGCACCCCCACCGGCAACGCCGAAGTGGACGCTCAGCTGGAGCGGCTGGGTGACGCCGACCACCTCGCCACGGACGGACACATCGAGGTGTACGAGGATGTACACCTGGGGCTGCGCGACGCGCTCACCGCGCTCGACGCCCGCCCGGGACCTCCGGCGCCCTCACCGTCGTATGACCAGAGGGCGCCCTCACCCTCGTATGGCACTAGGAGCTGAACCGAACGTGGCAGGAGTCGCACGCAACCGTCTGGACGCGGAGCTGGTCCGCCGGAAGCTGGCGCGCTCGCGCGAGCATGCCGGCCAGCTGATCGCGGCCGGGCGGGTCACCGTCGGCAAGACCGTCGCGACCAAGTCCGCCACCCAGGTGGAGACCGCGGCCGCGATCGTGGTGCAGAGCGACGACAGCGATCCCGGCTACGTGTCCCGGGGTGGGCACAAGCTCGCGGGCGCCCTTCAGGTGTTCGTGCCGCGGGGGCTCGTCGTGGAGGGGCGGCGGGCGCTGGACGCCGGGGCCTCCACCGGCGGTTTCACCGATGTGCTGCTGCGGGCGGGGGCGGCGCACGTGGTCGCCGTCGACGTCGGCTACGGACAACTCGCGTGGTCTCTTCAGAGCGATGAACGCGTCACCGTCAAGGACCGTACGAACGTACGCGAGTTGACGCTCGAAGCGATCGATGGGGAACCAGTGGATCTTGTCGTGGGGGATCTGTCCTTCATCCCGCTCGGACTGGTACTGCCCGCCCTGGTGCGGTGCGTGAAGCCGGACGCCGATCTGGTGATGATGGTGAAGCCGCAGTTCGAGGTGGGTAAGGAACGGCTGGGCAGTGGGGGAGTCGTACGCAGTACGCAGCTGCGGGCCGAGGCCGTGCGCGGTGTCGCCGCGAAGGCGGCGGAACTCGGGCTCGGGGTGAACGGGGTCACGGCCAGTCCGTTGCCCGGACCCTCGGGAAATGTCGAATACTTTCTGTGGCTGCGTGCCGGGGCCCCCGCCCTGGACCCGGCCGATGTCGACCGTGCAGTTGCGGAGGGGCCGCGTTGAGCCAGAACCGAGCTCGTACTGTTTTCCTGCTCGCCCACACCGGGCGGCCCGCGGCCATTCGCAGCGCCGAGCTGGTCGTCAAGGGGCTGATGCAGTCGGGGATCGGCGTGCGCGTCCTGGAGTACGAGGCGGCCGACCTGCCGCTGCCGCCCGAGGTGCAGCTCGTCAAGGAGGCGACTCCGCAGTGCCTCGAAGGGTGCGAGTTGCTCATCGTGCTCGGCGGCGACGGAACGCTGCTGCGCGGCGCCGAGTTCGCCCGGGCGTCCGGGGTGCCGATGCTGGGCGTCAACCTGGGCAGTGTCGGGTTCCTCGCGGAGGCGGAGCGGGACGATCTCGACAAGGTCGTCGACCGGGTGGTGACCAAGGCGTACGAGGTCGAGGAGCGGATGACCGTCGATGTCGTCGTTCACCGGAACGGGGACATCGTTCACACGGACTGGGCACTGAACGAGGCGGCCGTGCAGAAGGCCGGCGCGGAGAAGTTGCTCGAGGTCGTGCTGGAGATCGACGGGCGGCCGGTGACGGGCTTCGGGTGTGACGGGATCGTGCTGTCCACGCCCACCGGGTCCACGGCCTACGCGTTCTCCGCGGGTGGGCCGGTGGTGTGGCCCGAGGTGGAGGCGCTGCTGATGGTGCCGATCTCCGCGCACGCGCTGTTCGCGAAGCCGCTGGTGACCTCGCCGAACTCGGTGCTGGCCGTGGAGTTGTTGCCTCACATTCCGCCGGGTGTGTTGTGGTGTGACGGGCGGCGGACGTTCGAGTTGCCGCCGGGGGCGCGGGTCGAGGTGCGGCGGGGGGCTGTGCCGGTGCGGCTTGCTCGGCTGCATCACGCTTCGTTCACGGATCGGTTGGTGGCGAAGTTCGCGTTGCCCGTTTCCGGGTGGCGGGGGGCGCCGCACTAGCCTGCGGTTCCCCGCGGCCCTGAACAGGTCGGTCCACTCGCCCGAGTGACAGGGGGCCTCGCATCTCGTCCTCCCGACCTCGTAAGGTCTTCACCGTGCTGGAAGAGATGCGGATACGGTCGCTCGGAGTCATCGATGACGCCGTCGTCGAGTTGTCGCCCGGGTTCACCGCTGTCACCGGTGAGACGGGTGCGGGCAAGACCATGGTGGTCACCAGCCTGGGGCTGCTGCTCGGTGGGCGGGCTGACGCGGCGCTCGTGCGGATCGGGGCCGAGAAGGCGGTGGTGGAGGGGCGGATCACGGTGTCCGCCGGCGACTCCGTCGTCGTACGGGCCGAGGAGGCCGGGGCGGAGCTCGACGACGGGGCGCTGTTGATCAGCCGTACCGTTTCCGCCGAAGGGCGGTCCCGGGCGCACCTGGGTGGGCGGTCCGTGCCCGTCGGGGTGCTCGCCGAGCTCGCCGACGAGCTGGTCGCCGTGCACGGGCAGACCGATCAGCAGGGGCTGCTCAAGCTGACCCGGCAGCGGCAGGCGCTCGACCGGTACGCGGGTGATGCCGTCGCCGTGCCGCTGGCCAAGTACACCGAGGCCTACCGGCGGCTGCGGGCCGTCTCCGTCGAACTGGACGAGATCGTCACGCGCGCGCGTGAGCGGGCCCAGGAAGCCGACATACTGCGGTACGGGCTCGACGAGATCGCCGGCGTGGAGCCTCGGGCAGGGGAGGACGTCGAGCTGGCCGAGGAGGCCGAGCGACTCGGGCACGCGGAGGCTCTGTCGTCGGCCGCCACGGCCGCTCATGCCGCCCTCGCAGGGAACCCCGAGGACCCCGAGGGCATCGAGGCCGCGACGCTCGTGGCGGGCGCTCAGCGGGCTCTGGAAGCCGTACGGTCGCACGACCCGGCCCTGGCGGCACTCGCCGACCGGATCGGGGAGATCGGGATCCTGCTGGGCGATGTGGCCGGGGAGCTGGCGGGGTACGCCGACGACCTGGACGCCGATCCGCTGCGGCTGTCGGCCGTGGAGGAGCGGCGGGCCGCCCTCACCGCGCTGACGCGGAAGTACGGCGAGGACGTCGCCGCCGTGCTCACGTGGGCCGAGCAGAGTGCCGCGAGGCTCACCGAACTGGACGGCGACGACGAGCGGATCGACGAGCTGACCGCCGAGCGGGACGCGCTCAGGGCCGAACTGGGCGGGCTGGCGCAGGCGCTGACGGATGCGCGTACGGAGGCCGCGGAGAGGTTTGCCGCCGCGGTGACCGCAGAGCTGGCCTCGCTGGCGATGCCCCACGCGCGTGTGTCCTTCGCCATCCGGCAGACCGAGGACCCGGAGGGCGTGGAGGTCGGCGGGCGTGCGGTCGCGTACGGGCCGGCCGGTGTCGACGAGGTCGAGCTGCTGCTCGCCCCGCATCCGGGTGCGCCGGCGCGGCCCATCGCCAAGGGCGCGTCCGGTGGTGAGCTCTCGCGCGTGATGCTGGCCGTCGAGGTCGTGTTCGCGGGGACGGACCCCGTGCCGACCTATCTCTTCGACGAGGTCGACGCCGGGGTCGGCGGCAAGGCGGCGGTCGAGATCGGGCGGCGGCTGGCGCGGCTCGCGAAGACCGCGCAGGTCGTGGTCGTGACCCATCTGCCTCAGGTCGCCGCCTTCGCCGACCGGCAGTTGCTGGTCGAGAAGACGAACGACGGGTCTGTCACCCGGTCCGGTGTGAAGGTCCTGGAGGGCGAGGAACGGGTTCGGGAGCTGTCCCGGATGCTCGCCGGACAGGAGGACTCGGAGACGGCCCGCGCGCATGCGGAGGAGTTGCTGGCCACAGCTCGGGCGGATGCGTGAGGGGTACGTCCCTGGGAATCACCGTCGCTCTGACTCGCGTCGGCATGTCAGAACAGCCGTCCCGTCACTCTTGTGAGTGACCCCGACTCGCCGCACACGCCGTTCCCCCGTTCTCCGCATTCACGGAACACCCGTACGTCCTGGCATCCTTGGCAGAGAAGCCATCACGCGTAGGAAGCGCGCGGTACACCCCCCGCTCGACACCTTCTGTACGTTTCCTCGTGACCGCCCGACCCGAACCAGGAGCCCCGGCCACGTGACCCCCGTGAGCAGCCACTCACCGCACGGCCAGTCTCCGCTGCGCACCGTGCAGGTGCTGGGCGGAGGCAATGCCGGCAGTAGCGCGCATGTGCGCTCCCTGACCTCGGGGCTTGTCGCGCGGGGCGTGCGGGTCACGGTGTGCTCCCCCGTCGAGGCGGATCGGGCCTACGACTTCTCCGGGGCCGGTGCCGAGCATGTGCATGTGCCGCGCAGCAGCGACCCCACCTCCGTGGCGGTGCTGCGGGCGGCATGCGCGGACGCCGATCTGGTGCACGCGCACGGGCTGCACGCCTCGTTCCGCGCGGTGCTGGCGCTCAGTGGCCGGCGCACTCCGCTCGTCGTCACCTGGCACGACCGGGCGTACGCCGAGGGCGCGCGGGCCCATTTCGTGCGCCTTCTCGAACGCCGGGTCGTGAAGGCCGCCTCCGTGGTGCTCGGGTCCACCTCGGCGCTCGTGGACCGGGCGCGCGGGACCGGTGCCCGGGACGCGCGACTCGCCGCCGTCGCCCTGCCCGGGCCTGGCGCAGTCGCCGAGCAGGAGGATCCCGACCGGCTGCGGCCCAAGGTGCGGGCCGAACTCGGGGCCACCGGGCGCCCGTTGCTGATGGCGGTCGGTTCCCTGGACCGGCATCGGGGCTACGAGACGCTGCTGGACGCCACACGCGCGTGGCGCCTTCTCGACCCCGTGCCGCTGGTCGTCATCGCGGGGGAGGGTCCGCTGCGGGCGGTCCTTCAGGGCCGTATCGAGGACGAGGGGCTGCCCGTTCGGCTGATCGGGCTGCGCGACGACATCTCCGAACTGCTCGCCGCCGCCGATCTCGCGCTCCTGCCCAGCCGGTGGGAGGCGCGCTCGCTCCTGGCCCAGGAGGCCTTCCACGCGCGCGTGCCGCTCGTCGCGACCGAGGTCGGCGGCATCCCCGAACTCGTCGGCGACGCGGCCGAACTCGTCCCGTACGGCGACCCTGAGGCCCTCGCCGAGGCCGTCGTACGGCTGCTCGGGGATCCCGAGCGTCGGGAGCTGCTGAAGGAGCGGGGGGCGCGGCAGGCGGCGACCTGGCCGACGGAGGACGAGACCGTCGCGCAAGTGCTGAGTGTCTACGACGAGTTGACCCAGCCCCGGCCGTTCATCTGACAGCCCGCCCGAACCGGGCTAGGGCACGTGCCGGCGTGCCCGTAGCGCCAGGCTCAACGCCAGTACCGTCTGCGGGTCGTCGAGGTCCGTGCCGAGCAACTCCCCGATGCGGGCGAGGCGGTTGTAGAGCGTCTGCCGGTTTAGGTGGAGTTCGCGGGCCGTCTCCGCCTTGCGGCCCGCGTGCGCCAGATAGGTCTGCAGGGTGGGCAGCAGCGGCGGCTTGGAGCGGTCGTCGTGGGTGCGCAGCGGGCCGATGGCGCGGTCCACGAAGGCCGCCAGGTCCGGGTGGTCGCGCAGCCGCCACAGGAGCAGGTCGATGTCGAGGCGGCGGGCGTCGTACCAGGGGCGGTCCGACAGGCCCTGCGCCGCGGTCGCCGTCTCGGCCGCGTGCCGCAGGCCCGCGGAGGCCGCCGCCCAGCTACCGGCGACTCCGACGACCACGACCGGCGGCTGGGCGCCCGGGCGTTGCATCCCGGCCCGCTCCACGCCCGCCCGCAGCGCTGCCGCGACCCGGTCCGCCACCGCCGACCGCTCCGACTCCGAGCGCAGACCGAGCAGGACGAGCACACGCCCCTCGACGGGCCGTACGCCGAGCAGGACGGGCACACCGAGCGAGGCCAGCTCCTCGGAGACCGCCCGGGCCAGCACCGCCCAGCCTCCCCCAGCGGTGGAGAGCGTGTCGCCCAGTCGCATCACCACGGGCAGCAGCGGGCCGGTGCCCGGCCTGAAGCCCAGCACGCGCGCCTGTGCCGGCGCGTCCTGTGAGGTGATGCGGCCCTCGGCGAGGTCGGTCAGGAAGTCGCCGCGTCCGCGTGCCGCGAGCTCCTCCTCCTGGCGGGCCTGCATCAGGACGACGGCCAGGATGCCCGCCGCACGCTCGGCCGCCATGCGGTGCACGGGCGCCAGCGGTGCCCGTACGGGAAGCAGGACCAGCCGCGCCCGTACCGAACCCGCGCCGGGCCCGCCCCCGGGCACGTCCACGAGGACCGAGCCGGACGTCGGTGTGCCCTTGTGCTGGCCGCGCAGCCCTTCCCAGACCTGGAGCGGGTCGGCGCCCTCGGGGCCCTCCCCGGCGGCGTACAGGAGCCGTCCGTCCGTCGTCTCCAGGAAGACCGGGTTGCCGCTGAAGTCGGCCAGGATGCCGAGGGCCTGCGGGACACCGCCGCCGCCCAGCAGGGCCTCCGTGCAGCGGTGGTGCACCTCCTCCGCCCGCTGGAGCAGCGCGTAGTGCCCGTTGACGATCTCGGTGTGGATCTCCTCGGTGACCGCCACGAACGGCACCTCGCGGTGCAGCTGGACGAGCGGAAGCCCGGTCGCGCGGGCGGTGTCGACCAGGGCGGCGGGGAGACGGGTGAAACGCGGGCCCAGCTCGACGACCAGGGCCGCGATGCCGCGCTCGGCCAGGGTCCGGACGAACGCGCGCTGGTCGGCCGGACGGGTGCCGAGACCGTACCCCGTGGTCAGCAGCAGCTCGCCGCCCTTCAGCAGGGAAGCGATGTTCGGGACCTCGCCCGCGTGCACCCAGCGCACGGTCCGGTCCAGCCGGTCCGCGCCCGCGAGAATCTCCGGGAGCCCACTGCGCAGACCGGGCAGCTCCAGCGCGCGCTGCACGGTGATCCCGGCGCCCTGGGTATCGAAACCGCTGTTCGTAGCGCTGTCCATGAGCCGGACGCTACCCGAGGCGTGCCCGGCGCCGCGGCGGGGTAGCGGCCGGTGCATGGACTTCAGCGTGGTTGCCGTGGCACGGGAGGACGACAGTCCGGTCGAGGAGCCGCTCAGGGTGGCGGCGGCCGCCGACCGGCTCGGATACCGGGAGGTGTGGGCCGGGGAAGGGCCGACGTGGGACGCGTTCGTGCTCGCCGCGGCGATCGGGCGGGCCACCGAGCGGGTCGCGCTGACCGCGGGCCCGGTCCCGGTGTCGGTACGTGATCCGTACACCTCGGCCCGGGGCGCCGCCTCGGTGGCGGCACTCGTCGGCCGCCCGGTAGGGGTGGCGCTGGGCACGTCCAGCAAGCGGGTGGTCGAGGGCGTGCACGACCGGCCCCGGGTGCGGCCCGCCGCCGTACTGGAGGAGCAGGCGGCAGCCGTGCGACGGTTTCTGCACGCTTCTCCGGGCGAACCGGTCGTGCCCGGCAGCACCTTCCGCCGGCGTCTGGCGCCGCCCGGCGGGCCGCTGACGGTGGCCGCGTTCGGGCCTCGCGCGATCGCCACGGCCGCCGCGCACGCCGACCGCATGCTGCTGGACGTGGTCTCCCCGGAGCAGGTGCGGGCGTTGCGCGCGCAGCTGGACGCGGCGGCCCGGAAGGCGGGCCGTACGCCGCCCACGCTCGCCGCCTGGCTGCCCGCGGCCGTCGACCCCGACGCGGAGTCGCTCGCGCAGGTGCTGGGCAGCATCGCCGGATACCTGACCGTGCCGGGCTACAGCGAGGTGTTCGCCGAGGCGGGGTTCGGGGAGGCGGTGGAGCTAGCCGCGAGCGGGGCGGACCGGGAGACCCTGGTGCGGGCCCTGCCGACGGCGGCCGCGGGCACGGTCGGACTGGTGGGCGACCTGGACGCCGTACGCGCCCGGGTCGACGCCTATACGGAGGCCGGGCTCGACGAGATCGCCCTGGTGCCGGCCACGGCGGGGGACCCGGGCGGCAAACGCACGCTGACGGCGCTCAGGCCGGACTGATGTTGTGGTTGAAGCGGAACACGTTGTCCGGGTCGTACCGGCGCTTCACCTCGGACAACCGCCGGGTGTTCTCGGTGCCGACACCGGCCGCCACCCGGTCCGCGCCCTCGTCGCCGATGAAGTTGAGGTAGACCGCGCCGGTGCTCCACGGCTGAACCTCGGTGCGTACGTCCCGGACCCACTGGACGCAGCGCTCGTCGTCCGCCGGGTCCTCCCAGATCCCGAAGGGGTGCACGACCCACTGCGCGTCCCGGTACGGCACCGGGAACTCGCGTGGCCCGTCGGCGATCGCCCCACCGAGCGGGAAGAGGACGTGCTGGGTGCCGGTCGGCACCGGCAGGGCGTCCGCGCGGGCGCAGAACGCGTCCACGAATTCGTCGGGCGCGCCGGTGAGGTACTCCGCCGACCAGTAGTTCCGCATCCCCGGCGGATCGTCGATCATGCACTGGACATCGGCGTACGGCATCGCCCCGACGATCTCCGCCACGTGCGGCAGCGCCAGCAGCGGCTCGGCCGTCTTGCGCAGATCCGCCTCCCCGCCGGCGTACGTCAGCAGGGCGCCGCACAGGAGGGTGCCGACCAGGTGCGGCGGAACGAACTCCTCGGGTGGGCCGGTGAGATAGAGCACGCCGCCGGACGCCTCGTCCGGTCCTGCCGCGATCACGTCGCGGAAGGTGCGCGTGACCTCGGGGCCGAACTCCGGGAGGTACAGCAGCAGGGCGATGGAGAACTCGGGCAGTTCGTGCAGCTTCAGCGTCAGCGCGGTGGCGATGCCGAAGTTGCCGCCACCGCCGTGCAGGGCCCAGTACAGGTCCGGGTGGTCGTCGGCGCTCGCGTGGACGCGCTCGCCGTCCGCGGTGACCAGTTCCACACCGAGCAGATTGTCGACGGCAAGTCCGCACCACCGGTCGAGCCAGCCGCTGCCGCCGCCCAGGACGAAACCGCCGACGCCGGTGGTCGAGGCCCGGCCGCCGGTCGTGGCGAGGCCGTGCGGCTGGCAGGCGCGGTCCAGGTCGCTCATCGTGGCGCCGCCGGCGACGCGTACCGCCTCGGCCGCGGGATCGATGGTGACCGCCCGCATGTGGCGCAGGTCGACGACCAGTCCGCCGTCGTTGAGCGCCATGCCCGCCACGCTGTGACCACCGCCGCGCACCGCGATCGGCAGGCCGAGGTCACGGGCGAAGCGGACGGCCCGTACGACGTCGTCCTCGTTCACGCACTGCGCGATCACCGCGGGCCGGCGGTCGATCATCGCGTTGAAGACGGCCCGGGCCTCGTCGTAGCCCGGATCCTCCGGGGCGAACACGTCGCCGGCCAGATCCTCGCGCAGCGCGGAGAGTGCCGCGCCCGCCTTCGACGGGGATGCCATGAGGCGCCCCCTTTCGTGCAGGGGCTGATGGATCCCAGCCTAGGCGGGCCCGGCGCTCAGGTCCTGTTCAGCCGCCGTACGCCCCCGACGCCGTCAGTCGCAGGGCCGTGTCGATGAGCGGAACGTGGCTGAAGGCCTGGGGGAAGTTGCCCACCTGGCGCTTCTGGCGCGGATCCCACTCCTCGGCGAGCAGACCGAGGTCGTTGCGGAGCGAGAGGAGCTTTTCGAAGAGCTTCCTCGCCTCGTCCACGCGGCCGATCATCGCGAGGTCGTCCGCCATCCAGAACGAGCAGGCCAGGAAGGCCCCTTCGTCGCCGGGGAGGCCGTCGACGTTCTCGTCGCCGCTCGAGGTCGGGTAGCGCAGGATGAAGCCGTCCGGCGTGGACAGCTCGCGCTGGATCGCCTCGATGGTGCCGATCACGCGCTTGTCGTCCGGGGGCAGGAAGCCCATCTGCGGGATGAGGAGCAGGCTCGCGTCCAGCTCCTTCGAGCCGTAGGACTGCGTGAAGGTGTTGCGCTCCTTGTCGTAGCCCTTCTCGCACACGTCCCGGTGGATGTCGTCGCGCAGTTCGCGCCACTTCTCCAGCGGACCGTCCGCGTCACCGGACTCGATGAGCTTGATGGTGCGGTCCACGGCGACCCAGGCCATCACCTTGGAGTGCACGAAGTGCCGGCGCGGGCCGCGCACCTCCCAGATGCCCTCGTCCGGCTCGTCCCAGTGCTGCTCCAGGTAGCGGATCAGCTTCAGCTGGAGCAGGGAGGCGTAGTCGTTGCGGGCCAGGCCCGTCATGTGACCGAGATGCAGGGCCTCGGTGACCTCGCCGTACACGTCGAGCTGGAGCTGGTGCGCGGCGCCGTTGCCGACCCGGACCGGGGCGGAGTTCTCGTAACCGGGCAGCCAGTCGAGCTCGGCCTCGCCCAGCTCCCGTTCGCCCGCGATGCCGTACATGATCTGCAGGTTCTCGGGGTCGCCGGCCACTGCCCTGAGGAGCCACTCGCGCCAGGCGCGGGCCTCCTCGCGGTAGCCGGTCCGCAGCAGCGAGGAGAGGGTGATGGCCGCGTCGCGCAGCCAGGTGTAGCGGTAGTCCCAGTTGCGGACGCCGCCGACGTCCTCGGGCAGCGAGGTCGTCGGCGCGGCCACGATGCCGCCGGTCGGGGCGTACGTCAGCGCCTTGAGGGTGATCAGCGAGCGGATGACGGCCTCGCGGTAGGGGCCGTGGTACGTGCAGTGCTCGACCCACTCACGCCAGAAGTCCTCGGTGGCCTCCAGCGACTGCTCCGGCTCCGGCAGCGGGGGTGGCTGCTTGTGCGAGGGCTCCCAGGAGATGGTGAACGCGATCCGGTCACCCGGGGCGACCGTGAAGTCCGAGTATGTCGTCAGGGACTTGCCGTAGGTCTCGCAGTCGGTGTCGAACCACACCGAGTCCGGGCCCGCCACGGCGACCGTGCGCCCCTCGTGCTTGTGGACCCAGGGGACGACACGGCCGTAGGAGAACCGCATGCGCAGGGCCGAGCGCATCGGGACGCGGCCCGAGACGCCTTCCACGATCCGGATGAGCTGCGGGGCGCCGTCACGCGGGGGCATGAAATCGGTCACTCGGACCGTGCCGCGGGGGGTGTCCCACTCGGATTCGAGGATGAGGGAGTCGCCGCGGTAGCTGCGCCGGGCCGCCGTGGGGGGCTCGGCGTCGGCCGCGTGGGCGGGGCCGAGTCGCCAGAATCCGTGTTCCTCGGTGCCCAGCAGGCCGGCGAAGATGGCATGCGAGTCGAAGCGGGGCAGGCACAGCCAGTCCACCGTGCCGTCCCGGCAGACCAGGGCTGCGGTCTGCATGTCTCCGATGAGTGCGTAATCTTCGATGCGCCCGGCCACGTGCAACTCCAGTCGAACGGCCACGTCACCCCCTGCAGGAAAAAGGGGGCTGTCGCTTGGTGCGGTCAAGGGGGTCGTTGTAATGCGTCGTTGAGCGGTGAAGCAAAACAGTCCTGCCGCTGTGAGGCAAAACGACAACTGTTGCTCAACGAACTGACGAGCTCTCGTTGTTCCGGCGCTTACGGGTGGGGGTGGTCCCGAGTTTCCGGCCGGGCTCGGCAGCGAGTGTCCGAGCAGGATACGACGCACGTAGATGATCTGCGTGCCGCTCCGGGCAACGCGGCTGCGCCGAACGGGTGAGCAACGGGTGAGAAACGGGTGGGTTCGTGCGGGTCCGTGTCGGCGTGTGCGCGGAGCGTGGCCGGAAGCCATCTCCCCGAGGCGCTGATACCCTGGTAGCCCGTGGACCGGTGGGCGTCTGACCCCCGAACCGCACCTCAAGATCGCGACCACGGGAGCCCCCTCTTGGCCATGACCGCTGCTTTTCGAAACAGCACAGCCACGACGACCAAGCACATCTTCGTCACTGGGGGTGTCGCCTCCTCGCTCGGCAAGGGTCTGACGGCCTCCAGCCTCGGCATGCTGCTCAAGGCGCGGGGCCTGCGCGTCGTGATGCAGAAGCTCGACCCGTACCTCAACGTCGACCCGGGCACGATGAACCCCTTCCAGCACGGTGAGGTGTTCGTCACCAACGACGGCGCCGAGACCGACCTGGACATCGGCCACTACGAGCGCTTCCTCGACCGTGACCTCGACGGCTCCGCCAACGTCACCACCGGCCAGGTGTACAACACGGTGATCGCCAAGGAGCGGCGCGGTGAGTACCTGGGCGACACCGTGCAGGTCATCCCGCACATCACCAACGAGATCAAGCACCGCATCCGCCGCATGGCGACGGACGAGGTGGACGTCGTGATCACGGAGGTCGGCGGCACGGTCGGCGACATCGAGTCGCTGCCGTTCCTGGAGACGGTCCGCCAGGTGAGGCACGAGGTCGGCCGTGACAACGTCTTCGTCGTCCACATTTCCCTCCTGCCGTACATCGGCCCGTCGGGGGAGCTGAAGACGAAGCCCACCCAGCACTCGGTTGCGGCCCTGCGCAACATCGGTATCCAGCCGGACGCCATCGTGCTGCGGTCCGACCGCGAGGTGCCGACCGCCATCAAGCGCAAGATCTCGCTGATGTGCGACGTCGACGAGGCCGCCGTGGTCGCCTGCCCGGACGCCCGTTCGATCTACGACATCCCGAAGACCGTGCACAGCGAGGGCCTGGACGCCTATGTCGTCCGCAAGCTGGACCTGCCGTTCCGCGACGTGGACTGGACGACCTGGGACGACCTGCTCGACCGCGTCCACAACCCCGACCACGAGATCACCCTCGCCCTGGTCGGCAAGTACATCGACCTGCCGGACGCCTACCTCTCGGTCACCGAGGCCCTGCGCGCCGGCGGCTTCGCCAACAAGGCCCGCGTGAAGATCAAGTGGGTCACCTCCGACGACTGCAAGACCCCGGCCGGCGCCGCGGCGCAGCTCGGTGACGTCGACGGCATCTGTATCCCGGGCGGCTTCGGCGACCGCGGTGTGCTCGGCAAGGTCGGCGCGATCCAGTACGCCCGCGAGAACCGGATCCCGCTGCTCGGTCTCTGCCTGGGCCTGCAGTGCATCGTGATCGAGGCCGCGCGCAACCTCGCCGACATCCCGGACGCCAACTCCACCGAGTTCGACTCGGCCACCGGCCACCCGGTCATCTCCACCATGGCCGAGCAGCTCGACATCGTCGCCGGTGAGGGCGACATGGGCGGCACCATGCGACTCGGCATGTACCCGGCCAAGCTCGCCGAGGGCTCCATCGTCCGTGAGGTGTACGACGGCAAGGAGTACGTCGAGGAGCGGCACCGTCACCGTTACGAGGTGAACAACGCCTACCGTGCCGAGCTCGAGAAGAAGGCGGGCATCCTGTTTTCCGGCACCTCGCCGGACGGCAAGCTCGTCGAGTACGTGGAGTACCCGCGCGAGGTGCACCCCTATCTGGTCGCCACACAGGCCCACCCCGAGCTGCGCTCGCGTCCGACCAGGCCGCACCCGCTCTTCGCCGGCCTGGTGAAGGCCGCGGTCGAGAGGCAGAGTTCCAACTAGCACGACAGTTGTACGGTGGCCGGGGCACCCGCATTCAAAGGCGAGTGCCCCGGCTTCTTTTGCGCACGTGGGGAAGGACAGGGAATGACGATCAAGGATGCCCCGGAGGAGTGGGAGATCCGGGCGACGGAGACCCCCTTCGTGGGCAACAAGACCTCCGTCCGCACGGACGAGGTGGTCATGCCCGACGGGTCGGTGGTCCGCCGCGACTACCAGGTCCACCCGGGATCCGTGGCCGTCCTCGCCCTCGACGACGAGGACCGGGTCCTGCTCATCCGGCAGTACCGGCATCCCGTACGGCAGAAGCTGTGGGAGATCCCCGCGGGACTGCTGGACGTGCCCGGTGAGAATCCGCTGCACGCGGCCCAGCGGGAGCTTTATGAGGAGGCGCACGTCAAGGCGGAGGACTGGCGGGTGCTGACGGATGTCTACACCTCGCCCGGGGGGTGCGACGAGGCGATCCGGATCTTCCTGGCCCGCGGGCTGTCCGAGGCCGAGGAGGAGCGGTTCGCGGTCGAGGACGAGGAGATCGACCTGGAGTACGCGCGCGTGCCGGTGTCCGAGCTGGTGCAGGGGGTGCTTGCCGGGGAGCTGCACAACAACTGCCTGGTGGTGGGGGTGCTTTCGCTCGTCGCCGCGCGGGTCTCCGGCGGGGTGGACGGGTTGCGGGCGGCTGAGGCGGAGTGGGCTGCGCGGCCGTTCGAGGCGTGACGGTTGTTTCGGGTCGCGCCGTTGTCGTAGCGGTCCGTTGCGGGGTGCGGGTTCGTTGTGGCTGATCGCGCCCACGCGGCGGAGCCGCATATCGACACAGCCCCGCGCCCCTTGGCGGCACCGCAGAGCCGTAGTTCCTATGATCCGTTGATCCGATCGGGGGACTCTCCGGTCCTCACCGCCGTGCTCCACCAGGACCGTTGCACAGGGTGAACTAGGCTCTGAAAAGCCCGAACCGGGGTCACCGGCGGGCTTTGCGCGTGCGGTGGGACGGGAGTGTGGCCCGTGACGGATCAGGCGGTGGACGCAGGCGGTGTACGGCTGTCGGGCGAGGGCCGATTCCTGGGGCGGACGCGGGAGTTGAAGGAGCTGCTCGCCGACATCGAGCGGGCGGGACTCGACACGCTGTCCGGCAAGAAGGCACCACGCGCGCGGGTGCTGCTCATCGCCGGGCGCCCCGGATCCGGCCGCACCGCACTCGCCGAGGAACTCGTCCAGGCGGTAGCTGACCGTTACGACGACGGGTTGCTGCGCGCCCGGCTGAGCGAGCCCGACGGCACCCCCGTGCCGGTTGGGAACTCCGCCCGCGAACTGCTCACCGCGCTCGACGTGGCGGCGCCCGCCGGGGCCGCGGAGGACGACCTCACGGCCGTGCTGCGCGAGGCGCTCGCCGACCGTCGCTCGCTGCTCCTGCTCGACGACGCGGTGGCCGCGGAACAGGTGGACGCCCTGCTTCCGGATGCTCCGGAATGCCTGGTCGTGGCCGTTTCAGGAGGTCCGCTGACCGGGATCGCGGACGTTCGCCCGTGCACCCTCGGCGGCCTCGACACCAAGGCCGCGCTGGAGTTGCTGTCCCGGCACACCGGGTCGGTCCGCATCACCGTCGACCCGCGCGCCGCCGAGGGCCTGGTCGAGGAGTGCCAGGGACACCCCGCTGCACTGATGCTGGCGGGAGGCTGGCTCGCCGCCCGACCCAAGGCGGCGGTCGCCGATCTGGCCAAGCATCTGCACACGGAGGGTGACGAAGGGAGTCCCCTCAGCCGGGTCTTCAAACTCGTCTACACGTCCCTTCCCGCCCCGGCCGCCCGGATACTGCGACTGCTCTCGCTGGCCCCGGCGGGCCTCGTCGATCCGCACACCGCCTCCGCGCTCGCCGGCTGCTCGGTGAGCGGCGCCCGCTCCACCCTGGACGACTTCGTCGCCCTCGGTCTGCTGCACGCCGTGGAGTCACCGCTGCCGCAGTACGAGGTCCCCGGCTGCCTGTATCCCCTGCTCAAGGCCCTCGCCGACACCCAGGACCGCCCGGCCGAGCTGCAGCTGGCCCGGGCTCGCATGCTGGAACGGACCGTACGGCTGCTCCAGTCCTCCCGCGCGATCACCGAGACCGACAGCCCCGACGCACGAGAGAAGCTCCAGGGCATGCCGCCCTCGGTGCGCTTCCCGAACCCCAGGGCGGCCGAGGACTGGCTGCGCGTCCGCAGGCCGGCCCTGCTCGCCGCGGCCCGTCACGCGGTCGCCGACGGGGAGCTGGACACTCTGGCCCGGCGCCTGATGTCGCAGCTCGTGCGCGCGATGGTGGCCCACTTCGGCATGAAGGCCGCCGCCCCGGACCTCTACGACATCCACGGCCTCGTCCTCGACGTGGCCGAGCGGCGTGCTCTGCCGCGCGAGAGGGCCGCCGCCCTGCTGAACCTCGCCGACCTGGACGCCCAGACCGGCCGGACCCGCGAGGCACTGGCGCGCTATCGGTCGGCCCTGGACGCCGGACGGGAGGCAAATGACCCGTACGCGACCGGCCGCGCGATGGAATCCGTAGGCGGCGCGCATCTGGAGCTCGGGGACTACGACCGGGCCGCCGACTGGTTCGGCCGGGCCCTGGCCCAGCGGCTGGCCCGGGACGAGCGCGCGGAAGTCGCCCGGCTGTACGGCCGTATCGCCGCCACGCACACCTACGCCGGCCGCTACGGCGAGGCGGTCCGGAACTGGCGGGCGGCGCTCTCCGGGCACCGCAAGAACGGCGATGTGGCCGCACACGCACGGGCGTTGAGCGAACTCGCCCGCGTCCAGGAGTACGCCGGACACCCCGAGGAGTGCCTGCGCACCTGCCAGGAGGCCGTGGAGTGGGCGCGGCGCGCCGAGGACGTCCGGCTGCAGGCCGCGCTCCAGCTGCGGCTCGCCGACACGCTGGACCGTCTCGGCGATCCCGCCGCCGCCCAGCTGCACCGCGGCGCCGCCGAGCGGCTGCTGGGCGAGGAGGAATCCGAGGAAGAACCCGGGTCTCAGCAGGTCGACGAGCCGAAACAAGACGCTGATGCCTGCGAAATCCGTAGTACATCCGCAGAGGATTGATGCAATGAAAGGCTAGACAGCGGGAACACCTTCATTAGACTGGCTCTGCCGCACCTTCTCCTGCGGTGTCTCCTGGTGTGCTCATGCATGCCCGGGTATGTGTTGTATTGCCCCACACACTCTGAGCCAAGGACCGTGATCCACGTGAAGGTCGGCATCCCCCGCGAGGTCAAGAACAACGAGTTCCGGGTGGCCATCACCCCCGCCGGTGTGCACGAGCTGGTGCGCCACGGCCACCAGGTCGTCATCGAGCGGGGCGCCGGCGTCGGCTCCTCCATCCCGGACGAGGAGTACGTCGCCGAGGGCGCCCAGATCCTGGACACCGCCGACGAGGTGTGGGCCACCGCCGACCTGCTGCTGAAGGTCAAGGAGCCCGTCGCCGAGGAGTACCACCGCCTCCGCAAGGACCAGACGCTCTTCACGTACCTGCACCTGGCCGCCTCCAAGGAGTGCACGGACGCGCTGATCGAGTCCGGCACCACGGCGATCGCCTACGAGACCGTCGAGCTGCCCTCGCGTGCGCTCCCGCTGCTCGCCCCGATGTCCGAGGTCGCGGGCCGGCTCGCCCCGCAGGTGGGCGCCTACCACCTCATGCGCTCGGTCGGAGGCCGCGGCGTCCTCCCCGGCGGCGTCCCCGGCACCCAGCCCGCGCGAGCCGTCGTCATCGGCGGCGGGGTCTCCGGCTGGAACGCCACGCAGATCGCCGTCGGGATGGGCTTCCACGTCACGCTGCTCGACCGCGACATCAACAAGCTCCGCGAGGCCGACAAAGTGTTCGGCACCAAGGTCCGGGCGATCATGTCCAACGCCTTCGAGCTGGAGAAGGCCGTCCTGGACGCCGACCTCGTCATCGGCGCCGTCCTCATCCCGGGCGCCAAGGCCCCGAAGCTGGTCACCAACGAGCTCGTCGCGCGGATGAAGCCCGGAAGTGTCCTTGTCGACATCGCGATCGACCAGGGCGGCTGCTTCGAGGACTCGCGTCCGACCACGCACGCCGAGCCGACCTTCCAGGTCCACGACTCGGTCTTCTACTGCGTCGCCAACATGCCCGGCGCGGTGCCCAACACCTCCACCTACGCGCTCACCAACGCGACGCTGCCCTACATCGTCGAACTCGCCGACCGGGGCTGGGTGGAGGCCCTGCGCCGCGACCCGGCGTTGGCCAAGGGGCTCAACACCCATGACGGCAAGGTCGCTTACCGCGAGGTCGCGGAGGCGCACGGCCTGGAGCACGTGGAGCTCGAGACGCTGCTCGGCTAAAGCCGTGACCTGCTCAAATGGCTAAGTCACCTTTTCGTAAAGGCGATACGTCAACAAGGCGCGTCAACGAGGCACATGCGGCCGGACCTTGCCCCACAAGGTCCGGCCGGATGTGTGTATGGTCACTTTGCGACTCTCGGTCAACTCGCGTCGAACGTAACCCTTGAACCGATTCGTACACCGGCGAAACCTGCCGTGCGACTGCCGTACGCCCTTGACAGCGGGATGTTTCATTGCCGACACATCCTGCCGGGTCCGGCGGATTGTGTTGCTGTGAACACCCGACACGCCATAGAGTCGCCAACCGTCGGCATGGTGCCACGCTGACCTTGTCTAGAAGTTTCCTGGTCTCCAAGGAGGTAAGACGACTTGTGAATGAGTCGACATTTTCTCCCGGGGGTGGTCAACCAGGAATGCCTGCCGGGGCCCAGAGCCCCGCGGGGTTCGAGGCTGTCGGCTCCGTCGCGGTGCGCACCTTCGCAGCCCGTCAGAGTCCGCAGACCGTGCGGACAGCACACCAGAGCATGGATGGCCATCACGTGAACGCCATGGCCGGCGACGGAAGTGGCGCGCCCCACAACCACTTCGCCGACTACGACGAACTGCCCGAGGGGCACTTCTACGACCCCGACGCCGAGTACGAGCCCGATCCGGAGTACGCGGCCACGCTCGCGCCCGATGCGGCCCGCCAGCGCCGTGAGCGCGTCGGCCCGACCGGGCGCCCGCTGCCGTACTTCCCGATCCCGGGCCCGCTGACCGACCACGGCCCCGCGAAGATCATCGCGATGTGCAACCAGAAGGGCGGCGTGGGCAAGACGACGTCGACCATCAACCTGGGTGCCGCGCTCGCGGAGTACGGCCGGCGTGTGCTGCTCGTGGACTTCGACCCGCAGGGCGCGCTGTCGGTGGGTCTCGGTGTCAACCCGATGGAGCTCGACCTCACGGTCTACAACCTGCTCATGGAGCGGGGCATGGCGGCCGACGAGGTCCTGCTGAAGACCGCGGTCCCCAACATGGACCTGCTGCCGAGCAATATCGACTTGTCGGCGGCGGAGGTCCAGCTGGTCTCCGAGGTCGCCCGCGAGTCGACATTGCAGCGTGCCCTGAAGCCGCTCATGGCCGACTACGACTACATCGTGATCGACTGTCAGCCCTCGCTCGGCCTCCTCACGGTCAACGCCCTGACGGCCGCGCACAAGGTGATAGTCCCTCTGGAGTGCGAGTTCTTCGCCCTGCGTGGTGTCGCACTGCTGACGGAGACCATCGAGAAGGTCCAGGAGCGGCTCAACCCGGACCTGGAGCTCGACGGGATCCTCGCCACGATGTACGACTCGCGCACCGTGCACAGCCGTGAGGTGCTCGCGCGCGTCGTCGAAGCGTTCGACGACCACGTCTACCACACGGTCATCGGGCGCACGGTCCGCTTCCCGGAGACCACGGTCGCCGGTGAGCCGATCACCACCTACGCCTCCAACTCCGTCGGTGCCGCCGCCTATCGCCAGCTCGCCAGGGAGGTGCTCGCCCGGTGTCACGCCGAGTGAGTCTGCCGGGGGCCGACGAACTGTTCCGTACGACAGGGGGGATGGCGCTCCAGGCGTCCACTCCCCGGCGGGGGACCAACGGCGAGGCCCGGGTACCGGCTCCCGCGGGGGAGTCGGACGGGGCGGCGGCCGAGGACGCGCCGCAGTCCGTGCCCGCGCAGGGCGGAGACGGCGACGGCGCGGAGCACGTAGCGGCCGACGCCGAGGCGGGTGAGTCCCGCAGCCGGGCCGCCACCGCCGAGCGCTCCGGGCCACGTCAGGAGGCGCAGGAAGGTTCTGCCCAGGCCTCCGGTGGTCAGCAGCGCGGCAAGCGCGGGCGCTCCCCCTCACGGCGGCCCAGCGGGCGGGAACGGCACGACGAGAAGATCACCGTGTACGTGTCCGCCGAGGAGCTCATGGATCTGGAGCACGCGCGTCTGGTGCTCCGGGGTGAGCACGGGCTCGCGGTGGACCGCGGCCGGATCGTGCGGGAGGCGGTCGCCGTGGTGCTGGCGGATCTGGAGTCCCGTGGGGACGCGAGCATTCTCGTCCGCCGGCTGCGTGGGCGGTAGCGGTAGCCTGCGGGGGCTATGACCTCGAACGACGTTCCCGTGCCCGGCGGCTCCGCCGGCCGTCGGCGCGCGCTCGGCCGGGGGCCGGGAGCTGAACCGGTCGCCTCACCGGTCGAGGCGGAGAGCGAACTGGCCGAGGCGGAGAGCGAGCCGGTCGCCGAGGCCGAGGCTCCGGCCGGGACCGGCGAGCGGGAAGAGGCCTCCGACGGTGTCTTCAAAGTTCGGCTGGCCAACTTCGAGGGGCCCTTCGATCTGCTGCTTCAGCTGATCTCGAAGCACAAGCTCGATGTCACCGAGGTGGCGCTCTCCAAGGTCACCGACGAGTTCATGACGTACATCCGCGCCATGGGACCGGACTGGGATCTCGACGAGACGACCGAGTTCCTCGTCGTCGCCGCCACTCTCCTCGACCTCAAGGCGGCTCGGCTGCTGCCGGCCGCGCAGGTGGAGGACGAGGCCGACCTGGCACTCCTCGAAGCGCGGGACCTGCTCTTCGCACGGCTTCTGCAGTACCGCGCGTACAAACAGATCGCCGACATCTTCAACCGGCGTCTCGACGAGGAGGCCCGGCGTTACCCCCGTACCGTCGGCCTCGAACCGCACCACGCCGAGCTGCTGCCCGAGGTCGTCATCAGCATCGGGGCGGAGGGATTCGCGAAGCTCGCCGTGAAGGCGATGCAGCCGAAGCCCAAGCCGCAGGTGTACGTCGATCACATCCACGCGCCGCTGGTGAGCGTCCAGGAGCAGGCGGGGATCGTGGTCGCGCGGCTCAGGGAGCTCGGCGAGGCCAGCTTCCGTCTGCTGGTGGAGGATGCCGACGGCACCCTGACCGTCGTGGCGCGCTTTCTGGCGCTGCTGGAGCTGTATCGGGAGAAGGCCGTGGCGCTGGACCAGGAGACCGCGCTGGGGGAGCTGATGGTGCGGTGGACCGGCGGCGCGGGGGAGGCCGAGCCGGTGGTGACCGACGAGTTCGACCGACCGCCGGAGCCGCTCAAGGAGGACAAGGCGTGAGCGAGGAGACCACCGAGGTGCCGGCGGGGCCGCCGGGCGTCGCCGACCTCGATCTGAAGCCGGCGCTGGAAGCCGTCCTGATGGTCGTGGACGAGCCCGCGACCGAGGAGCACCTGTCGAAGATCCTGGAGCGGCCCAAGCGGCAGATCGCGAAGGCGCTCAGAGAGCTGGCCGACGACTACACCGTGCAGCGGCGCGGTTTCGAGTTGCGGTACGTCGCCGGCGGCTGGCGTTTCTACACCCGCGCCGAGTACGCCCCGGCGGTGGAGCGGTTCGTCCTGGACGGCCAGCAGGCCCGGCTCACCCAGGCGGCGTTGGAGACGCTGGCGGTGGTCGCGTACCGCCAGCCGGTCAGCCGCAGCCGGGTCTCCGCGGTGCGCGGAGTGAACTGTGACGGTGTGATGCGCACCCTGCTCCAGCGGGGTCTGGTAGCGGAGGCGGGCACGGAACCCGAAACAGGTGCGATCCTGTACGTGACGACGAACTACTTTCTGGAGCGGATGGGCCTGCGCGGTCTGGACGAGCTCCCGGAGCTCGCGCCCTTCCTCCCGGAGGCGGAGGCGATCGAGGCCGAGACCCAGGAAGCCGTACCGTCGTTCGATCCGGACGCCCCGGATTCCGAGGACGCAGACGACAAGACGGAACTTTGATGCGAAGCAGCAGCGGCAGGAACAGCAGCGGAAACAACGGCGGGAGCCGTGGTGGCAACAGCGGCGGCCGCGGCGGGAGCAGCGGTGGCCGCGGTAACTACCGCGGTGCCGGGAACGACCGCGACGACAAGCAGGGGGGCCGGCCGAAGAGTCCCCGTCCCGAGGAACGTCGCTACGACGTGGGCCCCGGCGCCACCCACGAGGGACCGAAGTCCGGGCGCGGTGCCTCCGCGCGCGGCGGTGCCAAGGGTCGGCCGAAGCAGGGCCAGAGCACCGGGCGCGGCCGTTCGGTGCCGGCGACCTCCCGCGAGTACGAGGCGCGGGCCGAGGAGCGCAACCGTGAGCGGTACGCGGGCAAGAAGGACGTGAAGCCGCCGAAGACCTTCCCGGGCGCCGAGCAGGAGGGCGAGCGGCTGCAGAAGATCCTCGCGCGCGCGGGCTACGGCTCGCGCCGGGCCTGCGAGGAGCTCATCGAGCAGGCGCGGGTCGAGGTCAACGGCGAGATCGTCCTGGAGCAGGGCAAGCGGGTCGACCCGGAGAAGGACGAGGTCAGGGTCGACGGCCTGACGGTGGCGACGCAGTCGTACCAGTTCTTCTCGCTCAACAAGCCCGCCGGTGTCGTCTCGACGATGGAGGACAACGAGGGCCGGCAGTGCCTCGGGGACTACGTCACCAACCGTGAGACGCGGCTCTTCCACGTGGGGCGGCTCGACACCGAGACCGAGGGCGTCATCCTGCTCACCAACCACGGCGAGCTGGCCCACCGGCTGACCCACCCCAAGTACGGCGTGAAGAAGGTCTACCTCGCGCACATCGTGGGCCCGATCCCGCGCGACCTGGGCAAGCAGCTCAAGGACGGCATCCAGCTGGAGGACGGGTACGCGAAGGCGGACCACTTCAGGGTCGTCGAGCAGACCGGCAAGAACTACCTCGTCGAGGTCACCCTCCACGAGGGCCGCAAGCACATCGTCCGCCGCATGCTCGCCGAGGCGGGCTTCCCGGTCGACAAGCTGGTGCGGGTCGCCTTCGGCCCCATCACCCTGGGCGACCAGAAGTCGGGCTGGCTGCGGCGGCTGTCCAACACCGAGGTCGGCATGCTGATGAAGGAAGTCGACCTGTAGTCCCCACGGACACACACGCGCGTGCGGCCGGTTCCGGAAGTCTCCGGGGCCGGCCGATGCGTTTTCGCCCTCCCCGCGGTCTGTATCCGTGACGGAGGGAGCGGGGATGGACGGAGTGGGCATGGACACGAGGACCGGGATCCGTGACGAGGCATGTCAGACAGTGCTGGAGGGCCCTGTGCGGCCTTCGCGGCCCGGTGGGCCCCCGCGGGCCAAGGAGACGGCTGTGGGGCCGCTGAGGGGCGGCTGCGGCGGCCTGACGGAGGCGCTGTCATGAGCGCGGGGGAGCTGCTGGAGCGCTCGCTCGCCTACTCGCTGGGCAGCGTGGCGGGGACGAAGGCCGTGAGCCTCGGCAGGGCCACGCCGTGTGCCGAGTGGAATCTGGAGGAGTTGCTCGGCCATCTCGACGACTCCCTGGACGCGCTGTACGAGGGGCTGACCGGCGGGCGGATCGGGCTGCTCCCGCACGCCGATCGGGTCTGCGGCTTCCGCACGCGCGCGTGTGCCGTGCTCGGCGCCTGGGCCGCCGGTCCGCCGGAGGACGTGCTGGTGGGTGAACGGCCGCTGGACGTACGGGTGATGGCCGCCGTCGGCGCCGTCGAGATCACCGTGCACGGGTGGGACGTGGCCCGGGCCTGCGGACGTCAGTGGCCCATTCCGGAGGGCCTGGCGGCCGAACTGCTGTCCGTCGCCCAGTGCGTGGTGGGGGAGGAGGACCGGGGCGTGCGATTCGCCGAACCGGTCGCCGTGCCGGCCCGCGCGCGGCCTGAGGCACGGCTTCTCGCCTTCCTGGGGCGGCGCCTCTAGGGGCTTGTGGAACACGCTCGCGCTCTTTATAGTCGTTAGGACTATTAGTCATCCTGACCATAAAGGGGGCGAGCGCGAGTGGACTACGACAAGTACGCGCACGAACCCTTCGCCGTCACCGTCGACCTCGCCGTCCTCACCGTCGCGGAAGGCGCCCTGCACGCGCTGCTCGTCGAGCGGGGGCAGGAGCCGTACGCCGGACACTGGGCGCTGCCCGGCGGGTTCGTGCACCCGGACGAGTCCGCGGAGACGGCGGCCCGGCGCGAACTCGCCGAGGAGACCGGGCTGTCGGACGTCTCCGGGCTGCATCTGGAGCAGCTGCGGACCTACAGCGAGCCCGACCGCGACCCCCGGATGCGGGTCGTCTCCGTCGCGTTCGCCGCGCTGCTCCCCGACCCGCCCGAGCCGCATGGCGGCAGCGACGCGGCCGAGGCCCGCTGGGTGCCGTACGACAAGGCGGGGCAGCTCGCCTTCGACCACGACCGCATCCTGGCCGACGCCCATGAACTCGTGGGGGCCAAGCTCGAGTACACGTGCCTCGCCACCGCCTTCTGCCCGCCCGAGTTCACTCTCGGCGAGCTCCAGCAGGTGTACGAGACCGTGTGGGGCACCGCCCTCGACCGGCCCAACTTCCGCCGCAAGGTGCTCGCCACGCCCGGCTTCGTCGAGGCCGTCCCGGGCGCCGCACGTCTGACCGGCGGCCGCGGCAAACCGGCCGCGCTCTACCGCGCGGGACCGGCCACCGCCCTGCACCCCCCTCTCCTCCGACCGTCCCCGGAAGGACGCCCCGCATGACCACGATCCTGACGAAACGCGCCGCCACCGGAACACTCGTCGGCCTCGCCCTCGGGGACGCCCTCGGCTTCCCGACCGAGTTCAACGACGTGCGGTCGATCCTCGCCAAGTGCGGGCCGTGGCGGGAGATGGAGCTGTGCACACCGGCCGTCGTCAGCGACGACACCCAGATGACGCTCGCGGTGGGCAGGGGGCTGCGCGCGGCGATGGACCGGGGTGTGCTCGGGCCCGAGATGGCAGAACCGGTCCGGCGGGAGTTCATCGCGTGGAACCGCTCCCCGGAGAACAACCGCGCCCCCGGCAACACCTGTCTCAGGGCCTGCGACCTGCTGGAGCGCACCGATCTGCCCTGGCAGCACGCCAGCCAGATCGGCTCCAAGGGCTGCGGTGCCAACATGCGCGTCGCGCCCGTCGGACTCGTCCCCGGCCTCAGTGACGAACAGCGCGCGGGCGCCGCCCAGTTGCAGTCCGCGCTCACCCACGGGCACCCGACCGCGCTCGCCGCGTCCGACCTCACCGCGCGTGCCGTACGGCTGCTCCTGCAGGGAGCCGAGCCGGGTGAACTGGTCGGGCTGCTGCGGTCGTACGCCCTGGTGAACCGGGGGCAGTACCACGAGCGTTGGCTCGGCGACCTGTGGACTCGCAGCCACGATGCGACGCCCGGGCAGTTCATGGCCCGTGGCTGGGACGAGTGCCTGGCGGTCCTCGACCGGCTCGACGACGCCGTGCGCACCGCCTCGCCCGAGGAGGACCCGTGTCTGGCCACCGGGGCGGGCTGGATCGCCGAAGAAGCCCTGGCGACCGGGCTGTTGTGCTTCCTGCAGTTCCCCGACGAGCCGCTGACGGCCCTGCGGCGGGCCGCGTGCAGTTCCGGCGACTCCGACTCGATCGCCTGCCTGACGGGCGCCTTCGCAGGCGCCCACCTGGGGGCGGACGCCTGGCCGGTCGAGTGGGCCGACCGGATCGAGTACGGCAGCGAGCTGGTGACGCTCGGGGCGCTCTGGGACGCCTAGGCGAGCTGAATCGAGTCCCCGCTGACCTTGATCTGCTTCTCGGGCAGCGGCTTGTTGGCCGGCGGGTTGGCCACCGAGCCGTCCGTGATGTTGAACTTGCTGCCGTGGCAGGGGCAGTTGATGGTGCCGTCGGACACGCTGGTCACCTGGCAGCCCTGGTGGGTGCAGATGTCCGAGAAGGCCTTGAACTCGCCCTCCTTCGGCTGGGTGACGACGACCTTCTCGTCCTTGAAGATCTTCCCGCCGCCGACCGGGATCTCACTGGTCTTCGCCAGTTCGGTGCCGGCCTCCACCGAACTGGACCCGGAGTCGCTGTTCTCATTGCCGTACTCGCCGCAGCCGACGGTCAGCGTGGCCGCGCCCGTCGTGAGGAGGATCGTGCGCCGCGTCGGGCTGTGCGTCATGTCGTGACTCCGAAGGTGCGGAAGAACCAGAGGGCCGAGGTCAGCCAGAGGACCGTGAGCGCGGTGAAGACGAGCCCGCCCACGATCGGCAGCAGCCAGCCGGGAAGTCGCTCCGAGCGGAGCAGCAGCATCTTGGCACTGAACACACCGAAGAAGAAGCAACCCAGGAGGGAGTGCCACAGAACGCGTGATTCGTACGACTGGAAACCCAGCGCGTACAGACAGTGCACCGCCACCGGCACCGCGACCAGGAAAGCCACCCGGCCGGACCAGCGGTGCAGGGTGGCGGACCAGCTCGGGCCCGGGAGTTTGCCGTACACCATCAGGGCCGAGACGAGCTGCACGAGCGCGAAGAAGAACGCGACCGTCGCGAGCCACGACTTCACCGCGCCCGTGCTGCTGAAGCCGGCGAGGTTGAAGGCCGTCCCCGTCGGGTCGTGGACCTTGCCGTACACGCCCAGGGCGACCGCCACCGCGGCGGCCACGAGGGCGGGGATGAGATAGCGGGCCGGGCCGGGGCGGCGCTCGGGTTCGGGCGGGGGCCAGCTCTGGGTGGCCGCGTTCGGGTCGACGGTCATGATCGGCTCCTCAGGGGGTTACCGGACGGGCCGTGAGCTGCTGTCCGTCGACCGTCACCGCACCGGTCTTCGGGTCGATCCTCGGCGCCGGGGAGGGCTTGCCGTCGCGCTTGAGAATGCCGACCTGCTCGCCGTCCGGAAGGACGATCCAGCCGCCTTCGATCTTCGCGCCGGCCACCGTGCTGTTCGCCCGGTAGAGCCCGGACGACTTCTTCGCCCTGCCGATGGTGAAGGCGTAGCTCCCGCTGCCGACGTTGGCCGTGCCGCGGATCTCCTTGGTCCCCTTCACCTTGCCGTCCAGGCTCGCGCCGCCCTTGCCGGTGAGCCGCAGGCTGCCGTCGTCCTTCACGTCACCCTGCAGCCATGACTCGATGTTGTGGCCGTCGCAGACGTACGCGATCGCCTTGTCGTCGCGCACGGTGATCGCGACCGCGGAGGAGTCGTCGTCGGTACGGCCCGTGTAGACGCCCTCGGGCACGGCGGTCCGTGACGGGGACGGGCTGGGCGGCGCGGACGTCCGTGCCGGTGCGGTGCTCGCTGACGCCTTGGTGCTGGGCGACGGCTTCACGTACGACGCCGTGGGCTTCTCCCCCGTCGTGGCGTTGAGCGAGAGCATGAACAGGCCGACCAGCAATCCCGCGAGCAGTGTCAGCAACGGTCCGGAACGCTTCATGTAAGGGGCCTCCCCCGAGGCGAGTTTCCTGCCATCAGAGCGGACCCGGAGCCCCGAGTCCAGAGGCGCACAGGTGTGTTTTCACCCCAAGTAGCGGAACTGGGACATTCGGGTGACATTGGCACGGTCCGGGAAGCCATCTCAGGGTGCGGGCGCCGCGCACCCGCCCCGCACGGGCTGACTAGGCTGGACGGACACGAGCCGAACGCACATCAGCAAGGAGCAACGCCGTGGCGGTACGAGCGGTCCGGGGCGCCGTCCAACTCGAAAAGGACGAGGCCGGCCACATGGACGAGCAGGTCGGGGCGCTGCTCACCGCCATCATGGAGCGGAACGAGCTGACCGCGGACGACCTGATCAGCATCTGGTTCACGGCCACGCCCGACCTGCACAGCGACTTCCCCGCGGCCGCGGCCCGCAAGCTCGGCACCGGCTTCGCCGACGTACCGCTGATCTGCGCCCAGGAACTCGACATCGAGGGCGCCATGCCCCGCGTCGTCCGTGTTCTCGCGCACATAGAGTCCGACCGGCCCCGCGCCGACATCGCGCACGTCTACCTCGGCGCCGCGGCCGCCCTGCGCAAGGACATCGCGCAGTGAGGACCGCACTCGTCGTCGGGACCGGGCTGATCGGGACGTCCGCCGCGCTGGCGCTGGCGGGGCGGGGTGTCACCGTCCACCTCGTCGACCACGATCCCGAGCAGGCCCGCACGGCCGCCGCGCTCGGAGCGGGTACGGACGAGGCCCCCGAGGGGCCCGTCGACCTCGCGATCGTCGCCGCGCCGCCCGCGCATGTGGCCGGGGTGCTCGCCGACGCGATGCGGCGCGGGGTGGCTCGCGGGTACATCGACGTGGCCAGCGTGAAGGGCGGGCCGCGGCGGGAGCTGGAGGCGCTGGGGCTCGACCTCTCCCCGTACATCGGTACGCATCCGATGTCCGGGCGGGAGAAGTCCGGACCGCTGGCCGCCTCCGGGGATCTCTTCGAGGGGCGGCCCTGGGTGCTGACCCCCACCCGGGACACCGACACCGAGGTGCTGAACCTCGCACTGGAGCTGGTCTCGCACTGTCGTGCGGTGCCGGTGGTCATGGACGCCGACGCCCACGACCGTGCTGTGGCGCTTGTCTCGCACATGCCTCATCTGGTGTCCAGCATGGTCGCCGCGCGGCTCGAGCACGCCGAGGAGGCCGCCGTACGCCTGTGTGGGCAGGGGATTCGGGATGTGACCCGGATCGCCGCGTCGGATCCCGGGATGTGGATCGACATCCTCTCCGCGAATCCGGGGCCGGTGGCCGATCTGCTCACCGATGTCGCCGGGGACCTGGAGGAGACGGTGCGGGCGCTGCGGGCGTTGCAGTCCGCGGACGAGGCGAAGCGGCTCGAGGGCACGTCCGGGATCGAGCACATGCTGCGGCGGGGGAATGCCGGGCAGGTCCGGGTGCCCGGGAAACACGGGTCCGCGCCTCGGGTGTACGAGGTCGTGGCCGTGCTCATCGACGACCAGCCGGGGCAACTGGCCCGGATCTTCGCGGACGCCGGGCGGGCGGGCGTCAATATCGAGGATGTGCGGATCGAGCATGCGACAGGGCAGCAGGCGGGGCTGGTGCAGCTGATGGTCGAGCCGTCGGCGGCGCCGGTGCTGGCGGCGTCGTTGCGGGAGCGGGGCTGGGCCATCCGGCAGTAGGGCCGGCCTTGAGACGAGGGCGTCCGGACGAGTGACGCGCACCCAGTAACCTTGTGCGGGGCACAGTCGCGTCCCCACACCACTCGCCAGACCGCACCCGAAAGGTGTCCCCCCGTGGAAAACGGCGCCGCCCAGCCCGTGATTGTCGCCATAGACGGCCCCTCCGGCACGGGCAAGTCGAGCACCTCGAAGGCTGTCGCCGCGCAGCTGGGTCTGAGCTACCTGGACACCGGCGCCCAGTATCGGGCGATCACCTGGTGGATGGTGACCAACGGGATCGACATCGACGACCCGTCCGCGATCGCCGCCGTGGCGGGCAAGGCGGAGATCGTCTCCGGCACCGACCCGGAGAACCCGACGATCACGGTGGACGGGACCGATGTGGCCGGTCCGATCCGGACCCAGGAGGTCACCTCCAAGGTCAGCGCGGTGAGCGCGGTGCCCGAGGTGCGGGCCCGGATCACCGAGCTGCAGCGGTCGCTGGCGACCTCGGCCGAGAAGGGCATGGTCGTCGAGGGGCGGGACATCGGTACGACCGTGCTGCCCGACGCCGACCTCAAGGTCTTCCTCACCGCTTCGCCCGAGGCCCGCGCCGCGCGCCGCAGCGGGGAACTCAAGGGTGCCGACGTCAACGCCACCCGTGAGGCCCTGATCAAGCGGGACGCGGCCGACTCCAGCCGGAAGACCTCGCCGCTCGCCAAGGCGGACGACGCGGTCGAGGTGGACACCACCGAGCTGACCCTCGCGCAGGTCATCGAGTGTGTCGTCACCCTCGTCGAGGAGAAGCGGGCCGGGAAGTGAGTGCGGACTCTTCCGGCACGGTTCCTTCGCTGAAGGGTGCCGAGGTCGGGCGGCGGATCGGCGTCGGGCTGATGTACGGGCTGTGGAAGCCGCGTGTGCTCGGCGCCTGGAGGATGCCCGCGACCGGGCCCGCGATCCTCGCCGTCAATCACTCCCACAACATCGACGGCCCGATGGTCATGGGCGTGTCACCCCGGCCGACGCACTTCCTGATCAAGAAGGAGGCGTTCATCGGCCCGCTGGATCCCTTCCTGACGGCCATCGGACAGCTCAAGGTGGATCGCTCGGTGGCCGACCGCGGGGCGATCACGCAAGCACTCGATGTCCTCAAGGCCGGCGGGGTGCTCGGTATCTTCCCGGAGGGCACCCGGGGCGAGGGCGACTTCGCCTCCCTGCGGGCCGGACTCGCGTACTTCGCCGTGCGCGGCGGGGCACCGGTCGTTCCGGTCGCCGTGCTGGGAAGCTCCGAGACGCCGGGACGGTTGATAAAGGGGCTGCCTCCGCTGCGCAGCCGCGTCGACGTCGTCTTCGGCGACCCCTTCGAGGCGGGCGACGGCAGCGGACGGCGTACGCGCAAGGCGCTCGACGAGGCGACCGAGCGCATCCAGAAGCAGCTCAGCGCCCACCTGGAAAACGCCAGGCGCCTGACCGGGCGCTAGGCGACACTGAGTAGTGGATCAATCCGGCGGAACAACCGGGGGTCCACCGATCACCACGATGAACGAGGTACGGACTTCATGAACGACCACATCCACTCCGAGGGCTCTTCCGAAGAGCACGACCACGGAGCGCTTGGCGATGCCGAGTACGCGGAGTTCATGGAGCTCGCCGCGGAAGAGGGCTTCGACCTCGAGGACGTCGAGGGTGCCATCGAGGCGGCCGGGCACGGTCCGCTGCCCGTGCTCGCCGTCGTCGGCCGCCCCAATGTCGGCAAGTCGACTCTGGTGAACCGCATCATCGGGCGCCGCGAGGCCGTCGTCGAGGACAAGCCCGGCGTCACCCGTGACCGTGTCACCTACGAGGCCGAGTGGGCGGGGCGCCGCTTCAAGGTCGTCGACACCGGCGGTTGGGAGCAGGACGTCCTCGGCATCGACGCCTCCGTGGCCGCGCAGGCCGAGTACGCGATCGAGGCCGCCGACGCCGTCGTGTTCGTCGTCGACGCCAAGGTCGGCGCGACCGACACCGACGAAGCGGTCGTACGACTGCTGCGCAAGGCCGGTAAGCCCGTGGTGCTGTGCGCCAACAAGGTCGACGGGCCGAGCGGCGAGGCCGACGCCTCCTACCTCTGGTCCCTCGGGCTCGGTGAGCCGCACCCGGTCTCGGCGCTGCACGGCCGGGGCACCGGCGACATGCTCGACTCCGTTCTGGAGGCGCTGCCGGAGGCGCCCGAGCAGAGCTTCGGCACCGCGATCGGCGGGCCGCGCCGCATCGCCCTGATCGGCCGCCCGAACGTCGGCAAGTCCTCGCTGCTGAACAAGGTGGCCGGCGAGGAGCGGGTCGTCGTCAACGAGATGGCCGGCACCACCCGTGACCCGGTCGACGAACTCATCGAGCTCGGCGGCGTCACCTGGAAGTTCGTCGACACCGCCGGTATCCGCAAGCGGGTCCACCTCCAGCAGGGCGCCGACTACTACGCCTCGCTGCGCACCGCCGCCGCCGTCGAGAAGGCCGAGGTGGCGGTCATCCTGATCGACGGCTCCGAGTCCATCTCGGTCCAGGACCAGCGGATCGTCACCATGGCCGTCGACGCGGGCCGCGCGATCGTCCTCGCCTACAACAAGTGGGACACCCTCGATGAGGAGCGCCGCTACTACCTGGAGCGGGAGATCGAGACCGAGCTCGGTCAGGTCGCCTGGGCGCCGCGTGTCAACGTCTCGGCGCGCACCGGCCGCCACATGGAGAAGCTGGTCCCCGCGATCGAGACGGCTCTGGCGGGCTGGGAGACGCGTGTCCCGACCGGCCGCCTCAACGCCTTCCTCGGCGAGCTGGTGGCCGCCCACCCGCACCCGATCCGGGGCGGCAAGCAGCCGCGCATCCTCTTCGGCACCCAGGCCGGCACCAAGCCGCCGCGGTTCGTGCTCTTCGCCTCCGGGTTCATCGAGGCGGGCTACCGGCGTTTCATCGAGCGCCGGCTGCGTGAGGAGTTCAGCTTCGAGGGCACTCCGATCCACATCTCGGTGCGGGTGCGCGAGAAGCGCGGCGCGAAGAAGAAGTGACGTACGCATGAGGAAGGGCGGCCCCCATCGGGGCCGCCCTTCCTCATGCGTCAGATCCCTCTGCGCGGGGGTGGCAGCGCCGCCGGGACGTGGCGCATCCCGGTGTGCTGCTGCCCGATGTGTCCCACCCGCTGCCACTGCGACTGCTGGCGGGCGCTGAAGGCACCCGTGCTGTAGGCGCTGTACGAGCTGCTGAACGAGCCCGAGGCGTGCGGGGTGTTCCCGAACGCGGTGAAGCCCAGCTCCTCCTCGCCGCTGCGGTCACCCGGCAGCGTCCGGAAGGTCTTGACGTACTCGGAGTAGAGCGCGTCGTAGATCGGCGTGGCCGATGGTCCGCCGGGAAACCGGCGCGGAGCGTCGTATGGGTGCACGTATGTCCAAACGACACCGGGACCTCGGGGATGCGGCCCGGCGTGATCCTTCAGCCGGTTGTCAGGTCCCGGCGAGAGGCATCGCGGCCGCGACCAGCTTGCCGTTCGCCGCCGCCTTGTCGAGCGCGTCCCGCAGCAGGTCCTCCCGGGGCTGGCGACCGATGGAGCCCACCGGGGCCGCGAACATCAGCACCTGCTGGTGCTTGTTGGCGGCGGCCCGCCAGGTTTCGGTGACCTGGAGCGGCTGGTGCGCCTGCCACCAGGCCACCGGCTGTCCGCCGTTCGGGGACGGCTGGAGCACCGCGTGCAGCTGGCCCACCGCCAGCAGTACCGACCACCCGTGCAGAACGGACGGCACCGCCTCGATCGCCGTCAGCGGCATGAACCCCTGCTCGATCAGCAGCGGCAGGAAGTCGTCGCCGAGCCCCGTCGCGCCCGGCCGCACGATCGGCCCGGTCGGCTCCACGACCAGTGCCGGGTGCAGCTCCCCGGCGATCAGGATCAGCCCGCTGGTCACCCCGAGCACCGCCTGCTCGGGTACGACCTTGTCCGGGTCCAGGTCGACGGTGTCGCCGGTGATGGACTTCACCGCGCCCCGGAGCTGCTCCTCGGTCACCTGGACGACCTGTGAGGGCAGGCAGCCGGCGTGGGCGAAGGCCAGGACGGCGGTCTCGTCGCCGATGAACAGGACGGTGCTGGTGCGCTCCTGTGCGGAGTCGCCCTGGGTGCGGCAGGAGGTGCAGTCGTAGCTGCCGGGGGCGTTCTCTCCGGCGAGCAGCCGGTCGGCTTCTTCGTCGCCGATCTCGGCGCGAACCTCGTCGCTGACGTCGAGCATGCGCGGCACGGGTGACTCCCTCGGGAAGCGGTGCCCGGGTGGGTCCCGGGCTCATGAAGAAGACAACGGGCGATCTGTGGCGGGAGTCACGCCCCAGGGCGAACGGAATCGAACCATCCATCGCGCAGGGTCACCTCGGGTGCGGAATCGGGCACTCAGTGTCAAGTCGTTTGAAACCCAAGGAAGTTGGTTGCGTGAAGTGGGTCACAGATCGACTGGGCGACTGGTCGACAAATCAGGAAATCAGCGAATTAAGTGGGTGGCCGAAAATTGCCGATACCTGCGGTAACGGCCAACCGGCCTGGAATGACAAGGCGTTGGTTGCCGACGCCTCCACAGGCTCTCTACATTCCTCCGCCGTGTGCAACGAGCACCACTCGGGACCCCGAGTCCTTCGAGAGGGAAATACATGTCCGAATGTGCTGATACCACGCGCGACAACGCTCGTAAGACCCGAACCACCGCGGCCCTCGCCGGGGCCGCCCTGCTCGCCCCGCTCGGACTGCTGGCCGCGGCCGGCAACTCCGCGGCGGCGGACGGCGGAGTATGGGACCGCATCGCCCAGTGCGAGAGCGGCGGGAACTGGCACATCAACACCGGGAACGGCTACTACGGAGGACTCCAGTTCTCCGGCGGGACCTGGCGCGCGTACGGCGGTACGGCCTACGCGCCCACCGCCGACCAGGCCACCGAGGCGCAGCAGATCGCGGTGGCCACCAAGGTGCAGCGCGCCCAGGGGTGGGGCGCCTGGCCGACCTGTTCGGCACGCGCCGGGGCGTACGGCAGCGCGCCCGCCGCCTCGTCCGAGACCAAGGCCGCTCCTTCCAAGCCGGCGAAGACGCCGGCCCGTTCGGAGAGCCACACCAACCGCGGCGCGTCCCGTGGCGACTACACCGTCCGCTCGGGCGACACGCTCAGCAAGGTCGCCGCCCGGCACGGGACCACCTGGCAGAAGGTCTACGCCGCCAACAAGGCCGTCATCGGCGCCGATCCGGACCTGATCGTGCCCGGGCAGCGCCTTGAGATCTGAGAGTTCCCCCATGGGCGCGAACGGGGCGGTCAGCCCTGTTCGCGCCGCAGCTCCGCCGCCTCTCCGCTGAACACGACCACACCGCGCCGCAGTTCGTACACGATCGCCGTCCGGCCGTGCAGTGCGGGTGGGAGCCGTTGTTCGGCCACGACCACGCACGCGTCCAGTGCGGCCAGGAGTTCGTACGTGCGGGCCGCGACCGTGGGGGACATGCCTTGCGCGGGTTCGTCGACGAGGACCACGCGAGCGCGTGCCAGGAGAGCTCGGGAGATCGCGAGCATGCGTTGTTCGCCGCCGGAGAGGGTGCCGGCGCGGCGGGCGAGCAGGCGGGCGAGCTGCGGGTAGGCGTCCAGGGCCAGGTCGTGCGTGGGGGCGGCCAGTTCGAGGTTCTCGCGGACCGTGAGGGAGCCGAACACCGACCGGCGTTCGGGGACCAGGCACAGACCGCGGCGGGCCCGCTCGTACGCCGGTACGCGGGTCACGTCGGTGCCGTCCCACACCACGCTGCCGTCGGTGAGCGGCACTGTTCCGGCCAGGGCGCGCAGAGTCGTCGTACGGCCGGAGCCGTTGCGGCCCAGCAGGACGGTCAGCCCGGGGCCCGGGGCGGTGAGAGTGATGCCGTGCAGGGCCTCGAGCGGGCCGTAGCGCACGCGCGCGTGGCGTAGGGAGATGGCCGTGACGGCTGTCATACGGCGGTCTCCCGGGCGTCGAGTGTGTCCAGCACGTGGGCCGGAGGCCCGGAGACGATGATGCGGCCCGCCGTCATGACGTGCACGACGTCCGCGAGGTCGGCGACCAGGTCGAGGTCGTGTTCGACGACGAGCAGGGCGGTGCCGTCCGCTGCGAGGGCTTTGAGGATGCGGGCCAGGGCGGTCACCTCGGCGGTGTCGAGGCCGGCGGCGGGTTCGTCGAGGAGGAGGACGCTCGGGGTGCCGGCGAGGGCCCTGGCCAGTTCCACCCGACGGAGGGTGCCGGTGGGGAGGTCGGCCGCGGGGGCGTCGCGCAGGGGGCCGTCCAGGGCGAACAGTCTCAGGGCGCGGTCCACTGCGGCCGGGTCTGCCGTCCGGCCCTGCTCGGCGCCGACTCGGACGTTCTCGGCCACGGTCAACGTGGGGAAGACCGCGAGTTGTTGGAAGGTGCGGGCGATGCCCAGGCGGGTGCGGGCGTGGGCGGGGAGGCGCGTGATGTCGCGGTCGCCGTAGCGGACTCGGCCCCGGGAGGGGCGGAGCGTTCCTGCCAGGCAGTGGAAGAGGGTGGTCTTTCCGGCGCCGTTGGGGCCGATGATCGCGGTGATTCTGCCGGGTGGGACGGTGAGGTCGACTCCGTCGAGGGCGGTGAAGCCGTCGTAGCGGGCCTGGAGGTTGTGCGTGGTGAGGATCGGGGGTGGATCGCCGTCGGCGGCGTGCGGCGTGGGCGGTTGGCTCCGGCGCGGCGTGCCGGGTCGGGCGCTGTCGGGATCCGCCGTCGGGGGTGCCGCAGTCCCTTGCGCCCGTTGCAGTCGTCCCCGTGCCTGGAGGCCCGTCGCCGTCAGCCTTGCCCTCCGCCGTGGCCGCAGTCTCCGCACCGCCTCGTAGGGCCCCCCGGGGAAACGCCCCACCAGCACCGCGAGTACCCCGACCAGTGCCGCCGCCACCCCTCCCCGTGCCCCCGCGTCCAGGCCGACCAGGAGGGCCGCCGCGGTCAGGGCGCCCAGGGTGCTGTCGGCGCCCAGGACGACCACGGCCGCGAACCAGAGGAGGCCGCGGACCGGGTCGTAGGCGGTGGGGTCGAAGGCGCGCAGGCCCATGCCGAGCATTCCGCCGCCCAGGGCGGCCAGGGCGGCGCCCGCCACGAAGGCGAGGAGCTTCAGGGCGGGGACCTGGACGCCCGCCGCCGAGGCCCCTGACTCGTGGTCGCGCATGGCGGCCAGCGCCCTGCCCGTACGGCCTCTGCGCAACGCGTGGGTCGCCAGGAGGGCGAGCGTCAGCAGGGCCAACTCCAGGACGTAGTACGCGCGGTCGCCCTCGAAGCCCGCCGGGCGGTCCAGGGACAGACCGGACGTGGCGTACGGCTGGGCGAAGACGAAGCGGCTCACGCCGACGCCGACCGCGAAGGTCGCGAGGGCCAGCGCGAGCCCCCGGCGGGTGATCGCCGGCCAGCCGGTCAGCAGGCCCAGGGGGGCCACCAGGACCACCGCCAGCGCCAGCGCCGCCAGTTCCGGCAGCCGGGGAAGGCCCGGGAAGCGGCCCGCCGCCAGCAGGGCGGTGAACAGGGCGCCCAGGCCCGCGTAGGCCGCTTGCCCGAGAGAGATCTGGCCGCTCCGGCCCGTCACGACCACCAGGGAGAGCAGCACTACGCCCAGCGCCGGGACCTGGACCGAGGTGTGCAGGTCCGAGCCCGCGAAACCCAGCGGGATCAGGAAGAGGATCACCGCGACGATCCATGCGCCCTGAGGCGTCGGCACGCGCGCGGTGGCCGTCCGGGGGAGCGCGTCCCGGGTGCCGATGCGGGGGAGTGCCAGGCACGCGACGAGGAGGGCCACGACGAACAGGTTCGCCCCCACCGCCTGGAGCAACGGTTCGCCCCGGCCCGAGGGGTGCAGTCGGGTCAGCTGGCTCTGGGCCACCCCGACGCCCAGCGCCACCACCACGGCCACCGGCAGGCTGCGCATCCGCGCGGCCACCGCCACCGCCACCACCTCCATGACGAGCAGGGGCAGCCCGTACGGGTCCAGGCGGACGAAGGGGGCCAGCAGAACGCCCGTCAGGCCCGCGGTGAACGCCCCGAACGCCCAGCCGGCCGCCGCCACCCGGTCGGCGTCGATCCCGCCGAGCACGGCCAGCCCGCGGTCGTCCACGACGGCCCGCAGCTCCCGTCCGAAGCACGTCCAGCGGATCACCGCGCCCACGCCGGCCGCCAGGATCAGAACGACCGCCAGCTGCCCCCAGGGATCCGCGGACACCAGCTCCGGAGCGTCGTCCTGTGCCCCCTGGCCCCACAGCAGCGCGGCCCCGCCCACCAGCAGCACGAAGACGCCGATGGAGGCCACCAGGGTCTGTGCCGGATCGCCGCCCAGGACGGACAGGGGCCGGAAGACGAAACGCTCCAGCACCACGCCCATCACCGGCGCCAGGATCAGCAGGGTCACCACCGCGCCGGCCCACAGCGGCCAGCCCCACTCCACCACGCACTGCCGCAGCACGTACGCGCACACCATCGCGATCGCCCCGTGCGCGAAGTTCAGCACCCCGGTCGCGCGGTACGTCACGATCAGGCCGACTCCGGTGAGCGCGGCCGCGCTGCCGACCGACAACCCGGCGAGGGTGAGGTCGTAGGTCAGCGACGACATCAGTCGGTTTCCTCGACGGGCTCGCAGATCGGACAGGGGCCCAGCTCTCCGCTCGCCAGGAGCTTCGCGTCCACCGGGACCGACTCGACCTTCCCGGCGACCAGCGGGCAGTCCGCGCGGTGCCAGAGCGTGCCGCCGGGCACCATCAGCAGGTCCCCGCTCACCGCCAGAGGCGCGCCGGCCGCCGTGCCGGACTCCTCGGCCTCAGCGGGCTCCGCGGCGACCAGGAGGCCGTACAGCTCCTCCACACGCGCGGCGGCGAGCGCGCCCCGGCCGTGGGTGAGGAGCACCGCCCCGGCGACGATCAGCGCGGCGCCGGGCACCGTGCAGGAGGCGAGGTAGGGCAGCTGCCGCTCGGCGTAACGCTCGCCCGAGACGCCGTACCAGCCGAGGACGCACAGCACCGCACCCGCGGCGAGCGCGGCCCAGCCGGCCCACAGAACGGGGTGCACGGTCCGCAGTCGGGCTGTCCGCATCTCTGGCTCCCACATGTCGCGTGCCTGTCCATGTAAGCCAATCGCTTGCACTATGCCTTCTGGAAGCTGACCCTGAAAGCACCGGGCGCACTTGGCCCGGACCGACACCCGGTGGTGAGCCAGATGGTTCTCGGGAGCGACCGCACGTGGGGGAACGGCAGCCGGGGGCTGATGGCGGTGGGGTTCGTCCTCACCGTGGCCCTCACGGCGTGCAGCGACGACAGCGGCGGCGGCAGCGAGAGCCCGCCGCCGACGCCTTCCGTGGAGCGGACCACACCTTCGGCGGCCCCGTCGCCGAGCGGACCCGCCGACGCGGCCGCCGCGCAGCGGGAGATCAAGGCGAACTGGGAGAAGTTCTTCGACCCGAAGACCTCCGCCAAGGAAAAACAGGCCGTCCTGGAGAACGGCGACGAGATGGGCCCGGTGCTCCAGGCCTTCAGCGGTGACCAGCGCGGCGGACAGGTGCAGGCGAAGGTCACGGAGATCGGGTTCACCAAGCCGACCGCGGCCGACGTGAAGTACACCCTGCTGCTGAACGGCGCCACTGCCCTGCCGGACGCCTCCGGAACGGCGGTCGAACAGGACGGCACCTGGAAGGTGTCGGTCAACACGCTGTGCGCGCTGGTCCAGTTGAGCGGTAATGCCACGGCGTCGGCTCTTCCGGGGTGCTGAGGCCGCCCTCGCGGTCCTGCTGCTCACCATGGGCACGGCGTGCGGCAGCCGGCTGCCGGAGAGCGACTTCGAGCACCGGGAGCGGGCGACCCCCGCCCAGGAAAACACCCCGATCCGGGTCGGCATCATCACCAGCGCCACCAGCCCGGTCGGCGGCAGCGCCTTCACCGGCCCGCGCGACGGCGCCAAGGCGTACTTCGAGCGCCTCAACGCGCGCGGGGGCGTCGACGGCCGCCGGATCGAGGTGCGCGAGTGTGACGACGGCGGCAGCGGGGTCGGCAACAACACCTGTGTGCACCGGCTGATCGACGAGGACAAGGTGGTCGCCCTGGTCGCGACCACCGCCCTCGACTACGCCGGCGCCTCCCGCGTCTCCCACGCGCGCGTGCCCGACATCGGAGGCCAGCCCATCGGCGCCGCCTACGACACCTGGCCGCACCTCTACGGCATCTACGGCAGCCTCGCGCCCCGGCGCGGCACCACCGGCTGGGGCGGAAAGCAGTACGGCGGCACCGAGGTCTACCGCTATTTCAAGCGCGAGCACGGGGCCCGTACGGCGGCCGTCGTGTCGTACAACCAGGCCGCGTCCGCCGCCTACGCCCGGCTCGTCGAGCAGGGGCTGAGGGCCGAGGGGTACAAGGTCGTCAGCGAGCAGGTCGACTTCGCGCTGCCCAACTTCCGTGCCGTGGCGGCCGACCTGAAGGAGCAGGGCGCCGACCTGGTCTTCGACGCCGTCGACAGCCATGGCAACGCTCAGCTGTGCGAGGCGATGGACGCGGCCGGCGTCGAGGTCACCGCCAAGGTCACCAACGTGCAGAACTGGACCTCCACCGTCCCGGACGACTACAAGGACGCCCCGCGCTGCCGCAACGCCCTGTGGGCGACCGGATCCAGCCGCAACTACGAGGACACGGACCATGCGGCCGTACGGGAGTTCAGGGAGGCCACGAAGAGCCTCAAGACGCACTCGCAGTGGCAGCTGGAGGGCTGGGCGGCCGCGATGTGGTTCACGGACGCCGCGACATCATGCGCTGCCGCACAAGGCGTCACGCGCGCGTGTGTCGACGCCTACATGAACCGCAGCCGGGACCACACGGCGGACGGCCTCCTCGTCCCCGTCGCCTTCGAGCGCCTCGCCGAGCCGCCGAAGTCCCGCCGGACCTGCCTGTCGGTGGCCCGCTGGGAGGACGGACGGGGCTGGGTCTCCCAGGGCGACATGGACGACACCTGCTTCGACGTTCCGCAATTGCCCTATCGACAATGAGTCACCGGCCGCACGCAACCAAAGGGCGCCCACCGGACGGGGCGTGTCACTGCGCGCCGACTCCGCGGGCGGACTGACCTTCGACGTCACCGCCGGCGGGGCGAGCGGTACAGCCCATCTGGTACTGCGCCGACGCGACGGACAAGGGGAGGTCGGTCTGCCGCTGGCCCCGACCGCCGACGGAAGGCTGCGAGCCGCCCTGCCCAGCACCGTCGCCCTGCCCGAGGGCCGCTGGGACGCCTACGCGCGCGTGGCCGACGACGAGCCCCTGCGCCTCGCGCCCGGTGCCACCGACCTGCGCGCGCTCACCGCCTGCACCCCGAGCGGCTCCCGCGGCCAGGTCGCCGTCCGCATCCCCTAGTCCCCCACTCTCGGCTTCGCTCGAGCGGGGGGACCCCCATCGCGGCAGGGCAACCTCACCGTCCGCAGCTGGCTGCGCGCCGAGGGCGCCGGACTGACCGTACGGGGGCGGCTCTACGGCACCTGCTTCGCCCCCGGCGCCTACGCCGAGGTGCGCCCCCGGCACTCCCCGGGTCCCGCACTCCGCAGCGACGTCGGCGCCGACGAGGCCCGGTTCGGCTTCTCGGTGACGTACGCGGCCCTCGGGCCCGGAGTCTGGGACCTGTGGCTGCGGCCGCACGGCGAGAGCGGGCCGCGGGTGCGGATCGCGCGGCTGCTCGACGACGTCGCCGACAAGAAGCCCGTGTTCACCTATCCACGCGCACGCGTGCAGACGGAGTACGGCCCGTTGGAGGCCGGGCCGTACTACACGCGGGACAACGACCTCTCGGTGTCCGTCACGGCATGCCCTTCACCGCAGTGAGCCGAAGAACTCCCTGACGTCACCGGCCAGCAGCTCGGGGGCCTCCAGGGCCGCGAAGTGGCCGCCGCGGTCGAACTCCGTCCAGCGGACGAGGGTGTTGACCTGCTCGGCCCAGCGGCGGATCGCCACGTCCTCGCCGAAGTTGGCCACCGCGGTCGGCACTCCGGAGGCCGCCGTCGGGAACCAGTCCGGCACATGACTGTTCTCGTAGTACATGCGGGCCGCGGAACCGGCCGTGCCGGTCAGCCAGTACAGCATCACGTTGGTGAGCAGGGTGTCCCGGTCGATCGCGTCCTCCGGCAGCGTGGCCGAGGAGTGCGTCCACGCCTGGAACTTCTCCATGATCCACGCCAGTTGGCCGACGGGTGAGTCGGTGAGGGCGTAGGAGAGGGTCTGCGGACGGGTCGACTGCAGGACGTTGTAGCCGAAGCCGTCCGTGGTGAACCCGGCGATGCTCGCGAGGCTTTGCCGCTCGCGGTCGGTCAGCCCCTGCTGCGCCTCCTCGTCGACCGGGCCGAGCGGGATGAACCCGACCGAGGCGGCGTTCACATGGACACCGACCACGGACTCGGGAGCGACCCGGGCGAGTGCGGGGGAGATCAGCGCGCCCAGGTCGCCGCCCTGGGCGCCGTAGCGCTCGTAGCCGAGCCTGCGCATCAGCTCCGCCCATACGCGGGCGACCCGCTTGACGTTCCAGCCCTTGTCGCGCGTCGGCCCGGAGAAGCCGAAGCCGGGGATGGACGGGATCACCAGATGGAAGTCCTCGCTCAGCGAGCCGATCACACCGAGGAACTCGACGATCGAACCCGGCCAGCCGTGCGTCAGGATCAGCGGGAGCGCGTCCGGCCGGGACGAGCGGACGTGCAGGAAGTGCACCTGGGCGCCGTCGATCCCGGTGACGAACTGCGGGAGCTCGTTGAGGGCGGCCTCGTGCTTGCGCCAGTCGTAGGCACCGCGCCAGTACGCGGCGAGATCGCGGAGATACGGCAGTGAGGCGCCGTACTCCCAGCCGGCGTCCGGCAGCTCGTCCGGCCAGCGGGTGAGGTCCAGGCGGGTGTGCAGGTCGTCGAGCTGCGCCTGAGGGATGTCGATCCGGAAGGGGCGGATCTCACGGGTCTCTGCGGTCGCGCTGTTGTCTGCCATGAGTCCAAGCTAGGAAGGCTTGCGGACAACAACTGTCCGCAATGGCTGGCAGACTCGGATTCATGTTGGAGACCTCGGCACGACTCCTGCGCCTGCTCTCACTCCTGCAGGCCCACCGCGAATGGTCCGGCGCCGACCTGGCCGACCGTCTCGGCGTCACCTCGCGTACCGTGCGCCGGGACGTGGACCGGCTGCGTGAGCTGGGCTACCCGGTCAACGCCAGCCCGGGCACCGGCGGCGGCTACCAGCTGGGCGCGGGTGCCGAGCTGCCGCCGCTGCTCCTGGACGACGACGAGGCCGTCGCGGTCGCCGTCGGCCTGCGCACCGCCGCGGGGCAGGGCATCGAGGGGATCGGCGAGACCTCCGTACGGGCCCTCGCCAAGCTGGAGCAGGTCCTGCCGAGCCGGCTGCGCCGCCGGGTGGGCGCCCTGAACGCCTTCACCGTGCCCATGCTGCGCGGCCCCCAGCCCTCCGCCGTCGACCCGGGCGTCCTCACCGAGCTCGCCAACCTCTGCCGGGACGCCGAGCGGCTGCGCTTCGAGTACAGCGACCACGGCGGCGCCTCCAGCCGCCGTACCGTCGAACCGCACCGCCTGGTGTGCAGCGAGCGGCGCTGGTATCTGGTCGCCTGGGACGTCGACCGCGACGACTGGCGGACCTTCCGGGCCGACCGGATCACCCCCAGACCGCCGCACGGCCCACGGTTCGCTCCGCGCACCCCGCCCGCCGAGGATCTCGCCGCGTACGTCTCGCGAGGCGTCTCCACGCGCGTGTACGCCTCACACGCGGTCGTGCGGCTGCTGGTGCCCAAGGAACGGGCCGCCGAGCGGATCTCGCCGAGTGCCGGGGTACTGGAGGCGGAGGGGCCCGACAGCTGCCTCCTGCACACCGGGGCCTCGAGTCTCGACGTGATGGTGATCCACGTGATGATGACGGGCTTCGAGTTCGAGGTGCTGGAGCCGGCCGAGCTGACCGAGGCGATCAGGACGGCTCACGACCGGCTTGCTCGCTCTTTGGCTCGGGCTGCGGAGTCTGGGCCGCGTATTGCGGATGGTGCAGATCGAACGCCGGGGACTCGGAGCGGATCCGGGGCAGTGTCGTGAAGTTGTGCCGCGGGGGCGGGCAGGAGGTGGCCCACTCCAGGGAACGGCCGTAGCCCCAGGGGTCGTCGGTCTCCACCTTCACGCCGTACTTGGCGGTCTTCCAGACGTTGTAGAGGAACGGCAGCGTCGAGGCGCCCAGCAGGAACGCCCCGATCGTCGAGATCGTGTTGAGCGCGGTGAAGCCGTCCGCGGCGAGATAGTCCGCGTACCGGCGGGGCATGCCCTCCGCGCCCAGCCAGTGCTGCACGAGGAACGTGGTGTGGAAGCCGACGAACAGCGTCCAGAACTGGATCTTGCCGAGCCGCTCGTCGAGCATCTTCCCGGTGAACTTCGGCCACCAGAAGTGCAGCCCGCCGAAGATCGCGAAGACGACCGTGCCGAACACGACGTAGTGGAAGTGCGCCACGACGAAGTAGGTGTCCGACACATGGAAGTCCAGCGGTGGCGAGGCCAGCAGCACTCCGGTCAGGCCACCGAACAGGAACGTCACCAGGAAGCCCGTCGCCCACAGCATCGGTGTCTCGAAGGACAGGGAGCCCTTGATCATCGTCCCGGTCCAGTTGAAGAACTTCACGCCCGTCGGGACGGCGATCAGGAAGCTCATGAAGGAGAAGAACGGCAGCAGCACCGCTCCGGTGACGAACATGTGGTGCGCCCACACCACGATCGACAGACCGGTGATCGACATCGTCGCCGCGACCAGCGTCAGATAGCCGAACATCGGTTTGCGGCTGAAGACCGGGATGATCTCCGTGATGATGCCGAAGAACGGCAGCGCGATGATGTACACCTCGGGATGCCCGAAGAACCAGAACATGTGCTGCCACAGCAACGCTCCGCCGTTGCCCGCCTCGAAGACCTGCGAGCCGAAGCGCCGGTCCGCCTCCAGGACCAGCAGTGCGGCCGCCAGCACCGGGAACGCCATCAGGATCAGGATCGACGTGAACAGCGTGTTCCAGGTGAAGATCGGCATCCGGAACATGGTCATGCCGGGCGCGCGCATCCCGATGATCGTGGTGATGAAGTTGACCGCGCCGAGGATCGTGCCGAAGCCGGCCAGCGCGAGGCCCATGATCCACAGGTCGGGGCCGATGCCGGGGGAGTGCGCGGAGTTGTTCAGCGGAGCGTAGGCGAACCAGCCGAAGGCGGCCGGACCGGACGGCACGAGCAGCGAACCCAGCACGATCAGGCCACCGAACAGGAAGAACCAGTAGGACAGCATGTTCAGCCGCGGGAAGGCCACGTCCGGGGCGCCGATCTGCAGCGGCATCAGCTCGTTGGCGAAGCCCGCGAAGCTCGGGGTCGCGAACAGCAGCAGCATGATCGTGCCGTGCATCGTGAACAACTGGTTGTACTGCTGGTTGTCCATGATCTGCAGTCCCGGCCGGGCGAGTTCGGCCCGCATCAGCAGGGCCATGACGCCGCCGACCAGGAAGAACACGAACGACGTGATCAGATAGAGGTGACCGATCTTCTTGTGGTCGGTGGTGGTCAACCAGTCGACGACCACTCGCCCGTGCCCCTTGGTCCGCACGGGTCGTGCCGTCGCGTGCACGGTCTGCGTCCCCATCGCTCGCCCCTTCGCTCGGCTCACGCCATGATGCTCGCGCGGTCGTGCGCGGCGACAGAGGGCGTAAGGGGGTTCTGTGCCGGAACCGTGTATTTCCTATGCGGTGTCAGCTTCCGTGGCCCTGTCCGGAATCGGGTGGGCAAAGGGGCCCGGACCGGTTCTCGGACAAGCCTTCTCACGGCTCATTCCGAGAAGTCGTACGACACGCGGGAATTGCGTTCGAATACCCGCGGAAGGGCGAGGGAAACGCCCGTTCGTGTGACGCAGCGCGAGGGAAACGCGTGTCGTGGTCCTGTGACAGAAGCGTGACAGGAGGCGTGCGGGATCCGGACTTCCGCGGCCGCCGGGCAGGGCCTAGCGTGGCGGTATGGCACCCATTCCGACACCGCCCGCCGAACCCCAGGACAGCCCGGACACCTACGTCGGCCTCGACTCCGCCTCCGCCGAGCGGACCGCGCGTGAGCGGGGCTGGTCGACGGTCAGGTCACTGCCGCCGGGGGCGATCATCACGATGGAGTACCGCGCGGGCCGGCTGAACTTCGAGGTGAAGGACGGCCGCGTGGCGCGGGCCTGGAAGGGCTGAACCGCGTGACACGGGCCCCGGTTCCCTTGCGTGGAACCGGGGCCCGCGTCATGCGCGGGGTGGTTGTGCGTACCGGCCCCGTGTGTCCGAGGGGGATCAGCCGCCGGTCACCGGCCGGGTGGCCGGGGAGGGTGTGCCGCGCACGATCCGGTCCGACTGCGGCGGGCGGCGGCTGCCCGCCGGGGTGACCGGGGTGCGCTCCGAGCGGGTGGTGTGCGGGCCCGGGGCCAGGTAGACGGGTGACCTGGGGGCACGCGCCGGTGTGGTGGCCTCGCGGGCCGCCGTCTCGTTCTGTGGGGCCGTGAGCGGCTTGAGGCGGGCGGGCGCGGGCGCCGTGACGGGGGTGACCGGGGCGGGGGTCCGCGCGCCGCCGCGGGCCCGCCAGCGGTCGCGCAGGTCGAAGACGTAGGTCTCGGCGCGGGCGATCAGCGGCTCGAACCAGGGCAGCGCGAGCAGGATCAGCAGACCGGCGACCCAGCCCAGCATGACGTCGCTCAGCCAGTGCGTACCGAGGTAGACGGTGGCCATGCCGACGCCCAGCGAGGTCACCGCGGAGACGGCGGAGAGCCAGCGGCGGGCCCTCGGGGTGGAGGCCAGATACGCCAGGATCCCCCAGGTCACCACGGCGTTGGCGGTGTGGCCGCTGGGAAATATATCGCCGCCCAGGCCCATCTCGTTCGAGCCGATGACGGTCGCGTAGTGCGGTCCGAGTCTTCCCATGCCGTACTTGGCGGCGCCGACCGTGATGTTCAGCAGCAGCAGCGAGGCACCCAGGGTCAGCAGCGGGCGCACGGTGTGCTGCCGCCAGGAACGCCAGCCCAACCAGGCCGCGACCATCACCGCGGTCGGGCCGCGCTGGCCCAGCACCACGTAGTAGTCGACGAACCAGTGGATGGACGCCCACTGCTGGTACGGCCGGAAGAACATGACCTGCCAGTCGAGGCGGACCAGCCACGAGGTGGTCACCACGAGCCACACGATCGCCAGGTAGAAGGCCAGGGCGGCGATCACCAGGACGGTCCGGTGCCGGCTCGCCTTGGGCACGCTGAGGTGGGCCGGTCGTTCCGGCTCACGGTCCAGCCTGGCGAACACCCGGTCCAGACGGGTGAGGTTTCGTTCGGTACGCACCCAATCGACGTTACAGCGAGTGAGCTCTGTTCCCTGTCGAATCAGCGGCTTTGTGATGACGATGTGATGTGGGATTCCTCTCAGAGGTGGGTTTATTTCCAGGGATTCCGCAAAGGCGGGCGGCTGTGCCCTTCAATTCCTTTGATCATTCCGGGTCGGGTTTATTGACCCTTATGAATTAGTTCACCGAATCATGGTGCGGAATTCTCCGGACGCTCATGGACCCTCCGGAGTCGATCATGGCGGACCGGAGCCGTTCAGCCAGAAGGCGCCGTACAGGGCGGACGCGGCGGCGATCACCGCCACGATCCCGGCTGACCTGCGGGTCCTCGCGCGCGCGAGGACCCGGGCGAGGGGGAGCAGCAGGGGGAAGGCGGGCAGCAGCAGGCGCGGTTTCGAGCCGAAGTAGCTCGACGCGCACAGGGCGAGCGCCGTGACGACCCCGGCGTACACCAGCAGGGGCAGCGGCTGGCCCTGCCGTACACAGGTGACGTAGAGCCACACGACCAGCCCCACCCCGACGATCAGTCCCACGCCGGCGAGGGCCGACGGGAACGACGTGAACTTGTCGCCGACGAAGCGGGCGAAGGCGTATCCGCCGTCGAATCCGTTGCGCCACCCCGCCTGCACGTCGAGATAGCCGAGCGGCCCTCCGCCGGTGCGGTGACCGACCCACAGGACGTAGGCGGCGGCACCGAGGGGGGCGAGGGCCATGCCCGCGGCCTGCGCGGCTGTGGTCGCCCCGGCCGGTGCGACCCGCTCCGACCCGGACGCGGCGCGGTCACGTCGGTCCCGCAGGAAGGCGGCGATCCCCGCCGCCCACACCGCCGCTACCACCGCGAGGCCCACCGGACGCGTCAGACCGGCCAGGGAGGCCAGCAACCCCGCGGTCAGCCAGCGGCCGGTCAGGAGGGCGTAGAGCGACCAGGCGGCCAGTGCGGTGAACAGGGACTCGCTGTACGCCATCGACTGGACGATCCCGACGGGCAGGACGGCCCACAGCAGGACCGCGCAGACGCCGGCCCGGCGGCCGTACACGTGCTCCGTCACCGCGAAGACGCCCCAGGCCGCGAACAGAGAGGCGAGCAAGGAGACCACGAAGCCCGCGTCGGCGTACGACAGCGGCGTCACCACGGACACCAGCCGCTCCAGCCAGGGCAGGAGCGGGAAGAACGCCAGGTTCGAGTGCACGTCGCCGTTCGGCAGCCGCACCTCGTAGCCGTAACCGAGTTCGGCGACCCTCGTGTACCAGAGGGCATCCCAGCGGGCCGTCAGCAGGGTGTACGCGCTCTTGTCGCGCGCCGCGCTCCACAGGGCCAGGGTGATGAGGCCCAGGGCGCGTACGGCCGCATAGCCGAGCAGAGCCGGGGCGGCTCTGCGCAGGGCCGGTTCGGTGCGCGTTCCAAGATCGGTCACGGGCCCGATTATCGACCGCGCGCCGAACCGGCACGCCCGCCCGGGGCGTGGGACCGGATGAGAACGTGGTGTACGCCACACGTGTTCCGCGTGAAGTCTGAGAGGTCCGCCACTGGGCGGACGCGCGAACTCGCGTACGCTGACGTGTCACCCGCTGTTCGTTGCGCGGGCCGGAGACACACCGCTCCTCTCCGGCCGAGATCATGGGGAGTCCCCACCCCATGTGCCCGCCGAACGCCAGGGAACATCTGGGAGGTACGTACATGTCCGGGACGACCACGGCCGCCGCAGCGCTGCGCCGTCGGGCGGCCGGGGCCGGTGCAAACCGCTGGGTCGTCCTCGTCGTCCTCTGCGTCAGCCTGCTCCTGGTCGCCCTCGACGCGACCGTGCTGCACGTGGCGGTGCCCGCTGTCACCGAGGACCTCAAGCCCGGCGCGATACAGCTGCTCTGGATCGTCGATGTCTATCCCCTTGTCTGCGCCTCGCTGCTGATCCTCTTCGGCACGCTCGGCGACCGCGTGGGCCGCAGAAGGGTCCTCCTCCTCGGCTACGGCCTCTTCGGCGTCGCCTCCGGTGTCGCGGCCCTCGCGGACACCGCCCAGGTGCTGATCCTCGCGCGGGCGCTGCTCGGCGTCGGCGGCGCGATGATCATGCCCGCCACCCTCTCGATCCTTCGCCAGGTCTTCCCCGACCGGCGCGAGCGGGCGCTCGCGATCGGCATCTGGAGCGCGGTCGCCGCCGTCGGCGCGGCCGTCGGACCACTGCTCGGCGGCTTCCTCCTGGAGCACTTCTGGTGGGGGTCGGTCTTCCTCGTCAACATCCCGCTGATGCTGGTCAGCCTGCCGGTGGGCCGCATGCTGCTGCCCGAGTCGAAGGGCGCCGCGAAGGGTCCCTGGGACGTCGTCGGCGCGCTGACGGCCGCCGCCGGGCTGTTCGCTCTCGTCCTCGGCGTGAAGCAGCTCGGCGCCGGCGAGCTCGACGCGTTCACGGCGATACCGCTGGCCGTGGGCGCGGTACTGCTCGTCGTGTTCGTACGGCGGCAGCGGCGGCTCACGCATCCCCTGGTGGACCTGCGGATGTTCGCGCGCCCGGCGTTCAGCACCTCGGTCGGCTGCATCGTCCTGGCGATGCTCGCCCTCGTCGGGCTCGAACTGATCGCGGCGCAGTATCTCCAACTGGTCCTGGACCTGTCCCCGCTGGAGACCGGTCTGCGGCTGCTGCCGCTGACGATCGCCGCGATGGCGGCGGGGCTGGCCGGAGCGCGTCTGCTGCGGAGGTTCGGGCCGCGCCGGATGGTCAGTGCAGGGTTCTGCCTCACGGCCGTGGCCGTACTGCTGCTGACCGCGATGGGCGACGCGGACAACACGGGCCTGCTGCTGGTCGGGTTCGTCCTGCTCGGGTTCGGTCTGGAGACGACGCTTTTCGGGGCGTACGAGTCGATGCTCAGCGAGGCGCCCCCGGAGCAGGCGGGCGGGGCGGCCGCGATCGGCGAGACCTCCTACCAACTCGGTGCGGGCATCGGCATAGCGCTGCTCGGCAGTGTGATGAACGCGGCGTACACGCCCGGCCTCTCGGGCGTGCCGGGCGTCCCTGCGGCGGCGTCCAAGTCGGCCGGGCACTCCCTGGGCGAGGCCTACGAGGTCGCCGGACACCTCGGCGGGCCCGCGGGCGTGGCCCTGCGCCGGGCCGCCCAGGACTCCTTCGTGCACGGGCTGCACGTGACCTTGCTGGTGAGTGCGGGGTTGTTGGTGCTGGGCGCGGTGATGGCGCTGCGGTTGCCGCGTGCGATGCAGTGCGGCGAGTCCCCGACGGCGGTGGAGCTTCCGTCGCCGCGGGAGGTCGCGGAGTCCCGCGTCTCGGTCTGAGGCCAGGCATCTGGACGTGCGGGACACCGCGTCGTAACGTCAGCCGCGAAGCGTAACTAGCGATGCTAGTTTTGAGCTGGCTCCCGGAGGATGTGCTCATGGCCCCGTTCGACCCCGCCGACCCCCTCGGTATCGACGACCTGCTGGAGCCGGAGGACCTGGCGATCCGCGAGACCGTGCGGACCTGGGCCGCCGACCGTGTCCTGCCGAATGTCGCGGACTGGTACGAGCGGGGGGAGCTGCCGGAGATCAGGGAACTCGCCCGTGAGCTCGGGGAGATCGGTGCCCTCGGGATGTCCCTGAGCGGCTACGGGTGCGCGGGCGCCTCCGCCGTGCAGTACGGGCTCGCCTGTCTGGAGCTGGAGGCCGCCGACTCCGGGATCCGGTCCCTCGTCTCGGTGCAGGGCTCTCTCGCCATGTACGCCATCCACCGGTTCGGCAGCGAGGAGCAGAAGCAGACCTGGCTGCCGCGCATGGCCGCCGGTGAGGTCATCGGCTGCTTCGGGCTCACCGAACCCGATCACGGCTCCGACCCCGGATCCATGCGGACGTACGCCAAGAAGGACGGCACGGACTGGGTGCTGAACGGGCGCAAGATGTGGATCACCAACGGGTCGGTCGCCGGGGTCGCCGTCGTGTGGGCGCAGACCGACGACGCGATCCGCGGCTTTGTGGTGCCGACCGACACACCGGGCTTCTCGGCGCCCGAGATCAAGCACAAGTGGTCGCTGCGGGCCAGCGTCACCAGTGAGCTCGTCCTCGACGGCGTACGGCTGCCCGCCGACGCGGTGCTGCCCGAGGTCGCCGGGCTCAAGGGGCCGCTCAGCTGTCTGTCGCACGCCCGGTACGGGATCGTGTGGGGAGCGATGGGGGCGGCGCGGTCGTGTTTCGAGACCGCCGTCGACTACGCGAAGACGCGGGAGCAGTTCGGGCGGCCGATCGGGGGCTTCCAGCTCACGCAGGCCAAACTCGCCGACATGGCGGTCGAACTGCACAAGGGGATTCTGCTCGCCCACCATCTGGGGCGGCGCATGGATGCCGGCCGCCTGCGTCCCGAGCAGGTCAGCTTCGGCAAGCTCAACAACGTCCGCGAGGCGATCGAGATCTGCCGTACGGCGCGGACGATCCTCGGGGCCAACGGGATCTCCCTCGAATACCCCGTCATGCGGCACGCGACGAACCTCGAGTCGGTGCTGACGTACGAGGGCACCGTCGAGATGCATCAGCTGGTGCTGGGCAAGGCGCTCACCGGACTGGATGCCTTCCGGTAGACCCTGCGCGGGGCAGGGCCGGCGAGCGGCCCTGCCTCAGCTCTGGTTGAAGAAGCCGTCCGTGCGGTGCGCGGACGGGTCGCCGTTCACGATCTCCGTGTTGGCGGGGGACAGCAGGAACACCCGGGTGGACACGCGCTCGATGGAACCGCGCAGTCCGAAGATCAGTCCGGCCGCGAAGTCGACGACGCGCTTGGCGTCGGAGGCCTCCATCGCGGTGAGGTTCATGATGACGGGCACGCCTTCGCGGAAGAGTTCGCCGATGGCGCGGGCGTCCCGGAAGCTGTCCGGGGTCACCGTGCCGATCCGGCGGCCCTTCTCCTCGGCGACGTCCGAAGCCACCTTGACCCGCGGGTCGGTGACCCAGGCATCCCCGGGCTCGGTCCCTTCGGAGTATCCGTCGTCGTCGTAGTAACGCTCGTCATCGTTGTCGTCAACGAGGCCCAGCCAGGCGCTCGCTTTGCGCACCGATCCCATGGACGCCTCCTCTCACAGCGGTCTCTCTTGCTTCTGTATCCCTATGGTCATCCATGATGCGGATCGCGCGCCAAGTGGATAGCCGCCGCGCGGGGGGTTTGTGACGGTACTGGTGCACAGCGAATACGTCGAGAGGCCGGGTGCCCCAAGGGTCGCATCCCATACGGCTGCTGACTGTGAGTGAAATATGATTCTTCACGGCGTACGGGTGAGGGCTGGGGCGTACGGGTGAACGGGGTCGGTGGCCCTTGGCTTTGACGAAGCCTCAGGTCAGAGCGTTACTTCAGCTCGGGTGGGGAGATGCGGGAGACGGTCGTCGCCGAGCCTTCGGTGCCCCATTTCTTGAGGATCCTGGAGTAGGTGCCGTTTTTGATGAGGTCATTCACCGCCGCCTGGAACGCCTTGGCCAGGGGCGTGCCCTTCTTGAAGGCGAAACCCACGTCCAAGCGGTGGTACTCGTTGAGGAACTTCACGCCCTGCTGGTGGGCCACCGCGTAACGCAGGCCGTTGATCGTGGACATCACGACGTCGCTGCGGCCCTGTTGGAGCGAGGACCAGATCGCGCCCTGCTCGTTGTAGGTCTGCACCTTGTAGGGCTTTTTGCAGAGGTGCTTGTTGTCCTCCAGCGTGGCTTCGAACGTCGTGCCCGCGCCGGTCGCCACGTTCAGGCCGCACAGCTGGGTCAGGTCGGTGATCCTGGTGAGCTTGCTGTCGCTGCGGGTGGCGAAGCCCTGGCCGTCGTTGATGTAGGTGACGAAGTCGATCGTCCTGCGGCGCTCGTCGGTCACGCCGAAGTTGCCGACGCCGAGGTCGTACTTGCCGCTGTCGAGGGCCGGCAGGATCGCCTCGAAGCTCGCCTGCTCGGTCTTCAGCCTGATGCCGAGGACCTTGGCGACCGCGTTGGCGAAGTCGACGTCCTGGCCGGCCAGGGTCTTTCCGTCGTCCAGGATCGAGGTGCCCGGCGGCTGGCCGGAGACGCTGACAGCGAGGGTCAGGCTCGTGGTGCCGGACGGCAGCAGTTTGGCCGCCGCGTCGTTCTTCTTGATCGCGGAGACGACGTCAGTGGTGGGGATCGCGTCGGCCCGGGCCGAGGAGGCCGTGGCGGTGTCGTCCGCGCCGGAGCCGCACGCGGTCAGAAGCAGGGTGCCCGCGGTGATGAGGGCGAAGGGAACGATCAGTCCATTTCGGGCATGCATGAGTGAGCGCACAGTGGGGCGGTCTCCTGGAAGCGAGGAACGCTGAGTGAGGGGAGGGCGCGTGTGAAGGCGGGGAGGATGCGCGAAGGCGAGGAAGGAGAACGCGAAAGGCGCCCTGAGGAATCAGGGCGCGCAGTGGGTCAGCTCAACAGGAAGAGGACCACACGCGACCGAAGTCGATGTGGGAGCGCTTGACCAGCCACTGCTGTGGATGCATGGGGTAAGTGGAACAGGCATCCGGTTTGCCGTCAACTGACTTGAGACGTACGGCTCACAGTGTGGACAGCCTTGACAACGAGGGGAAACGCACCCGTAGTCTCGAAGGGCGGCCCTGCTGAGGGGCTCGGCCGCACCCGTGTGAAGGCACCCGTCCGAGTTCTATCGACTCGATGCCACGGAGCCCTCGCATGTCCTCCGACACCCTCGCCAAAGCCTCCTCCGCACCCGGCATACCGGAGTACGCGGATTCCCTGCGGATCGTCCCGCGTCGCCGTCTCGGCCAGTGGGCGGCCGCCGTCACCGTTCTCGTACTGCTCGGGCTCGCCGTCAACTCCGTCCTGCGCAACGACGCCTTCCAGTGGGACGTCGTCGTGGACTACTTCACCACCGACGCGGTGCTGCGCGGGCTGTGGCTCACACTCTGGCTGACCGCGGTCGTGATGACGCTCGGCTTCGTACTGGGCGCGCTGCTCGCGGCCGCCCGGCTGTCCGCCAACCCGGTCCTCAGAAGCGTGAGTTGGGGATACGTCTGGCTGTTCCGGTCGATCCCGATCCTGGTGCAGCTGCTGCTCTGGTTCAACATCGGGGCGCTGTACCCGCACATCCTCGGGGTGCGGACGGTCGACCTGCTCGGCCCGGTCACCGTCGCGGTCATCGGGCTGACCCTGCACGAGGCCGCCTACGCCGCCGAGGTCGTGCGCGGCGGGATCCTCTCCGTCGACCGCGGACAGATCGAGGCCGCGCAGGCGCTCGGTCTCAGCCGATGGCGGCGCTGGTGGCGGATCGTGCTGCCGCAGGCGATGCGCTCCATCGTGCCCCCGGCCGGGAACATGCTGATCGGCACTCTCAAGGGCACCTCCATCGTCAGCGTGATCGCCGTGCAGGACCTGCTCTACTCCGTGCAGCTCGTCTACCACCGCACCTACCAGGTCATCCCCCTGCTGATGGTCGCCACCGTCTGGTACACCGTCGTCACCTCGGTGCTCGGCGTCGGCCAGCACCACCTGGAGAAGCACTACGCCCGAGGCTCGGAGCGCACCCGATGAGGCGCTCGCTGGTGATCGTCGGAGCCGGGCCGCGGGGGACCGGTCTGATCGAGCGGATCGCCGCCAACGCCCCCGAGTTGTACGACGGCCAGGGCCTCGACCTGCACCTGGTGGATCCGCACCCGCCCGGCGCCGGACGCATCTGGCGCGCGGCGCAGTCGCCGCTGCTGTGGATGAACTCGCACGCCGAGGACGTCACCATGTTCACCGACGAGACCGTGGACATGGCCGGACCCGTGCGCCCCGGCCCCACGCTGCACGAGTGGGCCGGCATCGACGGCCGTACCTTCGCGGACCGGCAACTCCAGGGCGCGTATCTGCGCTGGGTGCATGAGCAGGCGGTGGCCGCGCTGCCGGAGGGCGTTGTCGTCCACCACCACCCGAGGCGTGCCGTACGGGTCAGCGGCCCGCGCGAGGGCCGGCAGCAGGTCTGGCTGGAGGGCCGGCCGCTTCCGCTCCTCGCCGACCTCGTCGTCCTGGCCCTCGGCCATCTCGACGCCGAACTGGACGACGAGCAGAGCGCGTTGGCCGCGTACGCCGAGGAGCACGGCCTCGTCCACCTGCCACCGGACTTCACCGCCGACAGCGACCTGTCCGCACTCGCGCCCGGCGAACCGGTCCTGGTCCGCGGATTCGGGCTCGCCTTCGTCGACCTGATGGCGCTGCTGACCGAGGGCCGGGGCGGGCGGTACGACGGGGACACCTACGTCCCGTCCGGGCGCGAGCCGCTCCTCTACGTCGGATCGCGGCGCGGAGTGCCGTACCACTCGAAGATCGGCTACGACTGGACCGGTGAGCGGCCGCCGCTGCCCCGCTTCCTGGGGCCCGCCGAGATCGACGGGCTGCTCGCCCGGCCGGAGGGCTTCGACTTCGGGCGGGACGTGTGGCCGCTGGTGGTGAAGGAGCTCGGATTCGCTCACTACCACCGGCTGTTCACCGTGCATCCGGAGCGGACCGCGATGTCCTGGACCGACTTCGAGGAGAAGTACGCGGCCGGGAGCGAGACGGACATCCAGGCTCTCGCCGCCTCCGCCGTGCCCGACCCCCGTGACCGGCTCGACCTCGCAGCCCTCGACCGGCCGCTGGAGGGGGTGCGGTACGCGACGCACGAGGAGTTCCAGGAGGGGCTGCGGGAGTATGTCGAGCAGGACCTGAGCCGTCGGCATGACCCTGCGTACAGCCCGGACCTGGCCGTCTTCCTGGGGCTGCTCTCCGTCTACGGCCAGCTGGTCCGGCTCGGGAACATCGGCGGATGGTGGCACGGGTTCTTCAGCTATCTGGCCTCCGGGCCGCCCGGACCCCGGTTGCGGCAGCTGCTCGCGCTGTCCCGGGCCGGAGTGCTCAGGTTCGTCGGGGCGGACATGGAAGTCCGCGCCGAGGACGGGGTGTTCCGGGCGTCGAGCCCCACTGTGCCGGACTTCACCGTCCAGGCACGGGCACTGGTCGAGGCGCGGCTGCCCGAGCCGACGGTCCGGCGGGCCCTCGATCCGCTGCTGCGCGAGCTGCACGCCGAGGGGCTCGCCGAGACCCCGGACGGGCTGCTGCGCGTGGACCGTGCCGACGGGCGGGTCCTGGACCGGTCCGGACGGCCCCACCCACGGCGCTTCGCGCTCGGGCCGCACACCGACGGCCGTACTCCTGGCGCCTTCACCCGGCCGCGCACCGGCGGGCCCGCGTTCCGGCAGAACGACGCGACCGCGCGGGCCGCGCTGCTGTTCCTCGGCGAGCTCGCCGGTCGTGCGGCCGCCTAAGCCACCTGGAAAGCAGGGAAGTTCAGCGATGAGTGTCATGGTCGACATCAAGTCCGTCCACAAGAGCTTCGGATCACTGGAGGTGCTCAAGGGCATCGACCTCGCCGTGCACACCGGCGAGGTCACCGTGATCCTCGGCCCGTCCGGCTCCGGGAAGTCGACGCTGCTGCGCACCGTCAACCACCTGGAGAAGGTGGACCGGGGCGCGATCAGTGTGGACGGAGTGCTGGTCGGATACCGGCGCTCCGGCGACAAGCTGTACGAGCTGCCCGAGCGCGAGGTGCTCAGACAGCGCACGCGGATCGGCTTCGTCTTCCAGAACTTCAACCTGTTCCCGCATCTGACCGTGCTGGACAACGTCATCGAGGCCCCGGTGGCCGCGCTGAAGAGGCCACGGAAGGAGGCCGTGGAGTCGGCGCGGCGGCTGCTGGACCGGGTCGGGCTCGCCGACAAGGCCGACGCCTACCCGAGACATCTGTCCGGCGGGCAGCAACAACGGGTCGCGATCGCACGGGCGTTGGCGCTGGAACCCCGGCTGCTGCTGTTCGACGAACCGACCTCCGCGCTCGACCCCGAACTGGTCGGCGAAGTCCTCGACGTCATCAAGGACCTGGCCCGCCAGGGCACCACGATGATCGTCGTCACCCACGAGATCGGCTTCGCCCGCGAGGTCGCCGACACCGTGGTGTTCATGGACGACGGACGCATCGTCGAACAGGGTCCGCCGGCCGATGTGTTGGACGCCCCGCAACACGAACGCACCCGGTCCTTCCTCTCGAAGGTGCTGTGATGCTGCATCTGTCCGCCGCTGTCGACCAGCCGTCCGCCTACGACGCCGCCTCCTACCTCACCCTCGCCCGGCTCGCCGAGCGCGGCGGGCTCGACTTCGTGACGCTCGAGGACAGCTTCGCCCGGCCCGGTCCCGACGCGCTCGCCGTGCTGGCCCGCCTCGCGCCCGCCACCAGCCGGATCGGCCTGGTGCCCACCGTCACGACCACGCATACCGAGCCCTTCCACGTCCAGGCCGCCGTCGCCACCCTCGACTGGGTCAGCCGGGGCCGGGCCGGCTGGCGGATCGACGTGTCGGGCACCGAGGGCGAGGCCCGTCTCTTCGGCCGCCGACAGGCGGCTCCGGCCGACGCTCTGTGGCAGGAGGCGAGTGAAGTCGCCGACGTGGCAGCGAAGTTGTGGGACAGCTGGGAGGACGACGCCGAGATCCGGGACGTGCCGACCGGCCGCTTCATCGACCGGGACAAGCTGCACCACGTCGACTTCCGCGGCACGTCCTTCTCCGTCAAGGGCCCCTCGATCGTGCCGCGGCCGCCACAGGGCCACCCGGTCCGCATGGTCGACGCCACCGACGGTCCCGCCCGCAGGACCGCCGCCCGGTACGCCGACGTGGCCCTCGTCCGCGCCGCGAGTGCCCATCAGGCCGCCGCCGCACGGGACCAACTCCGTTCCATGGCAGCGGATTTCGGGCGCCGCCCCGACCAGCTGCGGGTGCTCGCCGGCCTCCTCGTCGACCTCGGCGACGGCGAGCACGCGGCCGAACCGGGGCACGGCGGGGGCGGCCCCCGGCAGACCCCGCAGGGGCCGCTCTACCGTGGCGGCCCCGTGGACCTCGCCGAACTGATCGCCACCTGGCACGGCGAGGGCATCGTCGACGGCTTCCACCTCACGCCCGTCGAACCACTGCGCGACCTGGAACGGCTCGTCAACGGCACGGTGGCGCTGCTCCAGCACCGCGGGCTGTTCCGCACCTTCTACCCGGGCAGTTCGCTCAGGGAGCACCTGGGCCTCGCCAGGCCCGCCAACCAGTACGCCACAACGGGGGAGCGATGAGCCGTAAGCGGATGCATCTGGCCGCGCACTTCCCGGGTGTCAACAACACCACCGTCTGGGCCGATCCGGAGTCGAAGTCCCAGATCGAGTTCTCCTCCTTCGAGCACCTGGCCCGCACCGCCGAACGCGGACTGTTCGACTTCTTCTTCCTCGCCGAGGGGCTGCGGCTGCGCGAACACAAGGGCCGTATCCACGATTTGGACGTCGTCGGACGCCCCGAGTCGATCACCGTGCTCAGCGCGCTGGCCGGCGTCACCGAACACCTGGGGCTCGCGGCCACGGTCAACACGACCTTCAACGAACCGTTCGAACTCGCCCGCAGATTCGCGACCCTGGACCACTTGAGCGGGGGCCGGGCCGCCTGGAACGTGGTGACCTCCTCCGACGCCTTCACGGGGGAGAACTTCCGGCGCGGCGGCTTCCTCGACCGCGCCGAACGCTATACGCGTGCCGCCGAGTTCCTGGAGGCGGCCAGGGAGTTGTGGGGCTCCTGGACCCCGGACGGGGTCCCGCGGCCGTTCGAGCACCGCGGGCAGCACTTCGACATCGCGGGCGAGTTCACCGTGCCGCGCTCGCCGCAGGGGAACCCGGTCGTCATCCAGGCCGGTGACTCGGACGAGGGACGGGAGTTCGCCGCATCCTCCGCCGACGTGGTCTTCGCACGGCACAGTTCGCTGGAGGAGGGCCGGGCCTTCTACGCCGACGTGAAGCGCCGCCTCGCCAAGTACGGCCGTACGCCCGACGACCTGAAGATCATGCCCGGCATCGGCGTCGTGCTCGGCGACACCGCCGCCGAGGCCCAGGAGAAGGCCGCCGAGATCCGAAGGCAGCAGACCTCCCCGCAGAGCGCGCTCCTCACGCTGGAGCAGATCTGGGGCGTCGACCTGTCCTCCTACGACCCGGACGGCCCGCTGCCCGACATCGATCCGGTGGTCGATCCGGCCCTCACCCAGGGGCGTACCCGGCGCGGCGACACGGTCGCGATCGCCGAGAAGTGGGCGGCGCTGTCCCGCGAGAAGGGCCTGTCGATCCGGCAGACCGTGATCGAGGCGGGCGGCCGGCAGCTCCTCATCGGCACCCCGGACGCGGTGGCCACCGAGCTCGACGAGTTCGTGCAGCGCGAGGCCGCCGACGGCTTCGTCCTCGTACCCCATCTCACCCCGGGCGGTCTCGACGAGTTCGTCGCCGGAGTGGTCCCGCTGCTCCAGGAGCGCGGCGCGTTCCGCACCGCATACCGGGGCACCACCCTGCGTTCACACCTCGGGCTCCCCGAGCCCGTACGGAAAGGCTGATCACATGACCACCGACGCGTCCGACGCCTGGAAGCTGTGGCACGAGCACCGCGTCGAAGCGGTGTCCGAACCCTATGGGCCGCTCGCCCTCATCGGCACTCACTGGTTGGACGACCATCCGGACGGCCGACTCCCGGGCCTCCCCGGCATCTGGGCTCTCGCGGACGACGGCGTGGTGCTGACCGCGACCGGGGCGGACGGCCTGACCGTGGACGGGCGGCCCTTCGACGGAGAGGTACGGCTGAGCGCCGACCTCGGCCCGACCGAGACCGCCCGGGTGGCGTACGGCGAGCGCCGGCTGGTCGTGCTGGTGCGCGAAGGCGTCTGGGGGGTACGGGACTTCGACCCCGCCGCCCCGGCCCGGCGGGAGTTCCGCGGCATCGAGGCCACGCCGTACGATCCGCGCTGGTCGGTGCCGGGGCGCTTCACGCCGTACGACGCGCGGCGGACCGTTCGCGTGCCGAACGCGGACGGGGTCGAACGCGGGCTCGGGCTCGGCGGCGAAGTGGCGTTCGTGTTCGACGGACAGGAGCTGACGCTGAAGGCCGCGGTCCGGGACGACGGCTCGCTGTGGGCGGTTTTCGGCGATACGACGAGCGGGGACGGCAGCTACCGGTTCCGGTTCCTGTACCCCTCCGTGCCGGACGCCGAAGGCCGTACGACGGTCGACTTCAACCGGGCGCTGCTGCCGCCCTGCGCCTTCGCCGACCACTTCATCTGCCCGTTCCCGCCGCCGGGGAACACCCTGGGCGTCGCCGTCGCCGCGGGGGAGCGCAACCCGGGCCGGTGAGCGGCCGGTTCATCCGGACCGCAAAGGTACTTCAAAGGTTGACGGCCGAAAGGCGCCCTTGCGCCTACCGTCCGTTCGGCCGAATACTCCCCCTCAGCGCTTGTCAGGGGCACGGCGTGTTCGGAATCCGGACGGCCGGACCGCTGACTGCGCCTCACGGGCCCCGACCCCACGCGGGCCCCCGACTTCCCCTGGGAGGGAACGAAACGTGAGGATCAAGCGCACCACCCCCCGCAGTGGCATTGCGAGACGGACCCGGCTGATCGCCGGTACCACCGGCCTCGTGGCCGCGGCCGCCATCGCGGTCCCCAGCGCGAACGCGACCGCTGCGACCCCGTTCAGCACCGCCGAACTCAAGAGCGCCAGCAGCTCGGTGCTCAAGGCCGACATCCCGGGCACCGCCTGGGCCGTCGACAGCAAGACCAACCGTGTGGTCGTCACCGTCGACAGCACGGTCTCGCAGACCGAGATCGCCAAGATCAAGGAGCAGGCGGGCAGCAACGCCGACGCGCTCACGATCAAGCGGACCCCGGGCAAGTTCAACAAGCTGATCTCCGGCGGCGACGCCATCTATGCGAGTAGCTGGCGCTGCTCCCTGGGCTTCAACGTCCGCAGCGGCAGCACCTACTACTTCCTGACCGCCGGGCACTGCACCGACGGCGCGGGCACCTGGTGGTCGAACTCCGCGCACACGACCACGCTCGGTTCGACGGCCGGGTCCAGCTTCCCGACCAACGACTACGGCATCGTCCGCTACTCCACCAGCTACCCGACGTCGTCGATCTCCGGCACCGTCGGCAGCGTCGACATCACCAGCGCAGCCACCCCGAGCGTGGGCACCACGGTCAACCGCCGCGGCTCCACCACCGGCATCCACAGCGGCCGGGTCACCGCGCTCAACGCGACCGTCAACTACGGCGGCGGTGACGTCGTCTACGGCATGATCCAGACCACGGTCTGCGCCGAGCCCGGCGACTCCGGCGGCCCGCTGTACGGCAGCAACGGCGTCGCGTACGGTCTGACCTCCGGCGGCAGCGGCAACTGCTCCTCCGGCGGCACGACCTTCTTCCAGCCGGTCACCGAGGCCCTGAGCGCTTACGGCGTCAGCGTCTTCTAGGCCCGCAACGGCCGGCATCGCAGCCGGCACCTGGTGGACCCCCGTACGCATCTGCCGTACGGGGGTTCGCTGTGATCATGACGGGGTCTTTTTCGAGGCTCAGGTCCCGCGCGTCCGGCGGTGCGGGTGACGCCGGCGCCGCCCGCCGTACCCGGGAGGGCAGCAGCGCGGCGCAGGCCAGGGCATGCGCGGCACCGCCGGAGCGGCCGAGCACCGAGGGCGCCGGCCGGCTCCGCCACGTCCCGGGCGGCGTCGGGCACACGGCGTCCCGGCAGACGGTCCGAATCGCCGTAGACGGGGCGGTCGCAGGCCGAAGCGGCAGCCCGGGGTGTCGTGCAGCAGCACCACCGGCGTGCCGTCCGGGGTCGCCGTACTCCTCGACCGTCAGCCGGCGGCCGTCCTGTGTCCTGATGCCGCGGACCACCTGTGTCCTCCGTCTCCCCTTCGTGTACACAGCGGAGTTACCGTCGAAGGGCACACCTTGAGCGCCTGGTTCGGACCCTGGGGGTCGCGATGGTCGAGGAGCTGGTGGCGGCGGGCGTGACGCTCGTGTCCGCCGGAACGGTGTACGTGATGGCGGCCGCGCGGGTCGTCAAGCAGTACGAACGGGGCGTGGTCTTCCGCCTCGGAAAGCTCCGGCCGGAAGTGCGCGGGCCGGGGTTCACGATGATCGTTCCGGGCGTGGACAAGCTCCGGAAGGTCAACATGCAGATCGTGACCATGCCGGTGCCCGGGCAGGAGGGCATCACCCGGGACAACGTCACGGTGCGGGTGGACGCCGTCGTCTACTTCAAGGTGACCTCGCCGGCCGAGGCGGTCGTGCGGGTCGAGGACTACCGGTTCGCGGTCGCGCAGATGGCGCAGACCTCGCTGCGGTCGATCATCGGCAAGAGCGAGCTGGACGATCTGCTGTCCAATCGCGAAAAGCTCAACCAGGGGCTGGAGTTGATGATCGACAGCCCGGCGGTGGAGTGGGGGGTCACGATCGACCGGGTCGAGATCAAGGACGTCTCGCTGCCCGAGACCATGAAGCGGTCCATGGCCCGGCAGGCGGAGGCGGACCGGGAGCGGCGGGCACGGGTCATCAACGCGGACGCGGAGCTCCAGGCGTCGAAGAAGCTGGCCGAGGCGGCCAAGGAGATGTCCGAGCAGCCTGCCGCGCTGCAGCTGCGGTTGCTGCAGACGGTGGTGGCGGTGGCGGCGGAGAAGAACTCGACGCTGGTGCTGCCGTTTCCCGTCGAGCTGCTGCGGTTCCTGGAGAGGGCGGCGCCGACGCCGCAGCAACCGCTGCAGGAGCAACGTCCGCCACTGGAGCCCCGGCTGGATCCGGATCCTGGAGGGGCGAATTCAGGACAGGACTAGACCTCACGGGCTGATGGGGTGTTACTCGCTCGTAGTGTTTGCAGCGTGAATGGCCTGGGGTGACCGTGGACTGTCAAAAATGACGGGGGCGCGCAACCGCGTTCTACGCGCGTCCGGAAGTCACCCTTGTGCGCTCCCTGCGGGGTTCGGAAGAGTAAGGGCTCGTCAACCAGCCTTCCGGCCCGTGAGATCCCCACATTCTCCCGGGCCGACCCCCCACAGGAGGACGCGAGTTGAAGCATCGACGCATACCCAGGCGCCGGATCGTCGTGGCAGGTGCGGGCATCACCGCGCTGGTCGCGGCGGGAGTCACCTTGCAGACTGCGAACGCCAGCGAGACGCCGGCCTCGCCCGAAGTCAAGACCCTCTCGGCCCTCGCGGCCGGAAAGCTCGCCTCGACGCTCGGGGCGGATCTCGGCGCGGACGCGGCCGGGACGTTCTACGACGCGAAGACCAAGAGTCTCGTGGTGAACGTGCTCGACGAGGACGCGGCACGGACCGTGTCGGCGGCCGGAGCCTCGGCCAGAGTCGTCTCGAACTCCCTCGCCGAGCTGAAGAGCGCGCGTACGACGCTCGCCGGCGACGCGGCCATCCCGGGGACGTCCTGGGTGACCGACCCCACCACCAACAAGGTCGTCGTCACCGCCGACCGCACGGTCTCCGCCGCCGAGTGGACCAAGCTCACGAAGGTGGTCGACGGTCTGGGCTCGGTGGCCGAACTCCAGCGCACAAAGGGGGAGTTCAAGCCCTTCATCGCGGGTGGTGACGCGATCAGTGGTTCCGGTGGGCGGTGCTCGCTGGGGTTCAACGTGGTCAAGGGCGGGGAGCCGTACTTCCTCACCGCCGGGCACTGCACCGAGGCGATCTCGACATGGTCGGACTCGAGCGGCAACGAGATCGGCACCAACTCGCTGTCCAGCTTCCCCGACAACGACTACGGGCTGGTGAAGTACACGGCTGAGGTCGATCACCCCAGTGAGGTGGACCTCTACAACGGGTCCGCGCAGGCGATCACGGGCGCGGCGGCCGCGACGGTCGGTCAGTCGGTGACGCGCAGCGGGTCCACGACTCAGGTGCACTCAGGCAAGGTCACCGGGCTGGACGCCACGGTGAACTACGGCAATGGCGACATCGTGAACGGGCTGATCCAGACCGATGTGTGCGCGGAGCCGGGGGACAGCGGAGGGTCGCTGTTCTCGGGGAGCAGCGCGATCGGGCTGACGTCCGGTGGCAGTGGTGACTGCACCTCCGGCGGGGAGACGTTCTTCCAGCCGGTGACGGAGGCGTTGTCGGCGACCGGGGCGTCGATCGGCTGACGTTTTCGGTGCTGCATGGAGTCCCGTCCCCTGTGTGGGGGCGGGACTTTCGCGTTTGCGGCGTGCGCAAGTCCCCTGCCATCGTTATCTGTTCGAGACCTCGCGTTGCTCACGCTGTGCTTGGGGCGGCCGTTACATTTGCGGTTCCTGGGGCGTCAACTTCCTTGTGACCGACGGAAGTTGATCACTTATCAGATCCTTCACAGGCGATCGTTTCGGGGGAAGCGCTGTGCAGAAGATCCAGTTGACCTACTGGTGGAACGAGCACGAGCCCGGTGACGTCGTGGACGTCGACGACCCGACCGCGCGGGAACTGCTCGGTGTCATCGCGCACCCCGCGGAGGGCCTTGAGGACTCCGAGAACTCCGAAGACTCCGATGAGTGAGCCGTACATCACCTTTCCGGATGTGGAACAGCTGGTCGTCGACCTCCTCAAGGACCGCAGTGAGCTGGCGGGGGTCGTCGTGGACGTCGCGCCGCCCTCCGGGTTCGACGGTTCGCAGCGCGCCGTACTGGTCTCCCGGATGGGCGGTGCCTGGGCGGAGGACGCCCGGCTCGACAATCCGCTGGTCGACCTGGAGGTGTACGGCCCCTCCAAGGCCGCGGCCCACACCGTCTCCCTGGTGGCCCGCGCCCTGATGCTCCAGCTCCGGGGTGTGCGCTACGGCGCGGCGGCCGTCATCGACGTCGTCGAGGAGGACGGTCCGCGCTGGCTGCCCGACTACCGGCATGCCGCCGCCAACCGTTACGTCTCGACCACCCGGCTGGTGGTCCGCCCGGCCTGACCGGCGGTCCGCCTCCACATCCCTTCAGCGCGTCATGTCCAACTCCCACCAAGGAGCAGTGATGGCCGGAACGAACGCCAAGGAGATCCGGGTCGCGGGCAGTGGCCGTGTGCTCATCGCCCCGCTCGCCACCGCACCTCCCGCCGACACCAGCGCGGCCTGGGGCGCCGGCTGGAAGGACCTCGGCTACACCACCACCGACGGTGTCAAGATCTCCAAGAAGGACAAGCTGGACCCGGTGGACACCTGGCAGAGCGTCAGCTCGGCGCGGTACGTCTACTCGGACCGCGATCTCAGCTTCAAGTTCCAGCTTCTCCAGCTGAACGAGGACACCCTGCCGTTCTTCTTCGGCGGCGGTCAGGTGAAGGAGACGGCGACCGGGTCCGGCCTCTACAAGTACGAGCTGGCGGCCGAGCCGAAGTTCGACGAGCGGATGCTCGGGCTGGAGTTCACCGACGGCGACGAGGTCAAGTACCGCATGATCATCGCCCGCGGTCAGGTGACCGAGACGGAGGAGCTCGCTCTCGTCCGTACCGCCCCCGTGAAGCTCGGCGTCACCTTCACCGCGCTGGCCACGGTGGACGGTGCCCCGCTGGCGACCTTCCTGATGAAGGACCCGAGCTTCAGCGCGGCCTGACCCCTTCGTTCCTCTCGCAGCAAGGAGCTCGCCCGACATGGCCCCCTTCAACGTCAACGCCGCCCGTGCCCAGCGCCTCGAAGCAGTCGGAAAGAACTGGGAGTTCGAGGTGGACGGGGATGTGTTCCGGCTGCCCACCGAGTTCCCGCGCAGTATCGCCAAGCAGATCGCCGCGCTGGAGGACAACGACATCGACGGACTGCTGGCGCTGCTGCTCGGAGCGGAGCAGTTCGAGCGCTTCTGCAAGTACGACACCAGTGTCCAGGACGTCTCCGCGATCCTGGAGGCGTACGGCAACGAGACGGGCATGACGCTGGGGGAAGGCTGAGCCTCGGTGCGCTGGTCGACGAGCACGCCGAGGCGCTGGAGGCGGATCTGCTCCGCCACTACGGGGTCGACCTCCTCGACTGGTACCGGGGGCGCCTGTCCTCCCGCCGCCTGCGGGTCCTCGTCGGACACCTTCCCGCGGACTCGTCCTACGCCCGGGCGGTCCACGGTGAACAGGCGGACTGGACGGTCACCGACCATCTGCTGGCGGCGGTCGTCGACCATCTCGCCGTAGCCAACTGGATGTTCGCGACGGTTCATCGGGACGAGGACGCGGAGCCGGCGGCTTATCCGGAGGCGGTGCCGCGGCCGGGGGAGGGCGGTACCGGGAGCCCTGAGCAGGAGCCTCGGCCGGCCGTGGAGCAAGGGGCGTCGGCAGCCCAGATCATGGCCTTCCTGAGTTCACCGAGTTGAGAGGAGCCGGTGCGTGGCTGAGGACATCAGGGTCCTGGTCGAGAGGCTGACCACTCGGGTCGGGATCCTGGAGGGCACGGAGAATTTCACTGCGCGGTTCAAGGAGCAGTTCGCGCAACAGTTCGCGAAGGATTCGAGTATTCCGGAAGGGTTCAAGAAGGCCGTACAAGGCGAGATAGCCGCCTGGAAAGAGCAGCAGGACGCCGCACAGAAGAAGCTACTGGACCCCAAATGGCATGCCGACAACATGCCGGTCACCGGCGCCAAGGCGGAGGGTGCCGGTCTGAAGGCCGACCTGTTCGGCGGGCAGTTCGAGTACGGCCTGATCAAGCATGAGAAGACGCTGTTCGACATCAATAAGATCCTGGAGAACCGCGAGCAGAGGGACAAGGACCGTGTCCTCGACAACCGGTTCGCCGAGCTGACCCGGGTCGACAGGAATCTCCGGCAGGCGATCAGCGCCACCCAGGAGCGCATCACCAGAACCGCCAGGGACGTCCGCCGCACCGCGCGCGCCGGTGACCAGCAACTGCGCCAGCAGATCACCACCCTGCGCACCAGCCTCAGGACCGCCAACCGGGTGGCCCACTCGGCGGAGCGCCGCAGCACGAGGATCGAGACCGCGGTCAACCGCCTCGTCCGAACCCAGCACACCGACGATCAACGGGTGCGCAGCCAGGTCACCGCTCTCAAGACCAGGATCAGCAGGATCAGTCAGGTCGCCAACGACGCGGACCAGCGCAGCAAGTCCCTACGGATCAAGGCCAACAATCTGGACCGGCAGGTCAGGGCAGGCCTGCAGCGGGTTCGTGAGCTGGAGGACAGCGCCCGGGGCGCGGGGCGCTCCATCCAGGGCCTGCGCAACGACCTCAACTCCCTCGAACAGACCCTGCGGCGATGACGACCCGCACGACAGCGACAGCGACGGAGCCAACCCACCATGCAGACGTCTCTCGTATCGGTCACCCGGGCGCTGAACCAGATGCGATCCGCGGCCACCAGCACCGGCGGTGCCGTCACGCGGATGCGGACCGCTGTCACCGGGGCCAGCAGTTCGGTCGACCGGCTCAAGAACGCGGCGACCCAGGCGAGCACCGCCACCGGTCGGCTGCGCACCGGCGCCGGTCAGGCGAGTGCCGGTCTCAACCAGGTGCGGACCGCCGCCACCAGGGCCGCGAGCGATGTGCAGCGGGCGGGGCGGAGTGCCGCGTCGGGTGGTGGGCTCTTCTCCCGGTTCAGCCAAGGGCTGCGTACCGCCACCACCGCCCAGCGCGGACTCAACACAGCCATGAAGGCCAACATCCTCGGCGCGATCCTCGCCCTCGTCATGCCGCTCATCACCAAGCTCATCGACATGGCGATGCAGTCGAAGACCGTGCAGGCCGTCATGCAGGCGGCGTTCAAGGTCATCGGGCAGGTGGTGGGGACGGTCATGAAAGGGGCGTCGGTCGCCATCAACTGGCTGATCGACGCCGGGAAGAATGTCGTGAACTGGCTGAAGGCCAACTGGCCGTTGCTCGTCGCCATTCTCACCGGGCCTGTCGGGATCGCCGTGCTCGCGATCGTCAAGCACTGGGACCGGATCAAGGAGGCGGTCGGGTCGGTGCGGGACTGGATCGTCGACAAGTGGAACGCCGTTGTTGACTTTCTGCGGGGGGTTCCCGGGAAGATCTGGGGCTTCTTCGCCGAACTGCCCGACAAACTCATGCACTTGGGCGGCGACCTCGTCATGGGGCTCATCAACGGCATCAAGAACTCGGCCTCGGCCCTTCTCAACACGGTGAAGAACTTCATCGTCAACACCATTCCCGGGCCCATTCGCAGCATCCTCGGGATCTCGTCCCCCTCCAAGGTGATGATGGGTTTCGGCGGGGATGTCGGTGAAGGGCTCGCCCTCGGTATGGAGGGTGCCGGAAACCGAGTGGCGGGAGCCGCCGGACGGCTTGCCACCGCGACCGCGCGCAGTGTGATCGGACCCGGTTACAGCCTCGCCGGGGTCGCCGGCGGGGCGTCGGCCCGGACCGGGGTCGCCGCGGCGAGCGGGCCCGTCACCGTCAACGTGCACCCCCGCCCCGGACAGTCCGAGTACGAGATCGGCCGGATCACCGCCCGCGAACTCGCCTGGGCGGCCAAACGATGACCGAACGGCAGCTCCAGCAACCGGTGTTCGAGGTGGACGGCTGGGCCGGGAACACCGTCGACGACGACGGCGTCGAGTGGTGGGTCACCAGCGAGCAGGGCTGGGCCGCCACCCCACCCGTCCGGCTCACCCTGACCGACCGCCCCGAGCGGCACGGTGCGTTCGACGCCCCCTCCTACCGGGGCCCTCGCGTGGTCACCCTGGAGGGCCTGGCCATCGCCCCCGAACGCGCCGTACGGGAAGCGGCCAAGGACCGGCTGGCCGCCGTACTCGCCGACGGCAGCACGCTGTCGCCGCTCGTCGTCACCGAACCGCACCGCGTCCGGCGGGCGTTGGTCCGCCTCACCGCCGAGACGAAGATCGTCGACCGCAAGTCCGGTGCCTTCGAGTTCTCCCTGACCATGACCGCGCCGGACCCGCTGCGGTACTCGTACGGCCTGAATGTCAGCACCTGCCCACTGCCCTCCTCCAGCGGCGGTGTCGCCTTCCCCCTCAGCTTTCCCCTGGACTTCGGCAGCGGCTCCTCCGGCGGCCGGCTGCTTCTCGAGAACAAGGGCACCGTCCCGACCTGGCCCGTCTGGCGGATCGTCGGGCCCTGCGTGCAGCCGGTGATCAGCAACACCGGAACCGGAGAGGAACTCGCCTTCGAACTCACCCTCCAGGACGGCGAGTTCCTGGTCGTCGACACCGACGCGCGCTCCGTCCTGCTCCAGGGCACCGCCTCCCGCCGTGCCGCGCTGCGGCCCGGCTCCGACTGGTTCCCGCTGCGGCCGGGCGCGACACCCGTGCTCTTCCGCGCCCGCGACTACGCACCGGCCGCCCGGCTGACCGCCGAATGGCGCGACGCCTGGCTCTGACCCGGCCCCTCCCAGCTCCTCAGACAGAAGGAACGCACCCGCATGGCTGACTTCGAGCGCGACTCCGGATGGCTCTCCGGCAGCGTCGTCGACGCCGAGGACGCCCGGCTGGCCACCGGCGTGCTCACCTCGGCAGCGGCCGATCCCGGCAACCCGATCGCGGCCCGCACCGGCATCAGACCCGGCCCCGGCAGCCCGGGCAACGTCGAGGCGACCTCCACGCCCTCGCGCAATGTGACGGTCCGTCCCTTCCAGGGCGTCATCCAGGGCACCCGTACGACCGCCGCGGGCGCGTATCTCATCACGCTCGCCCAGCAGAAGACCCTCGACGTGCTGACCGCGGCCCCGGCCGACTCGTCCAACCCACGCATCGCCCTCGTCGTGGCCCAGCAGACCGACCGGCAGTACGGCGACGAGAGCGACGGCATGCTCGTCCGGGTGGTGGCCGGGAAGGCCGCGGTGACGCCGGTCGCGCCCACGGTCACCGGCGACCACCTCCCGCTCGCCGCGATCACCGTCCGGGCGAACGCGGGCTCGATCACCAAGGACGACATCAAGGACCTGCGGGTCTCCACCGTCGCGGCGGGCGGGGTCCTGCCGCTCCAGGTCCACGAGTCGCTCCCGGCCGACGGCTACTCCGGACAGCGGCTGTACGACCTCGAGACCGGCCTCGACCTGGTCCGTGCCGACACCACCTGGCGTCCGGCGGTCACCGGCGCGGTCCAGTTCTTCGGCCCGGCCGACACGGGCTGGCCGCTGACCAGCGGCTCGGCGGGGGCCACCGGGTACACCTTCAACCAGGTGACCGTGCCGGCGGCGCCGTACCCCCGAATGCTCCTGGTCACCGGGCAGCTGACCGCGCAGACCTCGGGCGCCAACGAGCGCTGGGACCATGTGGTGCGCCTGCAGGACGGGACGCCGGTGTCCCTCGCCTGCTTCCACGGCGGCCCCACGGGGATCACCACCAGCGTCGCCCAGGGCCACCGGCTGCTGCCCGCGGCGACGCCGCTGGTGCTGACGCAGTACGTCGCCCGGGGCGGTGGGATGACGACCGGTACCGCCAGTGTGTTCTCACCCGCCGCGCACTACACCGGCCTGCGCGTGACGGCGTTCCCCGTCCCGTGACCCTGCGACCAGAAGAGGCACGCCCATGAGCACGCCCACCCCAGAACGCGACTCCGGCTGGATCTCCGGCGGGGTCGTCGACGCCGAGGACGCCCGGCTCGCCACGGGCGTGTTCGCCGCACCCGGGGCGAGCCCGGTCCAGGCCCGCAGCGGCATCCGGCCGGCCACCGGAGACCCCGGCCGGGTCCAGGCCACCGCCACCGTCTCCGGCAAGGTCACCGTCGCTCCCTTCCAGGGGGTGATCCAGGGGACCCGGGCCACCGCGACCGGCGCCTACCTCGTCACCCTCGACCAGCAGAAGACCCTCGACGTCCTCGGCACGAACCCCGCCGACACCGCCAACCCGCGCAACGACCTGGTCGTCGCCCGGCAGCGCGACACGCAGTACGGCGACGCCGTTACCGCCATGACCGTCGAACTCGTCAAGGGAACGGCCGCCGCCACCCCCACCGACCCCGCGGCGGCCGGCGACTTCATCCCGCTCGCCCGGATCAGGGTCCCGAAGAACGCCACGTCCATCGCCGCCGCCGACATCGACGACCTGCGCCCCTGGACCTCCGCGGCCGGCGGCATCCTGCGGGTCTGGGGCGAGAGCGGCCGCCCCACTTACCCCTACACCGGCATGTACGTCCACCGCTGGGACACCAACCACCTGGAGTGGTACGACAGTTCGGCGGGATGGCGGGCGGTGAACGACGACACCGGGTGGAACAACCTCACCCTCCTGCCCAACTGGGTGGTGTACAACGCCGAGACACCGGCGGTACGCCGGGTCGGTGCCACTGTCCATCTGCGGGGCGCTGTCCAGAGCACGGTCGCCCTGACGGCCAACGGCACCTCCCTCATCGCCGTTCCGGCCGGTTTCCGCCCGGCGGTGAGGCACCACTGGTACACGGTGATCGGTGGCACCACGCGAGGCCTCGAACTCATGCTCCGTCCGGACGGTGGCATCGCGTTGTATCCCCAGGACTCCCCGCTTCCGGCCAACCAGCTGATCTACCTCAACACCACCTGGCTGGTGGGCTAGTGACCCGCACCCCGACCCGTTACACCTACTACACCGCCGACTTCGCCACCGGCGCCATCACCGACGAACTCCCCCTGTACGACGCCACGTTCAGCACCGAGCTCAACGAATCCGGCGAGTTCCGCGCCCGGTTGCCCCTGGGCGACCCGCGGATCGGCGTCCACCGCCCCCGCGAACTCACCGAGCCCGGCCGCGCCGCCCTCTACGTCGAGCGGGACGGCGTGCTCGTCTGGGGCGGGGTGATCTGGACCGTCAAGTACACCTCCGCCGACCAGCACCTGGAGATCGGGGCGGCCGGTTTCCTGTCCTACTTCGACCACCGCCGGGTCCTGCCCGCCGACTTCGACCCGGCCGCCCCCGACCTGGCACTGGTCAACGTCCCCTTCACCGACCGCGACCAGTGCGACATCGCCCGCGACCTCGTCGCCATCGCCCAGGCGCACCCCGGCGGCGACATCCGGGTCCGCCCCGAGTCCACGGCCCGCTCGGGGATCACCCGCACCCTGGTCTACCCCGGCAGCGACCTCAAGAGCACCGGTGAGGCGCTGCGCGAACTGGCCAGCCTGGAGGACGGCCCCGACTTCCTGTTCGACATGGCGTACGGCAGCGACGGCCGTCCTGTGCGCAGACTCCGCGTCGGCACCCCGCACCTCGGCCAGCAGGGCACCCCGCATGTGTGGGAGTACGGCGCCAACCTCATCGGCTACACCTGGCCGGCCGACGGCGCCTCCACCGCGAACCGGGTCTTCGCCCTCGGAGAGCAGGGCGAGAGCAACCAGCTCGTCGCGGTCGCCGAGGACCCCGCCACCGGGCGCCCGCTCACCGAGACCGAGGTCTCCTACGTCCATCTCACCGACGCGGACCTTCTGCACTCCCAGGCCCGGTCGGCCCTCGCCGCCGTCTCCGCCCCCGTCGTCCTGCCCGAGCTGACCGTGCGCGCCGACCTGGAACCCGTACTCGGCTCCTATCAGGTCGGCGACGACGCCCTCGTCGTCATCAAGGACGTGTTCTTTCCCGAGGGCACCCGGTTCGGCGTGCGGATCACCGGGATCGAGGTCACCCCGGGCAATGACGCGGGCGAGGAGCAGGTCCAGCTGACCGTCACCCCCGCCACCAGCACCCCATGAACCGGAGGAGCACCCCGTGACCAGGATCAACCGCCCCGACACCCTCCTCACCGAGCTCCGCGACATCAAACGCCGCCTCCACGCCCTCGAGACCGCGCAGCGCGCGACGGCCGCCGGCGCCCAGCCGACCGCCGCGGCCGAGCATCTCACCGAGGAATCCACCGAGACCGGCACATCCGGGTCCGAATAGGCCGTTTCCGCAGGTGAGAGGCGATCCGATCGTCGTCGTACACACGTTCGGTTTTTGGTCTATGGTGGAGGTGAGGCGATAGGGAACTGATGCTCGACAGCGGGAGGTGCGGATGCCTGGCTTCACTCATCTGCACACCGTCTCCGGGTTCTCCCTGCGCTACGGCGCCTCGCACCCGGAGCGCCTCGCCGAGCGCGCCTCCGAGCGGGGGATGGACGCCCTCGCCCTCACCGACCGCGACACCCTCGCGGGTACGGTCCGGTTCGCCAAGGCCTGTGCGAAGGCGGGGGTGCGGCCGTTGTTCGGGGTGGGGCTGGCCGTGGAGGAGGCCGAACCCGTCCGGCAGGAGCGGCGCCGTGCTCCCGTGCGCGGAGGTGCCTTCGTCGACGAGTCGGCTCCCCGTGTCACCTTTCTCGCCCGGGACGGTGCCCGCGGCTGGGCCGACCTGTGCCGGCTCGTCACGGTGGCGCACTCGGACAAGGGGGAGCGGGGCACGCCGCTGCTGTCCCGCGCGGAGAACCGGGGGGACGGGCTGACCGTGCTGCTCGGGCCCGCCTCCGATGTCGGCCGGGCCCTCGCCGCCGGCCGTCCCGACCGGGCCGCCCGGCTGCTCGTTCCCTGGCGGGAGACCTACGGCGACGCTCTGCGGCTCGAAGCCGTCTGGCACGGGCGGAAGGGCACGGGACCGGGCTCCCTGCGGCTGGCCGCCCGTACGGTCGGCTTCGCCGCCGAGCAGCGGATCCGCCCCGTGCTCAGCAATGCCGTACGGTACGCCGACGCCGGCCTGGGCCCGGTCGCCGACGTCCTGGACTCCGCCCGCCGCCTTGTCCCCGTCGGCGCCGTCAAGGAACTGGACTCCGGCGAGGCCTGGCTCAAGGACGCGGGTGCCATGCTGGCGGCCGCCGAACGGATCGTCGAGGCCGCGGGTTTCCGCCGCGACACCGCCCACCGGCTGCTGGAGCAGACACAGGCCACGGCCGCCGAGTGCCTGGTCGACCCCGAGGACGACCTCGGGATCGGCACCGTCCACTTCCCCGAGCCGCACCTCGTCGGCGCGGGCCGCCGCACCGCCCAGCGGGCACTGGCCTCGCGGGCGGCGGCCGGGATGGTGCTGAAGGGGTACGCGGGCAAGCCCGCGTACTGGGAGCGGATGCACGAGGAACTGGACATCATCGCCCACCACGGCTTCGCCTCCTACTTCCTGACGGTCGCTCAAGTGGTCGATGACGTACGGGACATGGGTATCCGGGTCGCCGCACGTGGCTCCGGCGCCGGTTCCCTGGTCAATCACCTTCTCGGGATCGCCCACGCCGATCCCGTCGAGCACGGTCTGCTGATGGAGCGGTTCCTGTCCACGCGGCGGCTCGTTCTGCCCGACATCGACATCGATGTGGAGTCCGCGCGCCGCCTCGAGGTCTACCGGGCGATCATCGGGCGGTTCGGGACCGAGCGGGTCGCCACCGTCGCGATGCCGGAGACGTACCGGGTGCGGCACGCGATCAGGGACGTGGGGGCGGCCCTGTCCATGGACCCCGCCGACATCGACCGCATCGCCAAGTCCTTCCCGCACATCCGGGCGCGTGACGCCCGCGCGGCCCTGGAGGAACTGCCCGAACTCAAGGCGCTGGCAGAAGAGAAGCAGCGTCACGGCAGGTTGTGGGAGCTGGTCGAGGCCCTCGACGCTCTTCCGCGGGGGATCGCCATGCATCCGTGCGGGGTGCTGCTCTCCGACGCGACCCTGCTCCGCCGTACGCCGGTCATGCCGACCAGCGGCGAGGGATTTCCCATGTCGCAGTTCGACAAGGAGGACGTCGAGGATCTCGGGCTGCTCAAGCTCGATGTGCTGGGCGTGCGGATGCAGTCGGCGATGGCGCACGCGGTCGCGGAGGTGGAGCGGGCGACGGGGGAGCGGGTCGACCTGGACGCCGTACCGCCGGGTGACCCGGCGACGTACCAACTCATCCGGTCCACCGAGACGTTGGGCTGCTTCCAGATCGAGTCGCCGGGGCAGCGGGACCTGGTCGGGCGGTTGCAGCCGGCCACCTTCCACGATCTCGTCGTCGACATCTCGCTCTTCCGGCCCGGTCCGGTCGCCGCCGACATGGTGCGGCCGTTCATCGAGGCACGGCACGGGCGGGCACCCGTCCGGTATCCGCACCGGGATCTGGAGCGGCCGCTGGAGGAGACGTACGGGGTCGTCGTCTTCCACGAGCAGATCATCGACATCGTCGACATCATGACCGGGTGCGGGCGCGGCGAGGCGGACCGGGTGCGGCGCGGGCTGTCCGACCCGGAGTCGCAGGGGCGGATCCGGTTCTGGTTCGCGCAGCACGCGGCGGCGAACGGATACAGCGCGGAAACGATTCAGCGGACCTGGGAGATCGTCGAGGCCTTCGGGTCGTACGGCTTCTGCAAGGCGCACGCGGTCGCCTTCGCCGTACCGACGTACCAGTCGGCGTGGCTGAAGGCGCACCACCCGGCGGCCTTCTACGCCGGGCTGCTCACGCACGACCCCGGGATGTATCCGAAGCGGCTGCTGCTGGCGGACGCGCGGCGGCGCGGGGTGCCGATCCTGTCGTTGGACGTGAACGAGTCGGGGGTCGCCCATCGGATCGAACTGGTGTCTGAATCCCCTGCCGTGTGGGGACTGCGACTGGCGCTCTCCGACGTGCACGGCATCAGCGAGGCCGAGGCGGCACGGATCGCCGAGGGGCAGCCGTACGCCTCACTGCTGGACTTCTGGGAGCGGGCGCATCCGAGTCGTCCGGTGGCTCAACGGCTGGCACAAGTAGGGGCGTTGGACGCTTTCGGCGCCAACCGGCGGGATCTGCAACTGCACCTGACCGAGCTGCACCGGGGCGCACGCGGCGGCCGTGGGGCCCAACTCCCCTTGTCCGGCGGGCGGAAGACGGCCTCGGCCGGGCTGCCGGATCTCTCCTCCACGGAGAAGCTCAGCGCCGAGCTGGGGGTGCTGTCGATGGACGTCTCGCGCAATCTGATGGACGACCACCAGGAGTTCCTGACGGAGTTGGGCGTGGTCAGCGCGCGACGGCTGCGGGAGGCGCGGCACGGTGAGGCCGTGCTGGTCGCGGGGGCCAAGGCGGCTACCCAGACACCGCCGATCCGGTCCGGCAAGCGGGTCATCTTCAGCACCCTGGACGACGGCACCGGCCTGGTCGACCTCGCCTTCTTCGACGACTCCCACGACGCCTGCGCACACACCGTCTTCCACTCCTGGCTGCTGCTGGTGCGCGGGGTGGTGCAGCGGCGCGGCCCGCGCAGCCTCAGCGTGGTGGGCGCGGCCGCCTGGAACCTCGCCGAACTGGTCGAACTGCGGGACGGCGAAGGCCTCGACGCGGTGGCGGCACGGCTGGCGGAGCCGGTTCCGGTCAGGGCCGGAGACGCGGCCGGGGATCCGACCGGCGGCAGGCGAATCCAAATGCCGACGGGATACGAACTGCATCCATGGGCCGATCTGCGACCGGCGGGTCAAGAGCCTTCACAGATACGGAAGTTGTGGCACCAGAGCCCGGGGAGTGCGGGATGACCATCCTCTGTGTACGTTTCCAGCTGCCGCCGACGCGGGAGGCGGCCCTGCCCGAACTGCTCGGCCTCCTCGAGGAGTTCACGCCGGTCGTCGAAGCGCTGCCGCCGGACCGGGCACTGGCCGATCTGCGGGGCGCCGAACGGTACTTCAAGCGGGACGCCGTCGAACTGGCCTCGGTGATCAGGGTCCGCGCCCTCGCTCTGCACGGCGTCGACTGCGCGATCGGCGCCGGGCCCGGGCCGATGCTGGCCCGCATGGCGCTGAAGGACGCCCGGCCCGGGGTGACCTGTGCGGTCCCCGGGGACGCGGTGGCGGACTTCCTCGCCGGCCGGCCCGTCGCCACGCTCCCCGGTGTCGGCGGTGCCACCGCCCGCGTCCTGTGCGGGTACGGCCTCGACACCCTGGGCCGGGTCGCCGCCGCACCCCTGTCCACGCTCCAGCGCCTGGTCGGCGCCAAGGTCGGCCGCGAACTGCACGAGAAGGCGAACGGCGTGGACCGCGGCCGGGTGGTCCCGAACGGCGTCTCTCGCTCCCTGGCCACCGAACGCCCCTTCACCCGCGACGAGTTGGACCCCGACCGGCACCGCCGCGCCCTGCTCTCCGCCGCCGAGGAACTGGGTTCCCGGCTGCGCGCCCTCGACAAGGTCTGCCGCACCCTGACCCTCACCGTGCGCTACGCCGACCGCACCGCGACCACCCGCAGCCGTACCCTCGGTGAACCCACCGCCCATTCGGTGGCCCTGACCAGGGCGGCGTACGGCATGTACGAGGCGCTCGGTCTCCAGCGTGCCCGGGTCCGCTCCGTCTCCCTGCGCGCCGAGGGGCTCGACCCCGCCGAACAGGCCTCCCACCAGCTCACCTTCGACCCCACCGACGACAAGCTCCGCCGCATCGAGGAGGCCGCGGACCGGGCCCGGGCCCGGTTCGGACCGCTCGCGGTGCTGCCGGGGTCGCTGGCGGCGTAGGGCTCAGTTGGCCCACGGCGGAGTGATACGGGTGCCGTCGGCCAGTTCCGCCTCCAGGCCGATGGAGGTGGTGACCCAGGTGAGGGCGGTGTGATCGGTGGGGTTCTCGACGGCGAAGGTCGCGCCGGGGTTGACGATCACCGTGTCGCCCGCGGTGATCCGATGGGTGGTGTCGTCGAGAGTGATCAGGAGTTCGCCGATGAGCAGATGGAAGATCTCCTCGCGGTTGACGGTGTGAACCGGAGCCTTCGTCCCCGCGGGGATCTCGCCGCGCCAGGCGCAGAGCTCCTTGGCGCCGCTGAGGGGAGTGGCGTACGAGACGAAACGGGCGCCGTGGATCTCGTGGGTGACGGCATCGGACGAGCGGACTACGGGCATGCGGGACCTCCGGGTCCGTAGATGGTCAAGCAGATTGACTATATGAGCTCCATGGTCAAGCTGCTTGACCAATTCGTCAAGGGTTTGGAGCTGCTGCCGCTGGGGTGCGTTCGTGCCTCGGTGATGGTGTCGGTTTCAGCGAGGAACTGGCGTTCCCTCATCGAATGCGTGACCTTCACGGGTGGTGCTCGTTTCCCATGGCGACGGGATCGTCGGGTGGGGCCGGGCGGACCCGCCTCAAGCAGCTGACGCCCGGCGATGAGAAGGTGTTGCGCCAGGTCGGCGGACATCTGGGGTCGCTGGCCTCGAAGGATCTCAAGGCGCGCTGCCGGGACGGCCTGGAGCATTCCGGTCAGGCGTGGGCGGTGCGTAAGCGGGAGTTGACGCCGCTCTCGTCGTCGCGGTGGGCGGGCAGTATCACCAAGGCCTCGCACGACCAGTGGGCGCTGGCCCGGCGTGGTCAGTCGGCGCACATCCAGAACCTGGAAGCGGGCATCCGCACGATCGAGGACCGGCTGTCCCAGCCGATCGGCCACAAGGGGCCCAATGGGGCGCCGGGGGGTTACCGGTCGCGGCGGGAGTGGCATGCGAAGTCCCGGCGGCTGCGGGTGCTTCAGGACCGGCTGGCTGCCGCGCGGGCCGACCGCGAGGCCGGCATCGTGCACGTCGTGCGGGGTGGCAAGCGTCTGGCCCGCGCCCGGCACCACCTGGAGGCGGCCGGGCTGACCGAGGGCGCATGGCGCGAGCGTTGGGAGGCGGAGCGCTGGTTCTGCCAGGCGGACGGTGAGTCGGGCAAGCGGTATGGCAACGAGACGATCCGCGTCAGCCCCGATGGTGAGGTGAGTATCAAGCTGCCCGCGCCGCTCACCCATCTGGCGAACGCCCCGCACGGACGGTATGTCCTGGCCTGCCGGGTCACGTTCGCGCACCGGGGCACCGAGTGGGCCGACCGCGTCGCGGCCAACCGGGCACTCGCCTACCGCATGCACTACGACGCCGGCCGGGACCGCTGGTACCTGACCGCCTTCTGGCAGCTCCCGCTCACCCCCGCTCTCTCGATCGAGGCCGCGCTCGCGCACGGTGTGATCGGCGTCGACATGAATGCGGATCATCTGGCCGCCTGGCGCCTCGACGTCCACGGCAACCCGACCGGCGCCCCGCGCCGCTTCTTCTACGATCTGACCGGCAGCGCGCCCCATCGGGACGCCCAGGTCCGCCACGCCCTGACCGGCTTGCTTTACTGGGCCCGCGCTTGTGGTGTGCAGGCGATCGCGGTGGAGGACCTGGACTTCGCCGCCGAGAAGACCCGGGAGAAGCACGGCCGCAAGAGGCGGTTCCGTCAGCTGATCTCCGGCTTGCCCACCGGTAAGCTCCGCGCCCGGCTGGCGTCGATGGCCGACCAGACGGGCATCGTGGTCATCGCCGTCGACCCGGCCTACACCTCGAAGTGGGGCGCCCAGCACTGGCAGAAGCCCCTCACCACGACGAACCGTAAGACCACTCGCCATGATGCTGCTGCCGTGGTGATCGGAAGGCGCGCCCAGGGACACCCGATCCGGCGACGGACGGCACCGCCCCCTGCTCACCGGAGTGATGAGCAGGGGCATCGGACCGTCCAGGCCGGACCGGGCGTTCCCGGGCGTGAGGGAACCCGCCCCCGCATCCCCGGACCACGGACACGATCCGTGCCGCCCGGACGCGGAGCGTACGCGGGCAACCAGAACGCCCAACACCGTTCGGGGCGTTCGGCTGAGCACGAGACCTGGCAACAGGACTCACTCCCGCTCAGTCCCTAGGAGCGGTGTTTCAATGCCTGAGTGCAGAACTCCGAAGCCCTCGCCCTGGCCGCCGCCCTGCTCGCCGCCGCCGGTGACCTGACCCAGCGCATCAATGACGGGGTCGTGGCCCGGGGGTTCGAGGCGCGGCCCGCCTGGGGCTTCGCTTTCACGCGGCTCGCGCCGGACGGGGCCACGGTTACGGAGCTGGCCGGCCATCTCGGCGTGACCAAGCAGGCCGCGAGCCAGTTGGTCGAGGAGATCGTGCGCAAGGGGTACGCCGAGCGGCGGCCGCATCCCGTGGACGCGCGGGCCCGGCTCGTCGTGCTGACCGAGCGGGGATGGGCCTGCACGCGTGCGGCGGAGGAGGCCGCCGCGGAGGCCGTGCGGTCGTGGATCGATGTGCTCGGTGAGAGTGATGTGCGCGCGTTGTGCGACCGATTGGGGCGCATTGCTCCCCATGGTCCCATCAGGCCCGCCTGGTGATGGTTCATCAGTAGATGCATCCGGCGCGGTTAACACTGCAAGTTTTTACTGACGCGTAACTTCACAAGTGCACTACTCGTCCGTAACTTTCGAATTGAACAGCATCCTCGTGATCCGGATCACAGGGCGTAAGGCCATCGCAACTCCCTTGAGCCGCAAGGAGATCACACGATGCTGCCCTGGAAACGAGCCCTCAGACCCCTGGCCGCCCTGCTCCTGACCGCCGCGGTCGCCCTCGTCCCCGCCGCCGGAGTCGCCCAAGCCGCCCAGGCTCCCAGCCGCGGCTGGAACGATTACACGTGCAAGCCCTCCGCCGCGCACCCCCGCCCCGTCGTTCTCGTCCACGGCACCTTCGCCAACTCCGTGGACAACTGGCTGGCCCTCGCCCCCTACCTGGAGAACCGCGACTACTGCGTCTTCTCCTTCGACTACGGCCAACTGTCCGGAGTCCCCCTCTTCCACGGCCTCGGTCCCATCGACAAGTCGGCGGAGCAGCTGAAGACCTTCGTCGACAAGGTGCTCGCCGCCACCGGCGCCCCCGAGACCGACCTCGTCGGTCACTCGCAGGGCGGCCTGATGCCCCGCTACTACCTCAAGTTCCTCGGCGGAGCCGCCAAGGTGAACGCCCTCGTCGGGATCGCCCCCGACAACCACGGGACCACCCTGTCGGGCCTGACCAGCCTGCTGCCGTACTTCCCGGGTATCCAGGACCTGCTCACCACCAACACCCCGGCCCTCGCCGACCAGGTCGTCGGCTCCCCCTTCCTCACCAAACTCAACGAAGGCGGCGACACCGTCCCCGGCGTCAAGTACACCGTCCTCGCCACCAAGTACGACGAGGTCGTCACGCCGTACCGGAGTCAGTTCCTCAGCGGATCCGGCGTCCACAACGTCCTGCTGCAGGACCTGTGCGCGCTCGATCTCTCCGAGCACGTGGCCATCGGGCTGTTCGACCGGATCGCCTTCCACGAGGTGGCCAACGCCCTCGACCCCGTCCACGCCACCCCCACCACCTGCGCGTCGGCGTTCAGTTGACCGACGCCGGGGCCTGTCCGGCCTGAGCCGCCGGTCAGGCCCCGGAGATCGTTCGGTCAACGGCCGTGCCGTGCACCGCCGTTCGCCGCGCGCCGCCGCACCGAACCGAACAGGATCGCCGCGCCGGCCGCGAGCGTGGCAGCACCGCCCATCGCGAGATACGACGTGCTGCTGTCCCCACCCGTCTCGGCGAGGTTCTGCGAAGTGCCCGCCGCCTTCACGTCGTTGGCCGGAACGCTCGCCGTTTCGGCCACCGGCTCCGCCGACGTACTCGCGTCGTCGTCACCGTGCCCGTCGTGCTCCACCGTCGACTTGCCGGTGCCGTCCTCGATCTGCTCCTCGGAGGGAGCGGAGGCGCTCGGGGCCGGGGTCGGACTGCTCGCCGTGCCACCGGAGTCGCCGCCGAAGGTCACGTCCGAGCAGGAGTAGAACGCCTCCGGACTGTCCGAGCGCTGCCAGACCGCATACAGGAGCTGCTTCCCGGAGCGCTCCGGGAGCGTGCCGGAGAACGTGTAGAAGCCGCCCGAGGCGACCGGGTCGGTGGCCGTCGCGACCGGGTTCGACAGGTCCAGGTCGTCCCAGCCCAGCGGCTGCGCCGGGTCGTAGCCCGACTTGGTGAGGTACACCGTGAAGGTGCCCTTGTGCGGAGCGGTCACGCGGTACTTGAAGGTGTACGACCCACTGCTCACGCTCGTCGCCGGCCAGTCGGCGCGGGCCAGGTCGAGCCCCTTGAACTCGTCGTTGTTCGCGCTGCACAGCCGGCCGTCCGGGATCCGCTCCTGGTGGCGTCCGTTCGCGTCGCCGATGCGGATGCCGTTCCAGTCGTAGAGCGCCTGCGTGCCGCCCGCCGCCACCGCCGCCCTGCACGCGTCCGACGTCGGGCTCTCGGGGCCCTCCGCGTAGCACTGCGAGACCCGGCTGACCGGGTCGCCCATCGAGCCGTGTGCGGACGCGGGCCCGGCGGCCAGTGTGGTCAGGGCGAGCGGGGTCAGGCCGACGGCGACGACGGCTGCGGCCTTGCGGCGTGCGGGCATGGGGGATCTCCTCGGAACCGGTACTGATGGGTGCCGGATCAAAGAAACCGTGAAATCCCCAGCTTGTGACGTGCGGTGGCGATCTTTATGGCCCTCTTAAGGGAGTGCTGAGGCGGAGATCAGACAGTTACCGTGCGCGCATGACGAACGACGAGATCCGACCTGCCGAGGCGGCCGACGTGCCGACTGTGAAGGCCCTGACCGACGCGGCGTACGAGCACTACATCGAGCGCATCGGACGCGTACCGCAGCCCATGGAGCGGGACCACGCGGCGAACGTGGCCGCGGGGCAGGTGTTCGTCACCGGCGACCCGGTGGTCGGACTCGTGGTGGTCGAGGAGCACCCCGACCACCTCTACCTCGACAACATCGCCGTCCGCCCCGACGCCCAGGGGCAGGGCGTGGGTGGACGGCTGCTGCGGTTCGTCGAGGCACACGCGCGTGCGCTGGGGCTGCCCGAGGTCAGGCTCTACACGAACGCGATGATGTGGGAGAACCAGGAGATCTATCCGAAGTTCGGTTATGAGGTCGTGGAACGGCGAGTGGACGGGCCATACGACCGCGTCCACTACCGCAAGCGACTGGTCTGATACGGGGCGCGCCTGCCGCCGTCAGCCGTCGGGCCACCAGGTCCGCGCGATGTCCTTGCGGACCTCGGGTCGTCCCGCGGGGCGCTCGTCGGCCTCCTCGGGGAGTCGCCGGGCATCCGTCCTCTTCAGGGGCTTCTGCACGGTGGTACGGCGCATGGCTGCCTCCTTCAGTGCCTACCGAGTTCCGCGTTCTCACGGAGGTAGACCCTTTTGTGGAGAGTTCCTCATCGGTTACCGGTCTGTCAGTGGCGGCTGTCACGATTCGAGTGTCAGTGGCGGGTGTCACTCTTGGGCGCATGACGGAGAACAGTGACGGCAGGGGTGGCGCGGCGGACGTGGACTGGGACGCCGAAGCGGGGTCCTTCGACGAGGAGCCGGATCACGGGTTGCGGGACCCCGAGGTAAGGGGCGCTTGGGCCGAGCGGCTGCGGGGGTGGCTGCCGGGAAGGGCGTCCGACGTCCTCGATCTCGGGTGCGGGACCGGCAGCCTGTCACTCCTCGCGGCCGAGCAGGGGCATCGGGTGACCGGGGTGGATCTTTCGCCGGCCATGGTGGAACTGGCGCGCGCCAAGCTCGCCGGGCGTGACGCGGCGTTCCTGGTCGGTGACGCCGCGCACCCTCCGGTGGGGGAGCAGCGGTTCGATGTGGTCCTCGGCCGACATGTGCTGTGGGCCTTGCCGGATCCTGGGCGGGTGCTGCGGCGGTGGTGGGGGTTGTTGCGGCCGGGTGGGCGGTTGGTGCTGGTGGAGGGGGTCTGGGGGGCGGTTGGTATATCGGCCGAGGTGGTGAGCGGGCTGGCGGAGCCGCTCGGTGGGAGCGTGCGCGTGGAGCGGCTTTCGGGGGACTCTCTGCTGTGGGGGAAGGACGTGGATGACGAGCGGTATGCGGTGGTGGTGAGGGGCGACTAAAGGGGTGGGAAGGGGGGTTGGGTGTCGGCTGCGGGTTCGTGGGGGCTGGTCGCGCCGTTCCCCGCGCCCCTGATGGGGTGGGCCATGGCCTCCAAGTCGTCCAGAGCTGCCAGTGCCGCTGACGCCGCTCCCGGGTCCCTCTCCCTGAGACCGCTCTCCTCGAACTCGTCCTCGTCCAGGCGCAGTACGTCCGTGCCGTCGGCCGAGACCCACAGGTCCAGGTCCAGGTCCTCCACGACCAACTCGGCGCCGTTCAGCGAGGCCGGGCGGGTGATGTCGCAGTACCAGCCCTTCAGGGTGCCGTCCGAGGAACGGACCTCCTTGACGGCGTACCAGCGGTCCCGCCAGTAGTGCTCGGTGAAGACGTCGCCGGCCTCGAAGCGGACGAAACCGAAGTCGCGGACGCCCTCGCCCGCCCAGGGGGCTCGCACGGTGATGCGGGTGCCGTCGTCGGTGAGGAGCTCGGCCTCGTAACGGATCTTCGTGCGCCCCGCCTTGAGCAGGACGACGTCCACACGCTGAAGGGACTCAGGTGAGTTCGCGGACATGACGTACCTCCGTGGCGCAGATCTCGTATCCGAACCACTTGTTGATCGCGAGCATGGGTTCGTTGCCGGCGTCGTTGCCGGTGAGGGACTCCGTGCAGCCGGCGGCGCGGGCGCGGTGCAGGGAGGCGTTCTTGGCGAGCTTGGCCAGGCCCCGGCCGCGGAAGGCGCGGGCGGTTCCCGTCATGGCGGTGGCATAGCGGCCGGCACCGTCGGTGTGGGCGACGCTGAAGGCGGCGGGGCGGCCGTCGACCAGGGCGATCGTGGTCAGGGCATGGTCGAGGAGCGGATGTTTCCAGTTCTCCTCGATCCACGCGTCGTAGTCCGTGAACTCGGTGCCCACATCGCTCGGTTCGTCTCCCGCCGTCTCCGCGTCCAGCTCGAAGAAGGGGCGCGGGTCGTCGGCGAAGTCGGCGGCGGTGCGCAGTTCGACGCCCGGGGGAGGGGTCCGCAGCGGGGGCAGCGTGCCGTTCGTCAGGTCCAGGCGCAGGAAGTGCGCGGAGCGGCCGGCCCGATAGCCGTGCCGTTCGGCGAACGTGCGGTTCTGCGGCTCGTCCAGCACCCAGGAGTACAGCCTGGTCGCGCCGTGCGCCGCCAGATGCTCCTCGGCGATGCGGACGAGGAGGGCGCCGGCGCCGCGCCGGGTGCGGTCCGGGCGTACGTAGATGTTGAGGTAACCGCGGCCCGGCTCCGGGCTGTCGTGGGCGAGGCCGACCTGGGCCGTGCCGATCACCTCGCCCTCCTCCTCCGCGACGAGGGAGCGGTAGCGGGCGTCCGGGTGGGTGTGGATCGTACGGTGAATGACGCCGGCCGGGGCCCACAGCACGTGGGGAAGGGCCAGATGGCGGGCGTGCGTGAAGGCCTCGACGTCGGCCGGGTCCTGGGGGCGCAGATCGCGCACGATCACGGTCATGAAGGCGCACGTTACGTGGGGGCGTCGCACGAGTGCCTCTCATTTTCCGGTGGGTGCGGGACAATCGGCTCGTGACCTTGAAGATCCACATCGACGACAGCGCCCCGCCGTACGAGCAGGTGCGGGTGCAGATCTCCGGGCAGGCGCGGGCGGGGGTGCTGCCGGTGGGGTACCGGCTGCCGACCGTGCGCGGGCTCGCCGAGTCGCTCGGGCTCGCCGCGAACACCGTCGCCAAGGCGTATCGGGCGCTGGAGAGCGACGGGGTGATCGAGACACGGGGGCGCAACGGCACGTTCGTTGCCGCCGCCGGCTCGGCCGCCGAACGGGGGCTGGCATCGGCCGCCCAGGCGTATGTCGAGCGGGCCCGGCGACTGGGGCTCACGGAGAACGACGCCTTGGCGGCCGTACGGGACGCGCTGCGGGCGGCCTACGGGGAGGACTGAGACAGCGAGGCGAACAGCTGCGCGTTCCGCACGGCGGCCCCGTTCGGGTCGTTGTTGAAGTACGCGTACACGTCCTCGTCCTCGGACCAGGTCTTCTCGATCCGCTCGGCCCAGGTCTCCAGGGACCGTCTGCCGTAGTGCGGCCACGCCCGCGCCCGGCCCTCGTGGAACCGGACGTACCCCCAGTCGGCGGTGCGCCAGAGCGGGGTCACCGGGCGGGCGCGGACGTCGGCCCAGCACAGGGCCGCGCCGCGGGACTCCAGGACCTTTCTGGTCTCCGGCGTCCACCAGGACTCGTGGCGGGGTTCCACCGCGACCCGGGTCGACGACGGGAAACAGGACAGGCAGGCATCCAGCAGCTGCGGGTCGGCCCGCAGGGTCGGGGGGAGCTGGAGCAGCACCGGGCCCAGACGCGGGCCCAGCCCCTCCGCGTGGCTCATCAGGCGGTGCACCGGCTCCTCGGGGTCCTTCAGCCGCTTGATGTGGGTCAGGTACCGGCTCGCCTTCACCGCCACCACGAAGTCCCCCGGCACCCGCTCCCGCCACGCCTCGAAGGTCTCCCGGGTCGGCAGCCGGTAGAACGCGTTGTTGATCTCGACCGTCGGGAAGTGCTCGGCGTACTGCTCCAGCCAGAGCCGCACGGGGACGCCGTCGGGGTAGAGGACGCCCCGCCAGTCCTTGTACTGCCACCCCGACGTGCCGACGAACAGGGTCATAGACCTATGAAAGCACTACAGGTACAGCCCCGCGTCCGCCCCGGGCCGCGGTTCCGGCACCGCCGTCGGTGACGTCCCCCGGCGCAGTGCGTACAGCTCCGCCAGGGTCGCTCCCTCACGGCCCACGCCCTCCTCGGTGCCGAGCCAGCCCACCGCCTCCCGGCGGGTCAGCGGGCCCACCTCGATGCGGGCCAGACAGCGGCCGGGGCGGACAACGGCGGGGTGCAGGCGCTCCAGGTCCTCGTTGGTCGTGACGCCCACCAGGACGTTGCGGCCCTGGCCCAGCAAGCCGTCGGTGAGATTCAGCAGGCGCGACAGGGCCTGGCCCGCCGTGTGCTTCGCCTCGCCGCGGATCAGCTCGTCGCAGTCCTCCAGGAGCAACAGCCGCCAGCGGCCCTTGCCCGTCGAGTCGTCCTCGCCGATCGCGATGTCCATCAGATAACCGACGTCGCTGAACAGCCGCTCCGGGTCCAGGACGCAGTCCACCTGGCACCAGTCCCGCCAGGAGCGGGCCAGCGTACGCAGGGCGGAGGTCTTGCCGGTGCCGGGCGGGCCGTGGAGCAGGAGCAGACGGCCCGCGATGTCCTCCGGGGTCGTCTTCATCAGGGTGTTCATCGCGTCCGCGACCGGTGCCGTGTAGTTGTCCCGGACCTCGTCCCAGGTGCCCGCGGAGATCTGGCGGGTCGTGCGGTGCGGGCCGCGCCTGGGGGAGACGTACCAGAAGCCCATCGTCACGTTCTCCGGCTGGGGCTCGGGCTCGTCCGCCGCGCCGTCGGTGGCCTGGTCGAGGACCTTCTTGGCCAGCTCGGGGTCGGTGGCCGTGACGGTGACGTCGGCGCCGCGGTTCCAGCGGGAGATCAGCAGGGTCCAGCCGTCCCCCTCGGCGAGCGTCGCGCTGCGGTCGTCGTCGCGGGCGACGCGCAGCACCCGGGCGCCCGCCGGCAGGAGCGTGGCCCCGGTGCGGACCCGGTCGATGTTGGCCGCGTGGGAGTACGGCTGCTCGCCCGTCGCGAAGCGGCCGAGGAACAGCGCGTCGACGACGTCGGACGGTGAGTCGCTGTCGTCGACGTTGAGCCGGATCGGCAGAGCGTCGTGTGGGTTGGCAGACATGCCGCCCATGATCCGGCACGGGACCCCCACCCGCACCCGGTTTCCGTGGTGTGCCGGTTGTGTCGCGGCCGTCCCGCGTTTCCGGTCTGTCCTCGACGTCCTGTTACGGAGCTGTGCATCTCCGACATCTGCCCGCACAGGCGTGTTCGCGGATACCGTTGCCCTCAATGGGACGTCATGGGTGGAATTCGGGGGCACTGCGGTGGCGGCTCACCGCTCTGCTCGGTGTGGGCGCGGTAGCTCTGGCGCTGGTGGTGACCCTCCTCAACACGCTTCCGGGCAGCGGCGCGGGCACCGACGGCACCTCGCGCAACGGCGACAAGGTCCACGGCACTCCGACGAGCACGCCGGACGCGGAGACCCCGGAGGTGGGCTGGGGGTTCACACACACCCAGTTCAGCGCCGACGAGGGCAGCTCCACCGCCACCGAGCGCGTCGAGGGACTGCTGGCCGACGCCGGCGGCGTCCCGCAGAACCAGCACATCATGGGCTGGGGCGCCGACAACCCCGAGCCGGTCAAGGGGCGTTACGACTTCGAGGACCTGGACCGGCGCATCGACTTCATCCGCGCCTCGGGCTCCACACCGATCGTGACCCTGTGCTGCGCTCCGGACTGGATGAAGGGCGGCGAGGCGGGCGTCGGCAACACGGACTGGAGCAAGGCGGCACTGGAGACCGCGCCGGATCCCGCGCACTTCAAGGACTACGCCGCGCTCGCCGCGACCGTCGCCAAGCGCTACCCGGACGTACGCCACTTCATCGTCTGGAACGAGTTCAAGGGCTTCTGGAACGACGCGAAGGCCCGCTGGGACTACGAGGGTTACACCCAGCTCTACAACCTGGTCTACAAGGCGCTGAAGAAGGTCAACCCCAAGATCATGGTGGGCGGACCGTATCTCGTGATGGACAGCGTCGACCCGCGCTCCGAGGACGCCTCCGCCGGCTTCAAGGGGGCCTGGGGCGCCATGGACCAGCGGATCCTCGACGCCTTCGACTACTGGAACAGGAACAAGGCCGGCGCCGACTTCGTGGTCGTGGACGGCTCCAGCTACACCAACGACGACGAGCTGCTGCCGAACGAGTTCGCGGCCACCGACAAGTTCACCGCGGTGAGCCGGTGGGTGCGGCAGCAGACCGGGAACCTGCCGCTGTGGTGGGCCGAGTACTACGTCGAGCCCGCCGACAGCCGGGACGAACGCGAGGGCTGGTCCGAGAACCGCCGGGTCGCGGTGCAGGCCGCCGGAATGATCGCGCTGGCCAAGGGCGGCACCACCTCCGCCCTCTACTGGAACCCGGAGAACGAGAAGGGCACGGGCTGCGCGGGCTGTCTCTGGACGCCGACCAGCGGCAGCGGCGGCGGTCGAAAGCTGCCGATGTTCGACCTCGTCAGCCGGTTCAGCAAGGCCTTCCCGCCGGGGAGCGCGTACGAGAACGTCTCCGTCGCCGCCGACGACGTGCCCAACGTCCGCGTCCTTGCCACCGGCAAGACCGTTCTGGTGGTGAACACCGTGAATCGGCAGATCAGCGCTGAGATCGACGGGAAGAAGTTCGACATGCAGGCGTACGAGGTCAAGTGGCTCACCCGCTGAGCCACTTGACCTCCGAATGACGTCCGAAGGGCGTCACTTCATCGTCAGGAACCGCTGCACCAGCGCCGCCAGGAACACCGCGAGCAGCGGCAGCGCGAACCAGAAGCTGCTCTGCAGCCACCGCAACTGCCGCACGCCCGGCCGCACCGCGACCCGCACCACCTCACGGGCCGAGAGCAGCAGGATCAGCGCCAGCGCCGCCAGCGCCCCCACCACCGACCAGGGCGTCCACGTCACCTGCGGCCCGATCGGCCCGGGATCGGCCTTCGGGACCTTCCCCGCGGGCTGATCCCGCAGGGCGTACATGGTCACGTCGTCGTTGGTGAGGACCCGCTTGAGCTCCTTGCGGCTGTCGAGGTTGTCGAGCAGCCTCGGCTCCCACGTCCTCGAATAGCCCACGTCCAGACGCAGATACGTGACCTGGCTGACGTTGACCATCAGATACGAGTTCGGGCCCGCGTCCTTCAGCGACTTCACCAGCCCGGACACCAGCACCGGGTCGGTAGGCGCCAGCGTCGGCACGTAGGACACCTTCTCCATGTCCTTCGCGCCCCACGGCATCGCCGGCGTCACATTGTTCACCGTGTCGTTGGACAGCCACAGCACCCGGACCGTCGGATCGTCGTGCGCGTAGACGTAGCCCATGGCGGCGACCTCGCCGGGCTGGATCCGCTCGAACGGCTCGTTGCCCCAACGGGCGACCAGGAAGCCGCCGATGAGCAGCAGACCCGCCATGAGCGCGGCCACCGGAGCGAGACTGACCCGGTCCTTCTCGCGCTCCTTCGCGGTGACGCCGGTGCGCGGGAAGAGCGCCAGCGCGGCGAGCAGACCGGCGCCCGGCAGGGCGAACATGAAGACACGCAGGGCCATCTCGCCGCCGTACGACTGCATGCCGAAGCCGAGGAACGGCACGAAGGTGAGGACGAGCAGCGCGGCTTCCCGGTACTTGTGGTCGCGCCGCCGCCACCAGCCGTAACAGGCGAGGGCCATGACCCCGCCCGCCAGCAGCACGCGCACGTACAGGACCAGCTTGTGGGTCGAACTGCCGCCCTCGATGCGGCCGGAGACCGACGAGGACACATTGCCGCCGACCCCGCCGACCCCGCCGAACAGGTCGTCGAAGTGACCCGACCAGTACGGCTCGGCCATCCAGCCGATCCAGGCGGCCACCATGACGGCGAACAGGATGGGCAGACCGCGCAGTTCGCTGCGGCCGATCAGGACGAGCGCCGCCAGCACGCCGAGCATCACGAACGGGGTGAGCTGGTGGGCGGGCACGCTCGCCGCGAACAGACCGATCAACACCGCGAGCAGGACGGCTCGTTGGCGGCGGTTCGTGGGTTCGACCTCGGCCTCGCCGGGCCGCCGCTTCGTCCAGATCACGCGCGGGGCGCGGAACCAGACGAGCAGGACCGCCACGAACACCAGGTACAGCAGATAGGTGAAGCCCTGCGGGGAGAAGTAGTCCTGGCCGACCCAGCCGCTCAGCACGAAGATCCAGATACCGGTCCACTTGGCCCGCCAGCTCGCCCGCATGTGCCGTACGAGCAGGAACATCGGCACCAGGTAGAGGAGTTGGATCGCCGTCGGCCACCAGCGGATGACCTCGGTGAAGTCCGTGACCCCGCAGGCCTGCGCCACGAACGCGGCCACCGCGAAGAAGCCCGGCCAGCTCCAGCGGGCGTCCAGGTCGGGCACCGCGGAGCCGGTCCGGTCGATGTAGTCGATGAACCCGAGGTGCTGCCAGGCCGTCGCGAACCGCGGCTCGGCCTCGATCACCGCCGGCAGCGCGTGCAGCGAGAACACGGTCGCCACCAGCGTGACCAGCAGCAGCGCCTTGTGCTCACGGCCCAGCCAGAGCAGCGAGGCGAACACCACGACCAGGAGCGCCGCGCCGACCAGCGTGGGCATCGGCAGGATCGAGATCAGCCCGAGCCCGCCCATCCGGTCCAGGTCGGCCTCGCCCAGGCCGAGGGCCGGCACCCAGTACAGGAGCAGAGCGACGGCCAGCAGACAGCCGAGGAACACACCGAGCCAGGTGGGCTGCAGCCGCTCCCGCCAGGACACGGGACGCGGCGGGTCCGCGGACTGTGGCGCCTCCTCCGGTACGGCGGGCTCTTCCGGTACGTCGACCTCCTTGCCGGCGTCGAACGTCACCTCGAACGGCGCGTCCACCTCCGCCTCGGACGGCCCGAGGGAGGACTCGGAGCCCGGCTCCCTCTCCTCCACCGGCAGCCCCAGATCGGGCGGCTTCTGCAGTGCCCACGTCGGCCGGTCGCGCGTCACGCCCGGCACGGGCGTGCCCGTGGGCGGGGTGCCGGGACCCGGGCGTACGTCGGGACGGCGTTCCTGGTGGTCGAAGTCGACGTGGATGCCCAGGGCGAGGGTGTCCTGGTCGAGCGCCCAGCCGGGGCGGCGGGCGCGGCCGGCGGCCGGTACCTCACGCGCCCCGAGGTCGGCGAGGTCGCCGTCGGGAGCCGCGCTCGCGGGGACCTCGGCGGCCGGTGCGTGCCGGAGCGTCCGGTACAGCTTGGGCGCGGCGATCGCGACGATCACCGCGAGCGCGGAGATCTCGGCGACGCCCGCTCCGGTCAGCCCCATGCGGGGCAGGAGCAGCAGCGTCAGACCGAGCACCAGCAGGCACAACAGGCCCTGCAGCCAGGCGAGTCCGGAGGTGCGGCTCTGCGCGCGCAGCACCGCGAAGTACGTCTCCATGACGACCCGGAGCACCGCGCCGACGGCGAACCAGCGCAGCAGCGGGGTGGCCGCGTCCGCGTAGCCCGAGCCGAACACACCGAGGATCCAGGGCGCCCCGAAGAACAGGACGCCGGCCACCGGCAGCATGATCCGCGCCATCCGCTTCAGTGCGGCACGGGTGTTGGCGGCCAGGCGTGAGGGGTCGTGCGAGCCCTCGACGGTCAGGGAGGCGCCCATGTTGATGGCGAGCAGGTTGCAGGTGCCGCCGATCGTCGTGGTGATGTAGAAGTAGGCGTTGTCCTGGGAGCTGACCTGGGAGGCCACGATCACCGGGACCAGATAGACCACGGCGAGCGAGAACAGCGAGCCGGTGTAGTCGCCCGCGAGGAAACGCCCGATCTCCCTGAGGGAAGGCGGCTTCGCATGGTCCTCGGTGGCCTTCACATGGCGCGGTGCCAGACGCCGGAACACCATCCAGCCCAGCGGCAGCACCGAGACGGCGATCGCCGCGACCCACGACACGAAGACACCGGCCGTCGGGATCGCCACCGCGAACGCGACCAGGAGTCCCAGCTTCACCGCCGAGAACACGGTGTTGCCGACCGGCACCCACAGCGCGCTGCGCAGCCCGGTCAGCACCCCGTCCTGGAGGGTGAGCACGTTCCAGGCGATGACGGCGGCGATGAAGCCGAGGCCGTTCACCGTCCCGTGCAGGAAGCGGTACGACGGTCCCCACATGTCCAGGGTGAGCAGGAAGACGGCCGCGGCGATCGCCACGATCACCGAACTGCCCGCGTACGTACGGGCGATGAGGCGCACGGTGGCGCGGCCCGCGACCGGTATGAAGCGGGCCAGCGCCCCGGTCAGGGTCACCGCGGTCAGTCCCGCGAGGAGTTTCATCGCGGCGATCGCGGCGGAGCCCTGGCCGACCGCCGCCTCGGAGTAGTAGCGGGCGGCCGCCAGCCAGAAGCCGAGACCCAGCACGGCGGAGATACCGGTGTTGAGCATCAGGGCGTAGGCGTTGCGGAACAGCTGGTTGCCGCCTCCCGCGCCGCCCCTGCCGAGGCCGGGCAGCCGAAGACGGCGCCCCGACTGCTCGGGCGCCTTCGCCGCGGTCGACTCGGGCTCGGTCGTGGTCGTCGTGTCAGACACGGGAACGGGAGACCTTCCGGCGGACCTGTCGTGCTCTTCGGACCAACGCGTACCCCTTGGTGAGGGCACGGTCCCTGGCGAAGTCCCGGGCGATCGCACGGCCCTGGACGAGCCGTTCGAACTCCTCGGCCGTGGTGGTGCGGCGCACGGTGAGGCGGGTGAGCGCATACGGCCCCTGGCTCCGGCGCGCCAGGCCGTTGTTCACGGCGAGCGCCTGGCCGTACCCCGTCTCGCGTACCGCCTCGCGCACCCGGCGGCTGGAGTAGCCGTACGGGTACGCGAGCGAGGCCGGTGCGATGCCGAGTTCGTCGGTGACGATCTCCCGGGAGTGGATCAGCTCGTGGCGCAGCGCGCTGTCGTCGAGCTGGTCGAGCTGCGGGTGCGTGTGGGTGTGGCCGCCGATCTCGACGTCCGCCGCGGCGAGTTCGCGGACCTGGTCCCAGTCCAGCATGGTGTCCAGGCCGCCGCCCGTGTCGTACGCACCCCGGATCCAGCCGGTGGAGACGAACACCGTGGCCGTGAAGCCGTGCTTGGCGAGCACGGGCTGGGCGTGGCGGTGGACGCCTTCGTAGCCGTCGTCGAAGGTGATCAGGACGGGCCGCTCGGGCAGCGGCCGGCCGTCGCGCCAACGGGCGGCGAGGTCGGCGGTCCTGACCGGCGTGAGCCCCGACTCGGCGACGATCTCCATCTGCCGGGCGAAGGCCTCCGGGGACACCGACAGCACGCGGGTGGCGGCGTTCGGGTCGGTGGCGACCGCGTGGTACATGAGGATCGGTACGGGCGGCTCAGCCATCTCTCTCCCCCTCGATGTCCGCGACCGCGAACGTGGCACCGCCCCGCCGCGCCCGGACGGTGCCGACGACATACCCGCCGGCCGCGGTGAGCACCCCGGCGACGATCGCGCCCGCCCGTCCCGCGCCCCCCGGCCGGGACAGCGCGGCGTCCCGCAGCCCGCGCACCACCCCGGCCGGAAGCACCCGGGTGGCGTACCGGCGCTCGGACTCAAGTCCCTTGTCCGCGCCGACACTTCGGGCCACGAGCGCCTTCGACAGGCCCTCCGCGTACGCGCGCGTGCGGAAGTACCCGAAGTGCTCGCGCGCCTCGGGCACCCGGTGGTGGATCACCGCCCGGTCGTCGATCAGCAGGACCGCGTCCGGTCTGGCCCGGCTCAGCCGGATGCACAGCTCCGTCTCCTCGCAGCCCAGCGGGCGTTTGTCGCCGTCCCGTCCGATGCCGGTGGCGAATCCGCCCGCGGCGTCGAAGGCGCTGCGACGGAAGGAGGCGTTGCCGCCCAGGACGTTGCGCACCCGGACCAGGCCGGACGGAATGCCCTTGTAGGTGCAGCCGACCACCCAGTCGAACTCCTCGGGGAACCAGGCAGGCCGGCGTCCCGACGCCCAGATCGGCATCGTACGGCCGCCGACGGCCATGACCCGCGGGTCCGCGTATCCCGAGGCGAAGTGGCGCAGCCAGTCCCGCTCGGCGACGGCGTCGTCGTCCAGGAAGGCGATCACCTCGCCACGCGCGGCGGCGATCCCCGTGTTGCGGCCCGCGGACAGGCCGCGGGGGCCCGCGTTGGCGAACACGCGGACCTCCTGAACTTCCTTGTACTCCTTGGTCAGTCGGTCCAGAAGCACCGGATTGTGGTCGACGACCAGCAGCGTCTCCAGGGCCGGGTACGACTGCGTACGCACCGAGGCGACCGCCGCGAGGATGTCCTCCCAGCGGTCCTCGGTGTACACGCAGATCACGACGGAGATGTCGGGATCGCTCAAGACACCTCTCCCCGGTGCGAGTCGAGCATCGGCGAGTGATGGGCGCGGCGGCGCAGCGCACGCCGGTTCGACCGCTCCCCGAGGATCACCTTGAGCACCCGGAACCCGTCCCGGACGGCCCGCAGATTGCTCGCGCCGTGGATGCGGAGGTACTCGTAGCTCGGTATCTCCTGCACCTTGAGCCCCGCCTTGACCACCCGGATGTTCATCAGGGTCTCCACCTCGAAGCCCGTGCAGTCGAGGTCGATCTTGTCGAGGCAGTGCCGCCAGAAGGCGTTGTACCCGTAGCAGAGATCCGTGTAGCGGGCGCCGAACTTGCGGTTGACGATGGTGCACAGCGCCCAGTTGCCGAGTTTGCGGATGAAGGTCATGTCGTCGGTGCCGCCGCCGTTGGCGAAGCGGGACCCCTTGGCGAAGTCCGCGCCCGAGACCAGGGCGGACACATAGGAGACGATCTCGTTGCCGTCGGCCGAGCCGTCCGCGTCGATCATGACGACGATGTCACCGGTGCAGGCTTCGAACCCGGTGATCAGGGCGTCCCCCTTGCCCTTGCCGTGCTGCTTCACGACCTTCACCTCGGGCCACAGCTCGCGGGCCACCGCGACGGTGTCGTCCGTGGAGTTGCCGTCCACCAGAACCACTTCGTGGATCCAATCGGGCAGCGTCTTGAAGACGTACGGAAGGTTCTCCGCCTCGTTCATGGCGGGTATGACGACACTCACCGGTGGCGTGATGGCCAGGTGAGTGGAGATGGGCCGGTACTGGCTGGCTGTCGGCACATCCTGGCCCGCAGTCGCCGGGCGCAGAACTGAACTCATGAGTCTGGTTCCCTCTCGTCCGGTGGACCGCCCGCCCCTGGGCGGTCCGGTTTGTTGCTCCGGTTCGAAAGGGGGGTTCTCACTCACGGCATGCCGGAGGGAATCTCCGTACCTGCCGGGTGAGCTGGCAAAGCTGGCCGACCGCCGTCGTGCTGTGCTTGTTCAAAGAAACGACAGCCGGTCGCGCGGCACGACTCGGTGACAAGTGCGGTCACCGAGCACGGCACCCCCCTACCGCGCCCCGCGCCCCCGTCGCGGTCCTTGAGCCCTCCCCTAGAGCCGCTCGATGACGGGACGGTGCGGGTGTGATGTATGACGGTATTGACGATTGAACCCGTATGGCAAGACCTGGAACGAGGCCTCACGTTTTTGTTGGTTTGACCGTTACAGTCGCGCCGGAGCGGATCTTTCCCATTTTCTTCAGCAGCCTGTCGGCGGGTTCGAACAGCTCCGGCCGCGCCACCACGGCGTTGCGCAGTGCCCGCGCCGGAACCCGGCGGACGCGGTGTCCGACCGCGACCGGGTGCCGACGGGTCACCCACCCCTCCGACACGGTCAGTTCCCGTGTCTTCAGGGAGTCCTTGTACTCCTTCTGCCCCCGGCCCAGATCGAGGTACGCGACGCCGTCGGCGGCGGCCGCCTCGGCCATGCGCAGATGCAGGATCAGGCCAGGGGAGTACTTCGCGTACTCCGGGTCGTACGCCGGGAACCAGCACGCGAGGACGCGCTCGGTGCGCAGCCCGAAGTGGGCGGCGACCGGCTTCCCGTCCGCGTACAGCACCGACAGGATCCCCGCGAACGGCTCGGACCGGGTGTGGAACAACTGCTCCACCAGCCGGGCGATCCACTCGTGCGCGAAGCGGTCGCTGCGGCCGGTCCTGCGGTACTGGGCGGACTTCCAGTCCATCAGCACGCGCAGGGCGGCCGGGTCGCGTTCGTCGTGGACGTAGCGCACCTCGCTCGCCGTGCGGACCAGCCGGCGTTCCTTGGCGAGTGTGGTGCGGGTGAACTTCGGCGAGCGTTCCCGCAGTCCGGCCAGATACGTCTCGTACCCCTGGTCGACGTCCATGACCGGAGAGGGGAACCTGCAGGAGGCTTCCGCCTCGAACGGCCCCTGGCCCTCCACCAGATGGTCGAACTCCCAGACCGCGAGCCCGCAGGCGCGCAGCAACTCCCGGGCGTCCCAAGTGAATCCGGGCCGGTGCACCAGTCCCTGGGCGTCCGAGACGCCGAGGCCGACGGCCCGGCCGACACCGGCGGCGGTTCTCTGGAACGGTAAGAACGCGGCTGGCTCGTCCTGCTCCCGTACGACGGCGATCCGCACGCCCCGCCTGCACCGGCCCACCGCGAGCGCGAACTCGGGGGACAGGAACGGGTTCGCCAGCCCTGGTGAGCCCTGCAGATGGGCCTTGGACTGCATGGCGCTCCACGCCGCCCGGTCGGCGGCGCTCAGCTCGCCGGGGCGGTACACGCTGATGTCCACGTCAGGCGTCCTGACCCTTCGCCGTACGGCGCCGCCGCATCAGCACCAGCAGCAGGATGAGGGCACTGATCACGGCCATCGCCGCGACGCCGCCGCGCGCCGACCATCGGTGCGTGGCCAGCATGCCCTGGGCCACCAGCATGTTGAGGACGACCGAGCCTGCCAGCGAGGCCAGCACCCGGGCGAACGGATCGAGGCCGCGCAGTGCGGCGGCGATGCCGGCGGCGGGTGCCGCGAGCAGGAAGAAGAGCGTGAGCGGGGCGCGCAGCGGCGAGTCGGAGCCGGAGAACGCGAGCAGCGCGCCGAATCCCCCCACGGCGGTCGCGGCGCCCGCGAGCAGCGGTGTCAGGTCTCTCCCCGACGCCTTCGAGGATGTTCCGATACGTGTCGTCTGCATGGGCGACGTTTCCCCCCAGAAAGCGCCGGATGCCGGGCTTCAATGTCGCGCAGTGCCGGGGGAGCCGTCAAGGCCGACTGGTACGGACTTGGACATGGGTGTGGCCCCGGGAGGTGTGAGACACCTCCCGGGGCCACCTGTTCAGTTACTACGGGACGAGCTTCAGGAGCTTGTTGGGCGAGCCGGTGCCGGGGCTGGTGACCGCGTTGGACGTGGCACCGTTGACCAGGGCCGTGGCGACCTGGGCCGGGGTGGCCGAGGTGTGGCCGGCGAGATAGACCGCGGCCGCGCCCGCGACGTGCGGGGTCGCCATCGACGTACCGGAGATGGTGTTGGTCGCGGTGTCGCTGGTGTACCAGCCCGCCGTGATGGAGGAGCCGGGGGCGAAGACGTCCAGGACCGAGCCGTAGTTGGAGTAACTGGCCTGGGCGTCGGTGCTGGTGGTGGCGCCGACGGTGATCGCCTCGGTGACGCGGGCCGGGGAGTACGAGGAGGCGTTGGCGCTGCTGTTGCCGGCCGCGACGGCGTAGGTGACGCCGCTCGCGATCGAGTTCCTGACCGCGGTGTCCAGGGTGCTGGACGCGCCGCCGCCGAGCGACAGGTTGGCGACCGAGGGACCGGAGTGGTTGTTGGTGACCCAGTCGATGCCCGCGATCACGCCCGCGGTGGTGCCGGAACCGGCGTTGTCGAGCACGCGCACCGCCACGACCTTCGCCTTCTTGGCGACGCCGTAGGTGGAGCCCGCGATCGTGGTGGCCACATGGGTGCCGTGGCCGTTGCCGTCGGAGGCGGTGGTGTCGCCGTCGACGGCGTCGTAGCCGTAGGAGGCGCGGCCGCTGATCTGGCTGTGGGTGATGCGGACGCCGGTGTCGATGACGTACGCCGTGACACCGCTGCCCGCGGTGTCCGGGTAGGTGTACGTGCCGGAGAGCGGGAGCGCGGCCTGGTCGATGCGGTCCAGGCCCCACGGGGCACTGGACTGCGTGGTGTCGGCCAGGTGGACGGTCTGGTTCTGCTCCACGGAGGCCACCGACGGGTCCGCGGCGAGTCTCTTCGCCTCGGTCGCCGAAAGCGTGGCGGAGTACCCGTTGAGCGCGGAACCGAAGGTCTTCTTGACCGTCCCGCCGTACTCCTTGATGAGCCCCTTGCCCTCGCTGGACGAGGACGTGAAGCCCGCGTGCTTCTTGAGGGTGATGATGTAGCTGTCCTTGACGGCCGTGGGGGAGCCGGAGGCGAGGACCCTGCCCTCGGCCGGGGCGGCCTCGGCGGGCAGGGCGGTGAGCCCGCCGACGAGGGCGGTGGTCGCCAGGGTGGTTATCGCGGCGAACCGGAACTTCTTGCTACGCAGTTGTGCCATTACGAGGGAGTCCTCCTCATGGGCGACGCGCGCCTGGGTCGGGCGCGCGTCCGTGGGGGGTGTGCGCGTGCTCGCGCACACGACCAGGAGCGTCGCGTTCCGCTCCGGGCTGAGGTAAAGGCTGGGCCATCTACGGGGGTAGAACAAGGGAGTTGAGGAGGCGTCAACAAACCTGTCATGCCCACGAAATCATTGTCGATTTTGGCATGGACACTTCCCGTCGATTCGCGTCGTTGCTACGACAGATGTGGCAGAGATCCTGCTAAAGGGAGGTTCCATGAGACGTTCCCGATTTGCCGCGTACGTCGGCTCGCTCCTCCTCGCCCTCGCCGCCGTCCTCACCGGGACAGGCACCGCCCACGCCGCCGAAGGCCCCTATGTGGCCCTGGGCGACTCCTATTCCTCGGGTGTCGGCGCAGGCAGCTACATCAGTTCAAGCGGCGACTGCAAGCGCAGCACGAAGGCCTACCCTTACCTCTGGGCGGCCGCCAACTCACCCTCGTCCTTCGCTTTCACGGCTTGCTCAGGCGCCCGAACGGGTGATGTTCTGGCGAGTCAGCTGACCCCGCTCACCTCCGCCACCGCCCTGGTCTCGATCACCATCGGCGGCAATGACGCCGGCTTCGCCGACGTCATGACGACCTGTGTGCTCCAGTCCGACAGCTCCTGCCTCTCCCGGATCAACACCGCGAAGGCGTACGTCGACTCGACGCTCCCGGGCCAACTGGACAACGTCTACTCGGCGATCAGCAGCAGGGCCCCGAACGCCCATGTGGTCGTCCTCGGCTACCCCCGCTTCTACCAGCTCGGCGCCACCTGCCTCGGCCTCTCCGAGACCAAGCGGAAGGCGATCAACGACGCCGCCGACTACCTCGACACCGCGATCGCCAAGCGGGCCGCGAACCACGGCTTCGCCTGGGGAGACGTCCGCCCCACCTTCACCGGCCACGAACTCTGCTCCGGCAGCGCCTGGCTGCACAGCCTCAACCTGCTCAACATCGGCGAGTCCTACCACCCGACGGCGGCCGGCCAGTCCGGCGGCTACCTTCCAGTGCTGAACAGCGCGGCCTGATCACCCCTCACGGGGATGCGGTGGGGGAGGCCTCGTCCGTGTCGGACGGGGTCTCCGTCACGCAGGTCAGCGAGAACGGGACCGAGTTGGACGTCTTCTCGACGGGGTCGCGGACCTCCACACTGATGGTGTCCTCGAACGTCCCGCTGTCGTCCTCGGTGGTGACGAACCGCCTGTCCTCCTGCGTCCTGCCGCCACCGGCCGGGAACGTGAGCGTCTTCCAGCCGCCGTTCACCGAGCCGTTCTTCGACACCCAGCGGTAGGTGACCGTCGCCGGGAGCCGGCCGACCGTCAAGGTGGCCGTGAAGTTGGGCGCCGCCGACTTGTCCGGCGGACAGCTGCCCGTGTAGTCGGTGTTCGAACCGGACAGCGAGACGTTCACCGACTGCGGCGGCGGCGCGCTCGTGGTGCTCTCGCTCCGGCTGGGTGACGGGGTGTCGCTGGGCTCGTCCGTCTTGGTCTGCGCGGGTGAACTCACCGCCGGATCGGTGTCCTTGGCGGTCGACCCGTCCTTGTCGCCGTTGTCACGGTTCAGCAGTCCGTACGTCAGCCCTGCGATCGCCAGCGCGAGGACCACCAACCCCGCGATCAGGACGGCGGTCGCGCGGCGATTGCGGTCCGGGGGCCCGGAGGTCGTGACGGGGGTGGAGGTCGGCGTGGGCGCGGGACGGTACGGGGTCGTCGGCGGCTCCTGCGGGAAGGGCGCCGCCATGGTCGGTGCGTACGGCGCCCCCTGCACGGTGCCCGCCCGGGGCGTACCCCCGGCCCCGATGATCCGCAGCTCCTGCTCGGCCCGGTCGGCCGGCAGGCGCTCCGCCGGATCCTTGCGCAGCAGCCCCTCGATCACCGGGGTGAGCGGGCCGGCCCGGTACGGCGGCGGCAGCTCCTCGTCCACGATCGCGCGCAGGGTGCTGAGAGGGGTGGTCTGCCGGAAGGGGGAGTTGCCCTCGACGGCGGCGTACAGCAGCACGCCCAGCGACCACAGGTCCGACTCCGGACCCGGAGTGCGGCCCAGCGCCCGCTCCGGGGCGAGGAACTCGGGCGAGCCGATGACCTCGCCGGTCATCGTCAGCGCCGAACTGCCCTCGACCTGGGCGATGCCGAAGTCGGTGAGCACCACACGGCCGTCGTTCGACAGCAGCACGTTGGCCGGCTTCACATCCCGGTGCAGCACCCCGGCCTCGTGCGCGGCCCGCAGCGCGGAGAGCACCTCGGCGCCGATGTGCGCCGTCCGCTGCGGGCTGAGGGGGCCCTCCGCGTCCAGGAGCTCGGCGAGCGAGATGCCGCGCACCAGCTCCATGACGATCCACGGGCGGCCGTCCTGGGTGGCCACGTCGTACACCGTCACCACGTTGCGGTTGGCGACCCGCGCCGCCGCCCACGCCTCGCGCTCGAGGCGGGCGTACAACCGCTCGACCTCGGACGTCGCCAGTCCGTGCGGCGCGCGCACCTCCTTGACGGCGACCTCGCGGTGCAGCACCTCGTCGCGGGCCCGCCACACGGTTCCCATGCCGCCCTCGCCGAGCGGGGACAGGAGTCGATAGCGGCCCGCGATCAGTCGTTCACTGCCCGGTTCTTCGGACACGGGCGTCCCCCATTCGCATCCGGGCGAAATCTCCACTCCGCGTGATGTTGCACGATTCTGTACAAAAGTAGCTCAGCCGAGTGCGGATGCCGCCCCCTTGAGCACCAATCCTGCCCCAAGAGCCACCACGACGAACGCCGACATCAGGGGCGCGGTCCTGCGCACCAGGGCGGTCATCGGGCTGGCGGCCAGGCGGGGGCGCCTGTCCAGCAGCCGTGTGACTCCACTGCCCAGCCTGACGACGGCGAATCCGGCCGCGGTCAGGGTCAGGGCCAGTCCGACGCCGTACGCCACGACCAGCAGCAGACCGAACCAGGCCTGCCCGAGCGCGGCGGCACCGACGAGCACGACGACGGCGGAGGGGCTGGGCACGAGCCCACCGGCGAAGCCGAGGAGGATCGTGCCGCGGAGGGTGGGGGCGACGGCGTGGGTGTGGGTGAAGCCGCCGTGCGTGTGTTCGACGGCGTGGGAATGGGGGTGCGGGTGGTCATGGTCGTGGGTGTGGCCGTGCCCGTGCGGGTGGTCGTGGGTGTGGCCGGGCGCGTGTGCGTGCGTCCGGGCCTGGGCCCCTGCCGTCGCCGGGACTGCCGTCGCCGGGGCGGTCTCGGTGTGGGCGGCGACCAGGACCAGGGAGCGCTCTTCGGGCTCCCCGGCGTCGTGCGTGTGGGGGTGGTCGTGAGGGTGTCCGTGCCCGTGCTGGTGAGCGCGGGTGCGCAGGGCCCGGCGCAGCAGGGTGACGCCCGCCGCGGTCACCAGCACCCCGCTCGCGATGCCCAGCCAGGCGATCACCGAGGGGGCCGCCGCCGAGCCGGCCGTGACGAGGAGGCCCAGCGCGACCACGCCCAGGGTGTGGGTGACGGTCACGGAGGCGGCCAGCGGCAGAACGTCCTTCATCCGGGCCTTGCCACCGCGAGCCGCCGCCACCGCGGCCATCAGGGTCTTGCCGTGCCCCGGGGCCAGCGCGTGCATCGCGCCGAGGACGACCGCGATGAGCAGGGCGAGCGCCGCGAAGCCGACGGTGAGGTCGTGCCGGGCGACCAGGGAGTCCAGGGCGCGGGTCCAGCGGTCGGCGCCGCGGGGCAGCACGGAGGCGGCGGGGGCGTCCGACTGCTCTTCGGTGAGGGCGGGGCCGCCGGGCCGCACGCGCAGTGAGGCGGTCACGGTGTCGGCGGGGGAGGAGAGCAACTCCTGAGGGTAGGTGGTCAGTTCGTCCGAGACCGACTTCGTGGGCACGTCCGACTTCGTGAGCGTCGTCCGGTCGCCGCGCGCGGTGATCTCGCGCCAGCCGGGCCCGGAGTCGGTGCCCGCGCTGTGGAAGCCGAGGGTGACCGTGGCGTCCTCGGGCAGGCGGGCGGTGAGCCGGCACTCCACGCGGAGGGTGTCGAGCCCGGCCTGACCGGGACGCACACGCGCGTGGCCGGCTCGCACGGTCAGGGCGACCGTACGGCCGTCGACGGTGACCTTGCCGCCCTCCGCCGCCTTCTTGCAGCGCTGAGCCGCCCACTCGGTCATGCCGAGCTTCTCGATGTCCGGCTTGGCCTGGGTGGCCGGGATCTCGGCGAGGTCCTCGACGTGATCGATGCGGAGCGCGCCGGGGCCGGCGACGAGACCGTCGTACCGATTGACGGTGAAGTTGCCGAGGGGGTGGGCGCTCGCGCTGCTGGAAGGGAGCAGCGCGAGCGCACAAGCCGCCGTCAGGACGGCCGTGAGGGACGCGAACAGACGGCGGGGCTTCACTTGGACGCCTCCTTGAGAGCCTTGCGGGCCTGGCGGGCGCCGAGGGGGGAGAAACCGGGGTTGAGCTTCAGGGCGGAGCCGAGATGGCTCCTGCCTTCCTTCCGGTCGCCCGTGGCGAGTTCGATGATCCCGCGGTGGTAGAGGAAGGAGGCGTTGCGGTAGCCGGTGGCGGTGGCCTGCCGGGCGTACGGCAGGGCCTCCTTGTCGCGCCCGTTCACGTGCAGGGCCCAGGCCAGGGCGTCCGCGGTGTGCACGGTGTGCCGGCGAGCCCACTCGGCGCGGGCGGCGCGCAGGGCGGAGGCCTTGTCGCCGTGGTCGGCGGCGGCGAGCGCGGTGTCGAGGTCGGCGTTGACGCCGTTGGCCCGGGCGAGGGCCGTCCAGGCGTCCACGAGCGCGTACTGGTCCTTGGCCTTCGCCTCGTCGCCGTCGGCGCCCCGGTCCTCGTACAGCTCCCCGAGCCCGACGAGCGGCCCGGGCAGCGGATACCGGGCCACGACGGCTTCCATGCCCTTGATCGCGGAGGCGCGGTCCCCGCTCGCGGCCTGGGCACGGGCCCGGCCCTCCAGAGCGGGAAGGTAGGCGTCGTCGGCGGCGAGGGCGCGGGCGTAGTCGGTCAGGGCCGTGTCGTAGTCGCCCTGGTTCCAGGCGAGCTGACCCAGCGCGGTGGCCACGTAGGCGATGTCGCCCGGAGTGGTCGCGGTGGACAGGGCCCGCTCCAGGACCGAGCGGGCGGTACGGACGTCGCCGCGCAGCTCGTGGACGTACGCGTAGCGGGTGAACACCGGGATGCCCGGCCGTCGTTCGTCCGCGAGGTCGGCGGCCTTCGACGCCTCGACGTAGCGGCCGAGTTCGACGAGGGCGTCGATCCGGGAGGACAGGGCGCGCTCGTTGTAGGGGTTCTGCTTGAGCACCCGGTCGGCGTAGGCCAGGGCATCCTTGAAGTCGTGCCGGGCCGCGGCGAGCGCGGCGAGACCGGCGAGCCCCTGCTCGTTGTCGGCCTTCAACTCCAGCGACTTCTTGAGCGCCTGCTGGGCCTGCGGATACCGGGAGGGATCACCCTTGGTCCGCGCCTGTTCGACGTAGGCGAGTCCGAGGGTGGCCCAACTGCCGAAGTCCTTGGGCTGACTGCGCAAATGGGCCTGAACGGCCCTGATGCCCGCGTCGAGGTCCCCACTGGCCATGAGCCCGGGCGAGACCACCGACGACGAACTGGCGACGGTGGTGGTCCCGCCGTCCCGCAGCGCCCCGAAGGCGATCGACCCACCGGTCAGCGCGACGGCCAACAGAGCCGCGCACCCGGCGAGTTGAGCGGCCCGCCAGCGCCGCCCGGCCTCCGAGACCCGCCGCACGGCGGCGACCTTCTCCTCGGCGGCCTGAGCAGAGGGCTCCACGGTCTCCGACGATCCGTCGTGCTCGTTCTCGGGTGCGCTGTCGGTCGTAGACCCGGACATGCCCTCTCCTGATTGGCTCGTGATCGTGTGGTGCGGCGCGGCCCGCACCGTGGGGGATGAGTACGTGCGGGCCGCGCCAGTGAAGGGGAGTTGCAGGTTTTTCAGGCGCTCAGTACGCCCGCCGCCGCATCCGGCGCCACCACATCAGCGCGGCCCCGATGAGCACGATTCCGGCCGCGCCGGCGCCCGCGGACCCGGCCATCAGGGTCATGTTGTCCCCGGAGCCGGAGGAACCCGCCGGGGACAGCGCGTCCCCGAGCTGGTTGCGGACGTCGTTGCCCGAGGTCGTCCCCTTGGCCAGCGGCCCCCGGGAGCCCTCGGTCGGCAGCGCCACGTACGGGAACGACTTCTCGAAGTCCTTGTCGTTCTTGTCGACGGCGTCACCGAGGTCGTTCTTGGACCCGACCAGCTCACCCTCGACGACCTGGAGCGACGCGTCGATCACGTCGTCCGTCAGCCGCCGTCCGTTCGGGAATCCGGCGTTGTCGCCATCAAGCACACCGAGCCGCTTCGGAGAATCGGTGGGCTTGATGGACGTGTTGAGGCGCAGTTCCTCCGCGGGGCGCACGTAGGGCGGCTGGTTCAGCCCCTTCACACCCTTGAGGAACACGTCCACGAGGTCGTTGCGCGGCTCCTTCGGGGCGGGGATCTTGTAGATCGCCTCGATGAGCTTCGGCAGTTCGGGGTTGGTCACGTTCTTCAGGAACTGCCCGTCGTCCCACGGCGAGGACGCGTTGAACTTGTCCTTGTCCTTCAGCGGGTTGACGACCTCGTTGACGAGCGGGTTGCCCAGCCGCGAGACCTGGGAGTAGTACCCCTGCGCGTTCCTGCGCTGGGTCGTCGACCAGATGCCCACGACCGGCTGGTGCGAGGACTCGGCGATCATGTCCGTCGGGACCTGCAGGGCGATCGAGTTGACGTTGTAGCCCTTGAGCGTGTCGTTGCCGACCTCGGTGAGGTTCCCGCCGTACAGCAGGTCGAAGACGCGCAGGTCGGCGAAGAACGGGTCGTCGGCCTGGCCGGCGAACGACGTCGAGTCGTTGGGAAGCTTGTAGACCGCCTGGTCGCGCAGCTTCTCGTAGTTCGGCATGGAGGCCTTGCCGACGTTCGACGGCGCCACCGGGATGTCGTCGGCGAGCTTCGTCTTGTACTTGACCTTCTGGTTCTTCAGCTGGAACAGCTCGATGTCGTACGTCTGCGTCACGTTCAGGTCGGGGTCGTCGAGGCTCTCGACCGCGCCCGTGTTGTACAGGAACGACTTCTTGTTCTTGACGTGCGTCTTGAAGGTGAAGCGGTACAGCAGATCGCCCTGACCGTCACCGTTGTTGTCGATGTGGAGGTCGTACTGCGCGTCCTCGGCGAACTGGTAGAAGTTCGGGCCGCCGCCGGGCTCCTCGAAGGGGATCCAGTTGGCGACGATCGTCGTCGAGTCGGGCTTGTCGGGGCTGACGAACGCGTACACGTCCGTGTTGTCGTACTGGGGGTCACCCGAGATCAGCGGGGCCTCCCGGTGACTGGAGGCGGAAGCCGCCCCCGGTTCCAGCGTGGCCACACCGGCGGCTGCGAGCCCTCCGGCGGCCAGCGCAGCACATACGAGGGTCGCGAGGCTCCTGCGTCCCGAGCCACTCCTGGAGATAGGTGTCATGCCGTCCGTCCTCAGTCCAACTTGCCTGACGCCCGGTGATTCGGAGTGGTGGCCGGGGCGGATTGGTCGAATCTCAAAACTTCTTTTCTGCTGCTCGACCCGCGTTTTCGGCGTTCTGATCCGTAACCCCATCCGGAGGTGTGTTCGTTGCGAATACCTCGTGGGACGGGACGGCCCAGGTGCGGCTTTGCGGGAGGGGGCGACGAGTTGGAAGCGGACGAGCTTCTGATGCTCGTGGCGGGCGGGGACCAGATGGCATTCGAGGAGCTCTACGGGCTCGTGGCGGGGCCGGTGTTCGGGCTCGTACGGCGTGTGGTGCGTGATCCGGCGCAGTCGGAGGAGGTGTCGCAGGAGGTGCTGCTCGAACTCTGGCGGTCCGCCGCGCGCTTCGACCCGCGCCGGGGCAGCGCGCTGTCCTGGGTCCTCACCCTCGCGCACCGCCGAGCCGTCGACCGGGTGCGCAGCGCCCGTGCGGCCGGTGAGCGCGAGCAGCGCGAGGCACGCCGGGCCCACCACCCCGCCTTCGACCAGGTGACCGAGGAGGTCGAGGCGGGCCTCGAACGCGAGTGGGTGCGCCGGTGCCTGGAGCGGCTGACCGAACTCCAGCGCCAGTCCGTCACCCTCGCCTACTACGACGGCTACACGTACCGTGAAGTGGCCGAGCGGCTGTCCCTGCCGCTGGGAACGGTGAAGACGCGGATGCGTGACGGACTGACCCGCTTGCGGGAGTGCCTGGGAGGTGTGGCATGAGCCTCTTCCGCCGGGAAGATCTCCACTCCCTCGCGGCCCCGTACGCCCTCGACGCGCTGGAGCCCGCCGAGCGGGCCCGCTTCGAGAGGCACCTCAAGGACTGCGACAGCTGTGCGGCGGAAGTACGTGCGCTGTCCGAGGACGCGGTGCGGCTCGCGTGGTCGGCCGCAGCTCCGCCGCCGATGGCGATGCGCGACCGGGTGCTGGCCGCCGTACGCACCATCCCGCAGGAGCCCGCCGTACGGCCGGAGCCGGCCCGTGCGCGGCCGGAGCCGGTGCGGGCCCGCAAGTCGCAGCTGCCGCCCCATGTCTGGGGCGCCCAGCCGCCGCCCAGGCAGCGTCGGAGGCGTCCCCTGTTCGTACCGTTCGCGACGGCCACCGCGGCCGCGGCTCTCGTCGTCGCCTCGCTGTTCGCCGTCCAGGCCAACCGGACACAGGACGAACTGGACGCGCAGAAGGCTCAGGCCAGTGAGATCGCCCACGTTCTCCAGGCCGCGGACGCAGCGGCGACCCGGGGGCAGGACGCACAGGGCCGCACCATCGGAGTGATCGCTTCCGCATCGGAGGGGCGCGCGGTCGTCACCCTGAGCGGGTACAGCGCGCCCCCGAGCGGCCGCGTGCGGCAGCTGTGGCTCATGCGCCCCAACGAGCAACCGCGCTCCCTCGGGCTCTTCGCCGCCGACACGCCCTTGGTCGCGGCCGGACTCGACAAGTCCGCGACATCACTCGCTGTGACCGTCGAGCCCGATGGGGGCTCCCCGCAGCCCACTACCCAGCCAGTTGTCCAACTCGCCCTGAAATCGGTTGGATTCGGAGAGTAATCATGGAGGGGTCGTCAACACCCTTACGGGGAAGGTGAATCCTGTGACGCCGATACACGTGTGCCCCCACGGGGCGATAGGGTTACCCTGCCCGGGCCGGGTGGACTCGTACGGGTGGGGAGTGACATGGAACAGATAACAGTGCGCAGGGCGAGGGTCCCTGCGATCACCTGCGGGAGCAGCGCGACCAGTTCGCGCCTCGACCGCCATCTCTCGGTGCTGTCGGGACCTGCCGTCCCGCAGCGAGAGGCGGCTGAGGCGACGTCACTGATGCGCGAGCTGACCGCACGTGACACCACCAAGCAGGAGCGCAGTGACCGGGGTGCGCGGGTGCGCCGCGTCTCGCTGTTCGCGCCCCTGCGCCGACTGCGCCGTTCGCTGTTCGGCGGGCGCTGAGCCGTACGGCTCGCCGGGCCCCCTGGGCTCGGACGTCCCGACCCGCGCTCGACCGGTCGCACCACCCCGGCGTCGTGCTGCCCTCCCGTCCGTCATCCCCACGGCATGCAGCACGATCCAGGTGAGTCGGTCGAGCGCGGGGTACGTCCCCACCTCAGTCCACAAGCCCACCAGACTTGTCATGCACTCCGAGGTCGGCCCGGGCCCCGGCAGGGCCCGAACTTCCCTCCCGGCACGAGGCGTTCAGCCCTCGCCGTGTGCGTACCGCCGTACGGCAAGCGGCGCGAAGACCGCGAGCAGGACCGCACACCACATCAGTGACCCGGCGATCGGATGGGCCACCGGCCAGGCTGCCCCCTCAGGAACCGGGGCGTTGCCGAACAGATCCCGCAGGGCCGTGGTCACCGCGCTGATCGGGTTCCACTCGGCGAGGGTGCGCAGCCAGCCGGGCAGCCCCTCGGTCGGGATGTACGCGTTGGACAGCAGCGGCAGGACGAACGTCGCACCGCCCAGCTGACCGGCGGCCTCCTCGTTCCGGGTGAGCAGGCCGAGGAAGATGCCGATCCAGGTGGTCGCGAAGCGGAACAGCAGCAACAGTCCCAGGGCGCCCACCGCTTGCAGCGGGGACTTCTCGACACGCCAGCCCACCGCGAGCCCCACCAGCAGGAACGGCACCATGCCGGCGGCGGTGACCAGTACGTCCGCGACCGACTGCCCCAGCGGCACGGCCGCCCGGCTGATCGGCAGGGTGCGCAGCCGGTCCGTCACGCCCCGGTGGACGTCCTGGGCCGCCTGGAACATCCCGGTCATGATCCCGTTCGCCGCCGTCGCCACCAGCAGGCCCGGCACCAGGAAGGACCGGTACTCCTCGCCCGGCATCGCCAGCGCGCTGCCGAAGACGTAGCCGAAGAACAGCAGCATGGTGATCGGCATGGTCTGGGTCAGGATCAGCAGCCCCGGGGTGTTCCGGATCCGCTGCAGCTGACGGCCCAGCATCGCGGTGCCGTCGTGGGCCAACATGCTCATGCCGCAACCTCCTTGGTGAGTCGCAGGAAGACGTCGTCGAGGGTCGGCGGCCGGATGCTCGCGTCGAGCAACGGCACGCCCGCCGCGTCCAGTTCACGCACCAGCCGGGGCAGCGTGAGCGTGGTGTCCCGGGTGACCGCGCCGACCGAGTTCCGGAGGTGGTCGAACGACGGCTCCCCGCCGGTGAGTTGGTCGAGCACACCGGCGGCCTTCGCCAGGACGTCCGCGTCCGCGACGACGATCTCGACGTGCGCCCCGATCAACGCCTTGAGCTGGGACGGCGAACCCGTGTGCGCGACCCGCCCCTGGTCCACCAGGGCGATGTCATGGGCGAGTTGGTCGGCCTCCTCCAGGTACTGCGTGGTCAGCAGCACGGTCGTGCCGTCCGCCGTGAGGTCGCGCACGGCGTCCCAGATGAGGTTGCGGCTGGCCGGGTCGAGACCCGTCGTCGGCTCGTCGAGGAACAGGATCTCGGGGCGGCGGATCAGGCTCGCCGCCAGGTCCAGACGGCGGCGCATACCCCCCGAGTAGGTGGACGCGGCCCGATCGGCGGACTCGGTCAGCCCGAAGCGGTCGAGCAGCTCGGCGGCCCGCTCGGCCGGCCCCCGCACCCGGTGCAGCCGGGCGAACAGCCTGAGGTTCTGCCGCCCGGTGAGGTCCCCGTCGACCGAGGCGTACTGACCGGTGACGGCGATGGCGCGCCGTACGGCCTCCGGCTCCCGGACGAGGTCGTGTCCGGCGACCCGCGCGGAGCCGGCGTCCGGCCGCAGCAGCGTGGTCAGCAGCCGTACGGCCGTGGTCTTGCCCGCGCCGTTGCTGCCGAGGATGCCGCAGACCGTGCCCGGGGCGACCGCGAGATCGAGGCCGCGCAGGGCATGGACCTCCCCGAAGCGCTTTTCCAGACCTTCACTAAGTACAGCGTACGTAGAAGTCATGGCAGGACCATAGCGCACTACGTACGCTGTACGTAACTAGGATGGTGGCCGAGGTGATGATCGATGGCGGGCCGAGCGGCCGTACCCGAAGTGATCTGGGCGCGTCCCGAGCGCACGGGGCGTGGGCCCAAACCCGCGTTCACCAGGGCGGACATCGCTGCCGCGGCGGTGCGGCTCGCGGATGCCGGGGGTCTGGACGCGGTGTCCATGCGGCATGTCGCGGCCGAACTGGGCTGCGGGACGATGTCCCTGTACAACTACGTCCCCCGTAAGGAGGACCTGTACGAGCTGATGGTGGACGCGGTCAGCGGGGAGCACGAGCTGTTCGAGCCGACCGGTGACTGGCGGGCCGACATGCTCCGCAACGCGCGCCAGACCAAGGCGCTCATGCACCGGCACGCCTGGTTGGTGCGGCTGATGTCAGGGGTGTACGGGTTCAGCCCCAACGCCCTGCGCTACCTGGAGCACTGCCTCGCCTGCCTCGACCCGCTGGACGCCCCCAACGGCACGAAGATCGAGCTGGTCGCGATGCTCAACGGGTGTGTGACGACGTACGTCTCGAACGAGCTGTCCACGGCCGAGCGGGTGCGGTCGCTGCCGTGGTCGCAGGAGCAGGAGAACGCGGTGCGGATCGCGTATCTCGGCAGTCAGCTGGCGTCGGGGGCGTATCCGCGGCTGGCGGCCTCGTTCATGGAGGACGCGGGGCCGATCGATCTGGACGCGGTGTTCGAGCGGATGCTGGAGCGGGTCCTGGACGGCTTCGCCCCCAGAGGCTAGAGCAGGGCGAGCTGCCCCTCCGGCCCCTCCTCGTGCCCGTCCAGGACCGAGGCCGGCCTTCGTGCCGAGTCCGGGACGGGCAGAACGCCCGCCTCGCGCAGATCGCTCGCCGTGATCCGGGACGTCGACTCGTCCTGGAGGGGCTGGAGGTCCGCCAGCAGGGCCAGCACGGTGATCAGTTCGAGGAGCTCCGACGTCCATGGCTGCGGCCATGTCGCCGGACGGATCGCGGCCAGCGTGCCCGGCTCCGGTTCCGTGACGCGGGCCGTGAACCACTGTTCCAGGACCCGCACTCCGCCGGCCTCGAAGTCCCAGGCCTTCGGCGGTACGGGGGAGATGCGGCCCTCGTCCAGCAGCAGGGCCTCCTCGTCGCGGTCGTAGTCCAGGGTCAGGGGGCGGGACGGCAGAGGTGCGCGGACGTAGGGGCGGCGGCCTCCGGGCAGCTTCGGGCGGTCGCCGTCGCGGCGCATCAGCCAGAGGATGCGGTGGCCCGACTCGACGCCGCGGGACCACAGTTCGGGGTCGTCGGTGAGCGGGACGGTGAGGTCCGGGCGGACCGCCACCAGGGTCCAGGCGAGCACGTCCACGGGTTCCAGCGTGATCCCGAGCCGCGCCCGCAGGTGCTCCAGGAGCCCCGGGGCCAGGTTCGGCTCCGTGCCGCCAGGGCGGCGGTACAGCGGGCGGACCCGTCCGGGGCGGAGCAGGGGGAGGAGGGAGGTGGCCAGGAGCTGGGGGCCGTGACCGTCCGTGGGTGTCTCCACCACGAACACCTGGTCCTCGTCCGCCACCCGCCAGAGCTCGGGCCGGGCCGCGTCGATCAGCCGGTGGTCCGGGATCAGCCACTGCTCGTCGAAGGGCGCGTGCAGGACCCGTACCGGCTCCGGGCAGGGGCCGGTGGCGCGCGCGAGCCTCTCCGTGCCGCCCGTCCGCCCGGGCAGCTGCCCGACCGCCGACCGCAGGGTGCGGGAGCGGGTGGGCTCGAACAGGGCTTCCCGGTCGGGTCCCTCGGCCTTCAGCAGGGCGTCCCAGCGGGCTTTCAGCGTTGCCGCGTCGGGACCCGTCGGCCACCCCCGGCCGAGCCGCGGCGGTGCGACGGACCACGGCATGAGGTCCGCCAGCGGCGGAGCGTCGTCGTGCGTCACGCTGGGCATCGTACGACCTCCCGCCGACAGGCAGTCGGGGCCGGTGAGCTCATGTGGCGTCCAGGGTCACCGTGAAGGAGAACCGGTCGCCCCGGTAGTGGATCACCGCCACGTCGAGCACCCGGCCGTCCGTGTCGTAGGTGACCCCCGTGTAGTGCAGGATCGGGCTCAGCAGCGGGACTTGGAGCAGCCGGGCGGTCTCCGGGTCCGCGAGACGCGCCTCGACGGTGTCCGTGATGCGGCTGATGTCCGCCCCGACGACGTCCCGCAGCACCTTGGTCATCGGCCATCGCGCCAGATCCGACGGGTCGATGCGCGCGGCCAGTTCGGGGCGGACGTAGTTGCGGGCGTGGTTGGTCGGCTCGCCCGTCTGCTCGTCGCTGCGCAGTCGGTGGTACGCCGCCACCTCGTCCAAGTCCGTGAAGTGCTCGGCGAGTTCGGGCGGCACGGGCGACTTGCCGTGCTCCAGCAGCTCGGTCGTCATGCCGGACTGCTGGGCCACGATCGCGTCCACCGAGCCGAGCAGCCGGACGGGGGTGCCCCGGCGGGCGTCCGGCTCGATGAAGGTGCCCCGGCGGCGGTGGCGGCTGATCAGCCCCTCGTCCTCCAGCTCCTTCAGCGCCTGCCGCATGGTCAGCACGCTCACGCCGTAGTGGCCGGCCAGCTGTTCCTCGGTGGGCAGGCGCAGCGGGTCCTGGGGGGAGCGGCCGAGTATCGAGGCGCGCAGGGACTGCGACACCTGGTACCAGAGCGGCAGCTTGCGGTTCAGGACGATCGAGTCCGGGGCGAAGGAGGTCACGGGCTATCCGTACCTTCCGCGGATCGGTCAGTGCAACGGGCGGAAGTGACGTTCGAGGCCGCGCCACACGTCGTCGTAGTGCGGCTGGAGATGGTCCGCCCGGGCCGCGTGCGCGGTGAGCGTCACCGGCCAGCGCGTCTCGAACATGAACGCGAGCCCGTCGTCGACCTTCTGCGGCTTCAGCTCGGCCGCACTCGCCCGGTCGAACGTCTCCCGGTCCGGCCCGTGCGCCGACATCATGTTGTGCAGCGAGCCGCCGCCGGGCACGAAGCCCCCTTCTCCGGAGGCCTTCGCGTCGTAGGCGCCCTCGAGCAGTCCCATGTACTCGCTCATCACGTTCCGGTGGAAGTACGGCGGCCGGAAGGTGTCCTCGCCGACCAGCCAGCGCGGTGCGAACACGACGAAGTCGACGCCGGCCAGCCCGGGGGTGTCCGACGGGGACGTCAGCACGGTGAAGATCGACGGGTCGGGGTGGTCGTAGGAGATGCTGCCGATGACGTTGAAGCGGCGCAGGTCGTAGACGTACGGCACATGGTTGCCGTGCCAGGCGACCACGTCGAGCGGGGAGTGGTCGTAGGTCGCGGTCCAGAGGTTGCCGCAGAACTTGTTGACGACCTCAACCGGCCCCTCGACGTCCTCGTAGGCGGCGACGGGAGCCCGGAAGTCGCGGGGGCTGGCGAGGCCGTTGGCGCCGATCGGGCCCAGGTCGGGGAGTTGGAAGGGCGCCCCGTAGTTCTCGCACACATAACCCCGAGCTGACTCGTCGAGGAGCTCCACACGGAAGCGGACCCCACGAGGGATCAGCGCCACATGGCCCGGCTCCACATGCAGCAGTCCGAACTCCGTGCGCAGCAACAGCCCGCCGCGCTCCGGGACGATCAGCAGCTCGCCGTCGGCGTCGCTGAAGACGCGGTCCATGGAATCGGTGGCGTGGTAGAGGTGCACGGCCATACCGGTGCGCTGCGTGACGTCGCCGTTGCCGCCGAGGGTCCACAGACCGGCGAGGAAGTCGGTGCCCTCGGCCGGCTCCGGCAGGGGGTTCCAGCGCAGCCGGTTCGGGTCCGGGACCGACTCGGTGAAGGGGGCCGTACGGATCCGGCCGTGGTGGGTGTGGGTGAACGCCGGGTGCGCGGCGGAGGGGCGGATCCGGTACAGCCAGGAGCGGCGGTTGTGGGCGCGGGGCTCGGTGAACGCCGTACCGCTGAGCTGCTCCGCGTACAGGCCGAGGGGGGCGCGCTGCGGGGCGTTGCGGCCCTCGGGCAGGGCGCCCGGGACGGCCTCCGAGGCGTGTTCGTTGCCGAATCCGGAGAGATGGGCCAAGCCTTCGGCGGCCTTGCGTGCGTCGGCGCGCGTGCTCGCTGTGTCCCCGCTCATGATCGCTCCCTTGCGCTCTGATTCCTATGGACTACCGTAGGATTACGGTTTCATCGGCGCAAGGGGCCGTCCCGTGGAACCGATTTCCCCGCCGTGACCTCCTCAGGGAGGAGAGCGAGAACCAGACCCCAGGGGGATTCGCGGTGTCGGACCTGTGTTCTACGCTCGCCGGCATGTCGTGGACGCGGGGACTCATTGCCCTGCTCGCGGTCTGTGTCGTGCTGGTGACCGGATCCGTGAGCTGTGGCGCCAATGGAGCGCAGGAGCGCAGGGACGGACAGTCGGTCTCACCGGTGGGCAAGGTCCTCGACGACACCGATGAGGAGGGGCGGCACTACCGCGAGGTGGACAAGGACAACGCCCCCGACGTCGGCATAGAGGTGCAGCCGAACACCGACAACAGCTGGTCGGTGCGGCTGACCGTCGAGAACTTCACCTTCTCGCCCGCCGGGACGAAGCCGAAGGCGGTCTCCGGCCGCGGCGTCGCCGTCGTCTTCGTGGACGACCGCCCCGTCACCACCCTCCGCGCCCCGTCCTGCCGCCTCGCGGCCGCGTACGTCCCGCAGGGCACCCACAAGGTCACCGCCCGGCTGTACGCCGACGACGGCACCGTGTGGGCCGTGGACGGCGACCCGGTGGAGAGCACGGCGGACGTCACGGCCTCGAAACCGCAACCGACGGGCAGCGGCGCTCCGAGCCCGCAGGCCGGAGGGAGCGCGGGCGGCGCCTCGGAATCGCAGGCCGGCATGCGAGCGGGCGGCGGTGGTTCGGGTTCGCGACTCCTCATGAGCGCGGTCGGCGGTGCCTCGGAGGTGCGGCTCACCACGAGCACGGTCGGCGGCGCTTCGGCTTCGCGGCTCGCCACGGCTACGAGTGGCGGTGCCTGGGAAGTGCAGGCCACGGCGAGGGCGGGCGGCGGTGCCCCCTACCCCGAGGACGGCGTGAGCGCTGATGGCGCAGTCTCCGACGCGCGGCTCGCGACGAGCGTCGGCGGTGGCCGATGAGTGTCGCAGGCCCCCGGCCCCGTACCAGGTGGCAGGGTTTTCCGGACCACGGCGGAAAGGCATCATGAAGCCCGTGCCCCAAGCGACCTCGCTTCGCCGCGCCCCCGTGCAGCGGCGCAGCGCCGAACGGCTGACCAGAATCCTCGACGCCTGCGCCGACCTGCTCGACGAGGTCGGCTACGACGCCCTGAGCACGCGTGCCGTCGCCCAGCGCGCCGGCGTGCCCATCGGCTCCGTCTACCGCTTCTTCGGCAACAAGCGGCAGATGGCCGACGCGCTGGCCCAGCGCAACCTGGAGCGCTTCACAGAGGGCGTCACCGACCGTCTCAAGGAGTCGGGCGAGGAGGGAGGCTGGCGTACGGCGATGGACGTCGTCCTCGACGAGTACCTCGCCATGAAACGCACCGCCCCCGGCTTCTCCCTCGTCGACTTCGGCAACCAGATCCCCGTCGGCGCCCGCCACGCGGAACCCAACCACCGGGTCGCCGACCGCCTCACCGACCTCCTCTCCGGCTACCTCGACCGGGAACCGGACGACGACCTGCGCCGCACCTTCCTCATCGCCGTGGAGACCGCCGACACTCTGGTCCACCTGGCCTTCCGGATGGCCCCCGAGGGGGACGAGCGGATCATCCAGGAGGCCCGGGAGCTACTGCGCGCCTATCTGGCGAGGGTTCTGGACTGACCGTCCACAACCCCTCCCCTCCATCCCTACCGGTCGGTATGCTCGCCTGGACAGGCACCGCTGCCCCGGGAGGACCCGTGTCCCGCACCGCTCTGCGTATCTGCCCCCTGTGCGAGGCCACCTGTGGTCTGACGCTCACCGTCGAGGGGACCCGGGTCACCGGCGCCCGCGGCGACCGTGACGACGTGTTCAGCAAGGGGTTCATCTGCCCGAAGGGGGCGTCCTTCGGAGCCGTCGACGGGGACCCGGACCGGCTGCGCACGCCTCTCGTGCGACGGGACGGCGAGCTGGTGGAGGCCACCTGGGAGGAGGCCTTCGACGCGGTCGCCACCGGAATCCGGGGCGTCGTCGACCGGTACGGCGCGAACTCCGTCGGGGTCGTCCTCGGCAACCCCAACGTGCACACCATGGCCGGTGCCCTCTACCCACCGGTGCTGCTCGCCGGGCTCGGCACCCGGAGCGTCTTCACCGCGTCCACGGTCGACCAGATGCCCAAGCACGTCTCCAGCGGGCTGCTGTACGGCGACGCCAACGCCATCCCCGTGCCCGACCTCGACCACACCGACCATCTGCTGCTGATCGGCGCCAACCCCCTGGAGTCCAACGGGAGTCTGTGCACCGCTCCCGACTTCCCCGGCAAGCTCAAGGCGCTCAAGGCCCGCGGCGGCACCCTCACCGTCATCGACCCCCGCCGCACCCGCACCGCCAAGCTCGCCGACCGGCACATCGCCATCCGGCCCGGTGCGGACGCGCTGCTTCTCGCCGCCATGGCGTACGTGCTCTTCGAGGAAGGCCTCGTGGACCCGGGGGAGCTGACCTCGCACCTCCAGGGGCTCGACGAACTCCGGGAAGCCGTAAAGGACTTCACTCCCGAAGCCGTCGCCGACGCCTGTGACGTGGACGCCGGGGTGACGCGTGCCCTCGCCCGCGAACTGGCCGCGGCGCCGACGGCCGCCGTATACGGCCGCATCGGCAGCTGCACCGTCCCGCACGGCACCCTGGCCAGCTGGCTCGTCGACGTGCTCAACATCCTCACCGGCAACCTCGACCGGCCCGGCGGTGCGCTCTTCCCGCAGGCGGCCACCGACCGCACGCCCCGGCCCGCGGGACCCAGCCATGGATTCGCGCTCGCGCGCTGGCACTCCCGGGTGAGCCGGCACCCGGAGGCCAAGGGCGAGTTGCCGCTCTCCGCGCTCGCCGAGGAGATCGACACCGCGACCGCGGAGGGCGAGCCGGTCCGCGCGCTGATCGCCGTCGCCGCCAACCCCGTGCTGTCCGCCCCCGACGGCGACCGGCTCGACAAGGCCCTGGGCGCGCTCGAGTTCATGGTCAGCGTGGACCCGTACCTGAACGAGACCTCGCGCCACGCCCACGTCGTGCTGCCGCCGCCCCCGCCCTCCCAGAGCCCGCACCACGACTTCGCCTTCAACACCCTCGCCGTGCGCAACCAGGTCCGCTACACCCGCCCCGCCGTCCCGCTGGAGCCCGGCCGGATGGCGGAGACGGAGATCCTCGCCCGGCTGATCCTCGCCGCGACCGGCATGCACGGCGCCGACCCGTCAGCCGTGGACGACCTGGTCATCGGCCAGACCCTCGGCAAGGCCGTCAAGGACGCCCACTCGCCCGTGCACGGCCGTGAGCCGGGCGAACTCACCGCCGCACTCGTCGGTGACACCGGCCCCGAGCGGCGGCTCGACATGATGCTGCGCCTCGGCCTCTACGGCGACGGCTTCGGCGTACGACCGGACGGGCTGAGCCTCACCAAGCTGCTCGCGCATCCGCACGGCATCGACCTCGGACCGCTGCGGTCCCGGCTGCCGCAGCCGCTGAAGACCAGGAGCGGCAAGGTCGAACTGCTGCCGCGGCCCATCGCGGACGACCTGCCCAGGCTGCGCGAGGCCCTGCGGCACAAGGCCGACGGGCTCGTCCTCGTCGGCCGCCGGCACCTGCGCTCCAACAACAGCTGGATGCACAACGTCCCCGCCCTCACCGGCGGCACCAACCGCTGCACCCTGCACATCCACCCCGAGGACGCCGAGCGGCTCGGACTGAAGGACGGTGCCGCGGTGCGGGTCAAGGGCGCCGGGGGAGAGGTGGTCACCGAGGCCGAGGTCACCGACGGCGTGCGCCCCGGCGTGGTCAGCCTGCCCCACGGCTGGGGTCACAACCGGCCCGGCACCCGGCTCAGCCACGCCCTCAAGGACCCCGGCGTCAACGTCAACCAGCTCCTCGACGGCAGCCTGCTCGACCCGCTCTCGGGCAACGCGGTCCTCAACGGCATACCGGTAAAACTGGCCGCCGTAGCGGCCCTGTGAGCAGCGCAAAGCTGTGACCAGCAGTTTTGCGCTTATTGCTCGCATGTCAACGTCTTGTTAACGCCGCTTGACGGGTCCTAACGTCATCGCACTGCCGACTCCGGTGGGAGTTCAAGGGCGAACGTTAGGTATCCACTCATGCTGACCATCCTCGGCTTCGCCATGATCGCGACCTTCCTGGTCCTGATCATGATGAAAAAGATGTCGCCGATCGCGGCGCTCGTACTGATCCCGGCACTGTTCTGCGTCTTCGTCGGGAAGGGCGCCAAGCTCGGTGACTACGTCATCGACGGCGTCACCAGCCTCGCCCCCACCGCGGCGATGCTCATGTTCGCGATCGTCTACTTCGGCGTGATGATCGACGTCGGCCTCTTCGACCCGGTCGTCCGGGGGATCCTGAAGTTCGCGAAGGCCGACCCGATGCGGATCGTCGTCGGTACCGCGATCCTCGCCGCGATCGTCTCCCTCGACGGCGACGGCTCGACCACCTTCATGATCACCGTCTCGGCGATGTACCCGCTGTACAAGCGCCTGAAGATGAGCCTGGTCGTGATGACCGGTGTCGCCGCCATGGCCAACGGCGTGATGAACACCCTGCCCTGGGGCGGCCCGACGGCCCGCGCCGCCACCGCGCTGAAGCTCGACGCCAGCGACATCTTCGTCCCGATGATCCCGGCCCTGGCCGTCGGCCTGCTGGGCGTCTTCGTCCTCTCGTACGTGCTCGGCAAGCGCGAGCGCAAGCGCCTGGGCGTGCTCACCCTGGACGAGATCCTGGTGGACGAGAAGGCCGGGGAGAAGGTCGAGGAGACCGAGACGGTGCTCGTGGGCGCCGGCGGCTCCGGCTCCGGCTCGAAGACCCCCGTGGCCACCGGCGGCTCCGGCTCCGGCACCGACGCCGAGGACGAGGCCGGCGACGCGGCGCGCTTCCAGGTCCTCGACCCGAACCGGGCCACCCTGCGTCCCAAGCTCTACTGGTTCAACGCGCTGCTCACGCTCACCCTGCTCACTGCCATGATCATGGAGTGGCTGCCGATCCCGGTGCTGTTCCTGATCGGCGCCGCGCTCGCGCTCACCGTGAACTTCCCGCACATCCCGGACCAGAAGGCCCGCCTGGCCGCCCACGCCGACAACGTCCTCAACGTCTCCGGCATGGTCTTCGCCGCCGCCGTCTTCACCGGCGTCCTCCAGGGCACCGGCATGGTCGACCACATGGCCCGCTGGATGGTGGACGTCATCCCCGAGGGCATGGGCCCGCACATGGCCCTCGTCACCGGCATCCTGAGCCTCCCGCTCACCTACTTCATGTCGAACGACGGTTTCTACTTCGGCGTCCTCCCGGTCCTCGCCGAGGCCGGCGCCGCGCACGGTGTGACCCCGCTGGAGATGGCCCGCGCCTCCCTCGTCGGCCAGCCGCTGCACATGTCGAGCCCGCTGGTCCCGGCCGTGTACGTCCTGGTCGGCATGGCCAAGGTGGAGTTCGGCGACCACACCAGGTTCGTGGTCAAGTGGGCGGCGCTCACCTGCCTGATCATCCTCGGGGCGGGCATCCTCTTCGGGATCATCTGACCTACTCCAACGGAGGACTTGAACCATGGCGCCCGGTGGGAACCGCGGCTGGCTGCTCCGCCTCGTCATCGCCTTCAGCTTCGCGCAGGGGGCGGTGTCGATGGCCCGGCCCGCCGTCTCCTACCGGGCCCTCGCGTTGGGCGCGGACGAACGGGCGATCGGCGTCATCGCCGGTGTCTACGCGCTGCTCCCGCTGTTCGCGGCGGTCCCGCTGGGCCGCCGTACGGATCACGGGCGTTGTGCGCCGCTGCTGCCCGTCGGTGTAGTCCTGATCTCCGGCGGCTGCGCGCTCAGCGGCCTCGCCGACTCGCTCTGGACGATGGCGGTCTGGAGCGGGGTGATGGGCCTCGGCCACCTCTGCTTCGTCATCGGCGCCCAGTCGCTCGTCGCCCGCCAGTCCGCCCCGCACGAACAGGACCGCAACTTCGGCCACTTCACCATTGGCGCCTCCCTCGGCCAGCTGGTCGGCCCGATCGCGGCGGGCGCGCTGATCGGCGGCTCCGACATGGCGGGCACGAGTGCGCTGGCGCTGCTCGTCGCGGGCGCCGGGGCGGCGGTGGCGTGCACGTCCTTGTGGCGCATCGAGCACCGCGACACGGCGGCCAAGTCCCGTACCGGGCAAGGCGACCGGATTCCCGTCGGGCACATCCTGCGGTCCCGGGGCGTGCCCGGGGGCATCTTCATGAGCCTGTCCGTACTGTCCGCCACGGACATCCTCACCGCGTACCTTCCGGTGGTCGGTGAACACCGGGGCATCGCCCCCTCGGTGGTCGGCCTGCTGCTGAGCCTGCGCGCGGCCGCCACCATCGCCTGCCGTCTGGTGCTGACTCCTCTGCTACGGCTGCTGGGGCGCGCGTTGCTCCTCACCGTGACGTGTCTGCTGGCGGCCCTGCTGTGCGCGGGCATCGCGCTGCCGGTCCCGGTGTGGGCGCTGGCCGTCATGCTCGCCGTGCTCGGCTTCTGCCTCGGTGTCGGACAGCCGCTGTCCATGACGACGGTCGTGCAGGCCGCCCCCGACGGCGCCCGCTCCACCGCGCTCGCCCTGCGGCTGACCGGCAACCGCCTCGGTCAGGTCGCCGCGCCGGCCACCGCGGGCCTGGTCGCCGGGGTCGCGGGCGCGGCGGCGCCGTTCGTGATGCTCGGGACGTTGCTGCTGCTGTCGGCGGGGGTGGCGCTGCGGTCACCGGGGCCACCCGGAAAGCCCGGGCCGGACGCCGGAAAGCGGCCGAAACGCCCGGGATTGCGCCGCACGAGTGATATCTGACGGCGCGCCGGGCGCCGATGCGCCCGACCGCTGCGCGCATAAAGGAGAGTTCTGCCGAAAGAGCGATTTGTATGTAAATCGTCTGAATCGGAGGAGCGCGCATGCCCACCCCCACACTCCCACGTACCTTCCGCGTTCGCGCGGGCGCCACTGTCGTCCTCACCGCCCTCGCCGCGGCCGGCGCGTCCTGGGTGGCGGCGCCGACCGCGTCGGCAGCAGGTGAGAACGGCGACATCAGGATCCATCACGTGGGCGTGCCTTTCGGCGTCTCGAAGGATGATCCCAAGGTCTGCAAGTTCTACCTGGATGCCGTCAACTTCGACATCCTCACCACCATCGCCTACACCATCACGCCACAGCCTCCGCTGAGCAGCGCCGCCACCGTCACCGGCGCCATCCAGCTCGCAGGGGGCGCCGGTCACACCGACCCGCTGGGAATGGCGGACGGGCAGTACAAGATCACCTGGATCGTGGCGGGCATCCCCAAGGACAAGGTCTTCCGCGTCAACTGCCACGACGGAAGGCAGGGCGGGGAGCGCCGGGCGGGCGACCAGATCGAGGACCGGCAGAGCGACGGCGCGGGCTGGAGCAAGAACGACCCCAACGGCCCGAAGGGCGGTGTGCACGCGGGCGGCGGCGGGCTCGTCGACACCGCGGCCGCGTTCGCGCCGGTGACCGCCGCGGGGGCCGTCGGCCTGGTGGCGGTCGGCGGTGTCGCGTACTTCCGGCTGAACCGCCGTCGGCCCAATGGCGCCGCGTAGGCGCAGACGCAGGCCCTGGTACCGGACCCGCGCCTACCGCCTCACCAGGACGGCCCTGCTCACGGTCGTCCTGGTGACGGTGGGGGTCCGGTGCACGGGTGACCACAAGTCGACCGTGCCGGGCGGACCGTACGGCCAGGACGCCGTGGCGGCCGCCGGCCCGGAGGCCGAGGTGGCAGTCGGCCCGGACGCCGAAGCGACCGGTGAGCCGGACGCCGAGGTGACTCGTGGGCCGGACGCCGAGGTGACCGGTTGGCCGGACGTCGAGGTGACCCGTGGGCCGGCCCCCTCCGCCCGTCCCACGCCCACCCGCACGCCCCCGCTCCGCCCGCTGCCCCGGTCCCGGCCGACGTCCTTCCGCATCCCGTCCCTGGGCATCGACGCCCCCATCACGGGCCTCGGGCTCATCAAGGGACGGGAGTTGGCGACACCACCGGTGGACAGACCGAAACTCGTGGGCTGGTACCAGGGCGGCCCCACGCCCGGCGAGTCCGGCACGGCGATCGCCGTAGGCCACCGCGACACCAGGACCGGCCCCGCCGTCTTCGCCGCGCTCGCCCAGGTGAAACCCGGCAAAGTGATCGAGGCGGGACGCGCGGACGGTCGTACCGCCGTCTACACCGTGGACCGGGTGAAGGTCTTCGACAAGGAGGGCTTCCCCGACAGAGAGGTCTACGGACCGGCCCGGCGCCCGGAGCTGCGCGTGATCACCTGCGGTGGACTCTTCAAGTGGCGGACGGGCTACACCAGCAACGTCGTCGTGTTCGCCCACCTCACCCAGACCCGTGAGCCGCGGCCGACGAAGAGCGCGACGGCCCGCTGAATCCTGCCGTCCGTTTTCTCACTGGCTGGACTGGAGCGTCTGATACCGCCCAGTCTCTTCCCCCGACCGGGCGCATTCCGTTAACTTCCGTGACTCACAGCCCCGTACGACCCGCCCGGGGCCTCTCGACCGCGGAGCACCAGCGCCTGATTCAGCCCTCGGGGGCACCGTCATGACACGCGCCATCTCCTTGCACGACGTGAGCAAGACCTACACGCGAGGAATCCGGGTGGTGAACCGGCTCTCGCTGGACATCGGGCCCGGCGAGTTCCTCGTCCTGCTCGGCCCCTCCGGCTGCGGAAAATCCACCGTGCTCAGGATGATCGCCGGTCTGGAGGAGATCACCGAGGGCGATCTCCGGCTCGACGGTGAGTACGCCAACGACCTGCTGCCCGCCGAGCGGCGGATGGCGATGGTGTTCCAGAACTTCGCCCTCTACCCCAACATGACCAGCCGGGGGAACATCGGCTTCCCGCTGCGCATCGAGGCCCCCAACGAGGATCCACGCGCACGTGTGGACGCCACCGCCCGCATGCTGGGCATCGAGGACCTCCTCGACCGCTACCCCGGCCAGCTCTCCGGCGGCGAACGCCAGCGGGTGGCGATGGGCCGGGCCATCTCCCGCCACCCCTCCGCCTTCCTGATGGACGAGCCGCTGTCCAACCTGGACGCCAAGCTCCGCAACCATCTGCGGGCCGAAATAGCCGGCCTCACCCGGGAGTTGGGTGTCACCACGGTCTACGTCACGCACGACCAGGCCGAGGCCATGTCGCTCGGCGACCGGGTCGCCGTGCTGCGCGGCGGAGTTCTCCAGCAGGTCGGCACCCCCCGCTCGGTGTACGCGCTGCCGCGCAACGTCTTCGTCGCCGCCTTCATCGGCACCCCGCGCATCAACCTGCTGCGCGGCCTGGTCCGGGCTCCGCTGGACGGCGCGATGACCATCAGTCTCGGCAAGCAGTACCTGCGGCTGCCCGAACCCCTCTCCCTGGACCACCAGTTGCTCCGCGTCCAGCAGGGCCGTGAGGTGATCGTGGGCCTGCGCTCGGAGGCGATCCGCATCGCCAAGCGGACCTCCGCGCGTCCGGGCGAGATGCCGATCACCGGCCTGGTGGAGCACGTGGAGTTCCAGGGCCACGAGGTCCTCGTCCACTTCAACACCGGCTCCCGCCCCGCCCTCGTCCCCGACCTGGAGGCCCCGCGACCCGCTCTACGGCCGACCCGGCGCCGCCGCCGCGACGGCACGGTCCTGGAGCGTCTGCGAGATCGCGCGGGCTCCCTGCGGGCGGGCCCGGTGGTGGTCCTGGAGGACCCGCCGGACTCCGGCCCCGAGCCCACCCCGTCCGACCCCCGCCTCCCCGGTGACCTCGTCGTCCGCACCACCCCGGACCTCGACCTCCGCCGCGGCATGCAGGTCCCCCTCCTCGTCGACATCTCCCACCTCTTCGTCTTCGACCAGCACGGAGAACGCATCTGCCCGTCCCCGGACCACCTGCCGGACTTGGGCGAGTGACGGTCCGGGTGGGGGAGGGTGCGGCTCGGCATTGAGCCCGCCGCCGCTCCGCCGCACCGCCTCCTTCGTCGACAAGGAGGTCACGCCCGGCTTCCCGGGCGGACTGACCGTGCAGTCCGGGCACGGGCAGTGGCGGGACGTGAGCGGGAGGATCGAGACGGAGCGGTCGTACGAGCTGATCCTGCTGTATCCGGCGGGGCAGGCGTCCGCGAGCGACCGGAGGATCGAGGAGATCCGGCGGGCGTACGAGAACACGTTCGGGCAGGAATCCGTGGGGCGGGTGGACGACCGGGCCCGTGCCGACTTCTGATGTCCCTGGACGGTCCGGTCCCGCTCTGGCGCGAGAAAACTATCGTCGCTAGTTTATGAAGCCGGACGACACACGCACGGCCCAGCCCGGGAGGACGCACCATGAAGGCGCACGACGGCATGTACATCGACGGCGAGTGGCGCCCGGCCACCGCCCCGGACCTGATCGAGGTCGTGAACCCGGCCGACGAACAGGTCGTCGGCCGGGTCCCGGCCGGCACCGCCGAGGACGTCGACATCGCCGTACGGGCCGCCCGCGCCGCTCTCCCGGCCTGGGCCGCGACCGCCCCCGCCGAGCGGGCCGCCCGCCTGGCCGCCCTCCGGGACGTCCTGGCCGCCCGCAAGGACGAGATCGCCGAGACCGTCACCACCGAACTCGGCTCGCCCCTGAAGTTCTCGCAGAACGTCCACGCCGCCGTCCCCGTCGCGGTCGCCGCCTCCTACGCGGAGCTCGCGGCCACGCACCCCTTCGAGGAAAAGGTCGGCAACTCCACCGTCCACCAGGAGCCGATCGGCGTGGTCGGCGCGATCACGCCCTGGAACTACCCGCTCCACCAGATCGTCGCCAAGGTCGCCCCGGCCCTCGCCGCGGGCTGCACGGTCGTGCTCAAGCCCGCCGAGGACACCCCACTGGTCGCCCAGCTCTTCGCCGAGGCGGTCCACGAGGCCGGTGTCCCGGCCGGTGTCTTCAACCTGGTCACCGGCCTCGGCCCGGTCGCGGGGCAGGCGCTCGCCGAGCACCCGGAGGTGGACCTGGTCTCCTTCACCGGCTCCACCGCGGTCGGACGGCAGATCGGCGCGACCGCCGGTGCCGCCCTGAAGAAGGTCGCCCTGGAACTCGGCGGCAAGTCCGCCAACGTGATCCTGCCGAGCGCCGACCTCGCCAAGGCGGTCAACGTCGGCGTCGCCAACGTGATGTCCAACTCCGGCCAGACCTGCAGTGCCTGGACCCGGATGCTGGTGCACACCGAGCAGTACGACGAGGCCGTCGAACTCGCCGCCGCGGCCGCCGCGAAGTACGGCGAGCGCATCGGTCCCGTCGTCAGCGCCAAGCAGCAGGCGCGGGTGCGTGGTTACATCGAGAAGGGCGTGGCCGAGGGCGCCCGAGTGGTCGCCGGCGGCCCCGAATCCCCGCGCGAACAGGGCTACTTCGTCAGCCCGACCGTCTTCGCCGATGTCACCCCAGACATGACGATCGCGCAGGAGGAGATCTTCGGCCCGGTCCTGTCCGTCCTGCGCTACGAGGACGAGGAGGACGCCCTGCGCATCGCCAACGGCACGGTCTACGGCCTCGCGGGCGCCGTCTGGGCCGGCGACGAGTCGGAGGCGGTGGCCTTCGCCCGGCGGATGGACACCGGCCAGGTCGACATCAACGGCGGCCGCTTCAACCCCCTTGCCCCCTTCGGCGGTTACAAGCAGTCCGGGGTGGGCCGCGAGCTCGGCTCGCACGGTCTCGCCGAGTACCTCCAGACCAAGTCCCTCCAGTTCTGAGGAGCCTTCCCGTGGTTCGTGCCGCCGTTCTTCCCGCCGTGGGCGCTCCCCTGGAGGTCACCGACATCGACCTGCCGGACCCCGGCCCCGGCCAGGTCCGCGTCCGGCTCGCCGCCGCCGGGGTCTGTCACTCCGACCTGTCCCTGTCCAACGGCACCATGCGCGTCCCCGTCCCGGCCGTCCTCGGCCACGAGGGCGCGGGCACGGTCGTCGCCGTGGGGGAGGGGGTCACCGGCGTGGCGCCCGGCGCCGGAGTCGTCCTCAACTGGGCGCCATCCTGTGGGAGTTGTCACGCCTGCTCGCTCGGCGAGGTCTGGCTGTGCGCCAACGCGCTCAACGGCGCCGCGAACGTCTACGCCCGCACCGCCGACGGCACCGACCTCCACCCCGGTCTGAACGTCGCCGCGTTCGCCGAGGAGACGGTCGTCTCCGAGTCCTGCCTTCTGCCCCTTCCCGAGGGGATCCCGCTCACCGACGCGGCCCTGCTGGGCTGTGCGGTCCTCACCGGCTACGGCGCCGTCCACCACTCGGCGCGGGTCCGGGAGGGCGAGACGGTCGCGGTGTACGGCGTCGGGGGAGTGGGCCTGGCCGCGCTCCAGGCGGCCCGGATCGCGGGCGCCTCCCGGATCGTCGCGGTCGATGTCTCCCCGGAGAAGGAGGAGTTGGCGCGCGCGGCCGGAGCCACCGACTACGTGATCGCCTCCGACACCACCGCCCGCGAGATCAGGGGCCTCACCGGTAAGCAGGGCGTCGACGTCGCCGTGGAGTGCGTGGGCCGCGCGACGACCATCCGCACGGCCTGGGACTCCACCCGCCGCGGCGGCCGTACGACGGTCGTCGGCATCGGCGGAAAGGACCAGCAGGTCACCTTCAACGCTCTGGAGATCTTCCACTGGGGCCGCACCCTCGCCGGCTGCGTCTACGGCAACTCGAACCCGGCCGAGGACCTCCCCGTGCTGGCCGAGCACGTCCGGGCGGGCCGCCTGGACCTCGGTGCCCTGGTGACGGAACGGATCGCGCTGGACGGGATTCCGGCGGCGTTCGACAACATGCTGGCGGGCAAGGGCGGCCGGGCGCTCGTGGTGTTCTGATCGACGGTTGCCCGGACCCCGCCTCGGGTGCTCCGGGCAACCTTCCCGCACAACCGTTGACCCCATACCGTCCGGTCAGTATGTTCAGCCGCCAACGTCCCCACGCACCCACCGGAGTGTGCACCGCATGGACACGGCCCCTTCCGCTCACCCCACTTCCACAGCAGCGCCGGCGACTCCCCACCGCCGTCGCGTCGCCACCGCGGCCGCCCTGGCCTCCGCCGTCGAGTGGTACGACTACTTCGTCTTCGGCATAGCCGCCGCCCTCGTTCTCGGCGATCTGTACTTCCCGGCGGGCAGCTCCACCGCCGGAGTCCTCGCCGCCTTCGCCACCTTCGCCGTCGGCTTCCTCGCCCGGCCGATCGGCGGCATCGTCGCCGGCCAACTCGGCGACAAGCGCGGCCGCAAGCCGATGCTGGTCCTCGCGCTCACCCTCATGGGCGTCGCCACCACGGGCATCGGCCTGCTGCCGACTTACGACACGATCGGCGTCGCCGCCCCGATCCTGCTCGTCCTCCTCCGCGTCGTACAGGGCGTCGCGGTCGGCGCGCAGTGGGGCGGCGCGATGCTGCTGGCCACCGAGTACGCCCCCGAGGGCAAGCGCGGGCTCTACGGCAGCGTCGTCCAACTCGGCGTCCCCATCGGCGTGGTGACCGCCAACACGGTGTTCCTGCTGGCCGGGGCGTTCACCACGGACGCCGGGTTCGCGGCCTGGGGCTGGCGCGTCCCGTTCCTCATCGGCCTGTTCGTCCTCGCGCTCGCCTGGTACATCCACGCCAAGGTCGAGGAGACCCCCGAATTCCGCCAGGCAGAACGGGAGTTGGCCGCGAAGGAGCAGAGCGGGAAGAACTCCCCGCTGCGTACGATCCTGCGCCACCACCTCGGCACGGTGCTCCTCGCGGGCGGCTCCTTCGCCGTGAACACCGCGACCTTCTACATCATGATCACGGGGGTCCTCGACTACACCACCCGCGAACTCGGCATGCAACGCAGTGCCGTTCTCACCGTCTCGCTCTGCATCAGTCTCACCCAGCTGGTGCTGATCCCGGCCGCCGCCGCGCTCTCCGACCGCCTCGGCCGGATCCGGATCTACGGCCTCGGCGCGGTCGGCATCGCCCTGTGGGCGATACCGATGTTCCTGCTCATCGACACCGGGTCGCTGCTGTGGCTGGCGGTGTCCACATTCGTCGCCGGTTGCTTCCTCAGCATCATGTACGGCCCTCAAGCCGCCCTGTTCGCCGAGCTGTTCACGCCGGAGATGCGGTACACCGGCGCCTCCCTCGGCTACCAGATCGCCGCCGTGCTCGGCGGTGGGCTCGCGCCCTTCCTGATGGTGCTCCTGCTGGAGACCACGGGCACGTCGATGGCGGTGTCCGGGTACATCATCGGGCTCTCGGTGATCGCGCTGCTCTGCATCAAGGTGCTTGCGAGCAGGGCGCGTTCACGCGGGGTCTGAGGCGCTCTCGGGCTGCGGCTGCGGCTCCGGTGCCGTCACCGGGGCCGCGGCCGTCCGCCGCGCTCGGGAGCGGGACACCGCCACGCCTGCGAGGCACAGTGCCCCGCCCGCGAGCGTGAGCAGACCCGGGACCTCGCCCAGGGCCAGCCAGGACATCAGGACGACCAGGGCGGGCACCGCGTAGGTGGTGGCGCCCATGCGGCTGGCGGTCGTACGGGCAAGCGCGTAGGCCCAGGTGGTGAAGGCCAGGGCGGTCGGGAAGACGCCCAGGTAGACCATGTTGAGGGTCGCCGAGGCCGGGGCGTCGGCCGCCTCCGACACCAGTTGGCCGGCAAACGGGAGGCAGAGGACGGCGCCGGTGAAGCAGCCGAACGTCGTCACCTGCAGCGGGGTCGCGGAGCCCAGGGCCGGCTTCTGTGCGACGACTCCGCCGGCGTAGGCGATCGCCGCGAGCAGGCACAGGATCACGCCGAGTACCGAGGAACCGCCGTCGTCCGACATCGACAGGCCCACGGTGACCGCGCCGGCGAAGGAGACCGCCATTCCGGCCAGCAGCCGGGGCGGCATCGCGTCCCCGAGCAGCCGGGCGCCGAGCAGGGCGATCAGGATGGGGCCGATGTTCACGACCAGGGCCGCGGTGCCCGCGTCCACCTGCTGCTCGCCCCAGTTCAGGACGACCATGTAGAAGCCGAACCACAGGACGCCGGAGACGGCGATGCCGCGCCAGGCGGAGCGTGGGGGGAGTCCTTCCCGGCGTATCAGGCAGATCACGCCCAGAGCGAGTGCGCCGGAGAGGAGTCGGCCGAGGGCCAGGGCGCCGGGGGAGTAGGCGGCGCCCGCGCTGCGTATGGAGACGAACGCGGAGGCCCACAGGATGACGGTGACGGTGGCTGCGCCGGCTGCGAGGAGTTCGGTGCGGCGGTGGTTCATCATGCTCCTGAGGTTAGGAAGGGGAGGGTGCAAAAGCTCGCGGATTTCGGACGGGTTGCCCCTGGTGGCCTCAGCGGAGCGCCTCTGCGTCGATTCCCAGGAGGTCGGTCAGCGCCCGTTCTCCTGTCGCTGTCACCTTCACCGCTCGCTCCGAGCCGATGCGTACGCACCAGCCCTCGGCCAGGGCGTGCCGGCACAGGGCCGCGCCCGCGACCCCTGCCAGGTGCGGGCGTCGTTCCGTCCAGTCCAGGCAGGCGCGGGCCAGAGGGCGCCGGCCCTTGCGGTCGAGAGGGATGCCCGTGGCCTCGAACCACGCCAGGCCCGCGTTCGTGAGGGCGAAACCCGAGTCCTGACGCAGCAGTTGACGGGACGTCAGCGCGTCCGTCACCGCGATGCCCAGTCGCCCTGCCAAGTGGTCGTAGCACGTACGGCCCCGGGCCATCGCCGAGCCCGCGCTCGACTCCCGCAGGTTTCGCGGGCGTGGGACCGCGTCCGGGGAGACCTGTGCCGCCAGGTCCTCCACCAGGTGGGCCACCCTCGCGTCGGCCAGCCGCACATACCGGTGGCGCCCCTGCCGCTCCTCTGTCAGCAGCCCGCCCGCGACCAGCTTGCCCAGGTGTTCACTGAGAGTGGACGCGGCCACACCCGCGTGCCGGGCCAGCTCGCCCGCGGTCCAGGCCCGGCCGTCGAGGAGGGCCAGGAGGCAGGCCGCCCGGGTCTCATCGGCGATCAGTGCGGCGAGCCTCGCCAACTGAGGTGCCTGCGGGTCCTTGGTCATGTGGTCCAGCATCGCGGACGGATACTTCGGCGCCCACCGAAATATGCCTACGCGGTGGGCCCGACCTGCTCGTACTGCTGGGCAAGGCCGTCCAGCAGAGCCCTGAGCCCGGTCTCGAACGCACGCTCGTCAATCTTCTCCTGCTGCTCGGCGAGAAGGTGCGCCTGGCCGAGATGGGGATAGTCCGCGGGGTCGTAGGCACTCTTGTCGTCGACGAATCCGCCCGCGAAGGAGCCGAGCGCCGAGCCCATGATGAAGTACCGCATCAGCGCGCCGATGGACGTGGCCTGCGCCGGGGGCCAGCCCGCGTCGACCATCGCGCCGTAGACCGCGTCGGCGAGCCGGAGGCCCGCGGGGCGGCGGCCGGGGCCCCGGGCCAGGACCGGGACGATGTTGGGGTGGTCGCGCAGGGCGGTGCGGTAGGAGACGGCCCAGTCGTGCAACGCGGTCCGCCACGCGCGGCCGTCCTCGAACATCGACAGGTCGACCTGGGCGCTCACCGAGTCGGCGACCGCCTCCAGGATCTCGTCCTTGGTGCGGAAGTGGTTGTAGAGCGACGGGCCGCTGACGCCGAGTTCCGCCGCCAGCCGACGCGTGGACAGTGCCGCGAGGCCTTCCGCGTCCACGAGCGCGCGGGCCGTCTCGACGATCCGGTCGGTGCTGAGGAGGGGCTTGCGCGGTCTGGCCATGGCGCACATAGTAGGGCTGCGGAACAGAAACTAGCAGTGCTAATTTAAAGGCGTCGCTCTCAAGTGAGGTGATCTCGTGGTCGACCTGGGGTTGAGTGAGGAGCAGGCTGCCGTCCGGCGGCTGGCGCGGGAGTTCGTGGACCGTGAGATCGCCCCCCATGTCATCGCCTGGGATCGCGCCGAGGAGGTCGACCGGGCCATCGTCAAGAAGCTCGGCGAGGTCGGGTTCCTGGGGCTGACGATCGACGAGGAGTACGGCGGCTCGGGCGGCGACCATCTCGCGTACTGCCTGGTCACCGAGGAGCTCGGGCGCGGTGATTCGTCGGTGCGAGGCATCGTCTCCGTGTCGCTGGGGTTGGTGGCCAAGACGCTCGCCGCCTGGGGGAGCGAGGAGCAGAAGCGCCGGTGGCTGCCGGGGCTCACCTCCGGCGAGTACCTCGGTTGCTTCGGCCTCACCGAACCCGGAACCGGGTCCGACGCGGGAAACCTCGCCACGCGCGCGGTGCGGGACGGCGACGACTACGTCATCGACGGCACCAAGATGTTCATCACGAACGGGACGTGGGCCGACGTGGTGCTGCTGTTCGCCCGGTCGACCGACGCTCCGGGCCACAAGGGCGTCTCCGCCTTCCTCGTGCCCACCGACACGCCCGGTCTGACCCGCCGCACCCTCCACGGCAAGCTCGGCCTGCGTGGACAGGCCACCGCCGAACTGGTGCTCGAGGGCGTTCGCGTGCCCGCCTCCGCGATGGTCGGTGAGGAGGGCAAGGGGTTCTCCGTCGCCATGTCCGCGCTGGCCAAGGGACGGATGTCGGTGGCGGCGGGCTGTGTGGGCATCGCCCAGGCCGCGCTGGACGCGGCCGTCCGCTACGCCGGTGAACGCGAGCAGTTCGGCAAGCCGATCGCCGGGCACCAGCTCGTCCAGGAGCTGATCAGTGACATCGCCGTAGACGTGGACGCGGCCCGGCTGCTGACCTGGCGGGTGGCCGACCTGATAGACCGGGGGCTGCCCTTCGCGGTCGAGTCCTCCAAGGCCAAGCTGTTCGCCTCGGAGGCTGCGGTGCGCGCCGCCAACAACGCGTTGCAGGTGTTCGGCGGCTACGGCTACATCGACGAGTACCCGGCGGGCAAACTGCTGCGCGACGCCCGCGTGATGACGCTGTACGAGGGCACGAGTCAGATCCAGAAGCTGGTGATCGGACGGGCGTTGACGGGGGTCTCGGCGTTCTGAGTACCGTCTGAGTACCTGAGCGGATGTGGCCGGGGTCACGGAGGGCCGAGACTCTGGCCATGAGTGACACACCGGTCAAGCAGCAGAACACGGCCGCCTTCTACGGCCAGGCCGTCGCATCCTTCGCCGTGGCCATGGCCGCCACGGCCGTCGGCATCTTCCGCCTGAACGCCGACTCCTGGGTGCGCGGCTTCCTCGCGATCGCCGTCCTGTACCTCGTCACCTCGGCCTTCACCCTGGCCAAGGTGATCCGCGACCGCCAGGAGGCCGGCCAGATCGTCAGCCGAGTCGACCAGGCCCGCCTGGAGAAACTGCTCGCCGAGCACGACCCCTTCGAGAAGCTGTGACGGGCGATGGTCGGGAGGGGGTTTGACCTGGAGGTCGGGGCTTAGCCGGACGCAGGGCGTGGGCCGCAGCAGCGGGGGTGCAGGGCGTGGGCTTTGCGAGGCCTCGGCACGGTCGGCTTCGAACGCACCGACCGCACACGCCTTGAGCGGCCTCGACTGTGCCCGCACGTCGAGCGTCTCTCCCCGCTGCCCGCGTCCAGTGGAGCTGTGGCTGCACTTCACTGCTCCGGCTCGCGGCTTGCGGCTTGCGCCGCGCTGGTCCGGCTCGCGGCCTGCGTCCCGCTGTTCCGGCCCCCGTCCCGCGCCCCCGCTGTTCCAGTCCGCACCCCGCACCCCCCTGCTCAAGCTCGCGCAGCGCCCCCCCCCGAGCGGGGCAGCTAAGCGCTCGCTCAGGTTCGGCGGTATGGTGGGGGTTCTGACAGTGGAGAGGGGCGTGTGATGACTACGGCGGAGGAGACGGCCGGCGGCGAGACGTCGGCGTGGGGCGAGGTCACGCCCGACGCGGCGCGGCGGCTGCTCATTGCCGCGGTGGAGGCGTTCGCCGAGCGCGGCTATCACGCCACCACGACCCGGGACATCGCGGGCCGGGCCGGCATGAGCCCCGCCGCGCTCTACATCCACTACAAGACCAAGGAAGAGCTGCTCCACCGCATCAGCAGGATCGGCCACGCGAAGGCACTGGAGATCCTCCAGGTCGCGGCCCGCCGCGAAGGCACCGCCACCGAGCGGCTCACGGACGCCGTGAGTTCCTTCGTCCGCTGGCACGCCGGCGGTCGCACCACCGCCCGGGTCGTCCAGTACGAACTGGACTCGCTCGGCCCCGACGCCCGCGCCGAGATCCTCGCGCTGCGCCGGCAGTGCGACGCCGAGATCCGCGGGATCATCGAGGACGGCGTGGCCTCCGGCGAGTTCGACGTGCTCGACGTGAGGGGCACCACCCTCGCCGTCATGTCGCTCTGCATCGACGTGGCCCGCTGGTTCAATGTCGACGGCCCCTGGACGCCCGACGAGGTCGGCGCGCTCGACGCCGACCTCGTACTGCGGATGGTGGGCGCGACCAAGTAGCCGCTTACAGGTAGTACCGCGACACCGACTCCGCGACGCACACCGGCTTGTCGCCGCCCTCGCGCTCCACGCTGAAGGCGACGGTGACCTGGACACCGCCCGCCACGTCGTCGACACCGGTGATCTGCGCGGTGGCGCGCAGGCGGGAGCCCACGGGTACCGGTGCGGGGAAACGCACCTTGTTCGTCCCGTAGTTGACGCCCATCTTCACGCCCTCGACCTTGATCAGCTGCGGTCCGAACAGCGGCAGCAGGGAGAGGGTGAGATAGCCGTGCGCGATGGTGGTGCCGAAGGGGCCCGCGGCGGCCTTCTCCGGGTCGACATGGATCCACTGGTGGTCGCCGGTGGCCTCTGCGAACAGATCGATGCGCTTCTGGTCGACCTCCAGCCAGTCGGTGTACCCCAACTGCTCGCCCACCGCCCCCTTCAGGTCGTCCGCGCCCGTGAAGATCCTCGGCTCTGCCATGTCCGGCCTCCTCGCCACATATTTGCTAAGCGACTGCTTAGCATGGTCGGCCGAGGACCCCATGTCAACGGACCGCGAGGGTGACGGCATGGGTAGGGTTCGAGGGGTGCCCCAGATTCCCGAGAAGATCCATGAGCTCACGGTCGGCCAGCTCGCCGCCCGCAGCGGTGCCGCCGTCTCCGCCCTGCACTTCTACGAGTCCAAGGGCCTGATCCGCAGCCGCCGCACCACGGGCAACCAGCGCCGCTACTCCCGTGACGCGTTGCGCCGGGTCGCGTTCGTCCGGGCCGCCCAACGCGTCGGCATCCCGCTGGCCACGATCCGCGACGCCCTCTCCGAACTCCCCGAGGAACGCACTCCCACCCGCGAGGACTGGGCCCGTCTCTCCGAGGCCTGGCGCTCCGAACTCGACGAACGCATCAAGCAGTTGAACCGCCTCCGAGACCACCTCACCGACTGTATCGGCTGCGGCTGTCTCTCCCTCGACACCTGTGTGCTCTCCAACCCGGACGATGTGTTCGGTGACCGGCTGACGGGGTCACGGCTGCTGGTGGAGCAGAGCGGGGGCCGACGGAAGAACGGGCGCCGGGAGCCGGAACGGCGGGAGACGACGGACAAGCGCTGCTGAGCCGTCGTACGGGCAGTGGGCCCCCTCGGCCTGCCCTACGACAAGCGCTCGGCCCACCGGTACTGGACCAGCCCCTCGGTCACCAACTGCGCGTTGGACACGGCTCGTTGACCGTCCGGCAAAGCCAGCGTGTCCTCCAGGCCGACCCTCGTCGCCAGGCCCAGGCGGCCTGCCAGCCGCAGCACCGGCCAGGCGCCGGCCTCCTCGCCGTGCAGCAGCACGGGGCGGCCGTGGGCCGGACCGAGCTCGGCGAGGAGCGTGCGCGCCGAGGTCTCCGCGGCCTGTGTGTCCGTCACCTCCGCGAGGACCCGCAGCACCTTCGGTCCGAGCGGCGACACCGCGAACCTCGCCGCTGCGTCGGTCCCCGACCAGATACCGGCCTCCACGCCGACCCCCAGGTCGATCAGCGCGGCGGCGATCTCCTCGGCACCCGGCTCGTGCCAGTTCACCGAGGCGTGGTCGGGCAATACGGTCCAGCCCCGGACACGGGCGAGCCGGGCCGCGGGGTCCGGTTCCGCCCAGGCGCCGGTGGTCACTCCGACCGGGACCGACACCCGCGCACGGATCGCCTCGAGTGTCGCCGCGACCACCCGCGGCGACAGACTGTCCCGCCCACACGGTGTCTTGGGGTGGACATGAATGTCCGTGGCGCCCGCCTCGACGGCGTCGGCCGCCGCCTGCGCCATGGACTCGGGCGTGAGCGGCACCGCCGTTCCGTCGGCGGCCCCGCGCGGGCCGTTGAGACACACCTGCACCATTCCTCGATGGTGCCAGGCGGCACCGACGGTTCAACCCCGTCAGAACAGGGGGTGCGGCATCCCCGGCGCACCCCCGGTGCGCTCACACGCTCTAGGCCGACATCAGCAACCGTCCGCGCCTGGCGTCCGCCAGGGCGTCGGGTGTGAGCACGGGCCGCGGCACCAGGATCCCGCAGTCCGTGCAGACCGGTCCGGTCGAGGGCTCGTGGTCGAGTTCGTACTTCCAGACGAGCCGCTCTCCGTCGCACACCGGGCACACCGCGCCCGGTTCGCGCTCCAGCGCGGAGATCAGCCTGCGCAGCACCTCGGCCAGCGAGTCATCGGGGTGCACCCGGGGATCGTCGCACCATGCGACTCCGAAACCGCCCCAGGTCAGCCGGTGCCAGTCGTCCACACTGCCCGGCCTGCGCAACCCGTCGTGCTTCTCCTTCTTGCGCCGCTCGGCGAACTCGACCTCGTAGGCCAGCCAGACCGAACGCGCCTCCTCCAACTCCTCCAGTGCGGCCACGAGCCGCGCTGGGTCGGGGGAGCGGTCCTCGGGACCGAATCCCGCCCGGGAGCACAAGTGGTCCCAGGTCGCCCTGTGCCCATAAGGAGCGAACCGCTCAAGGCACTTGCGCAGCGAGTAGCGCCGAAGCGCCAGATCGCACCGCGGGTCTCGCACCTGTCTCGCCAGACTCCGGAAACCGGCCATCGCCCTGCACCTCCGTCACACCTGCACCTGTACTTCGGTCACTTCGGCGTTGTCGCCGTGCGGACTTCGCACGACGTTGCCGAATAGACGTATCGACAAGCGATTTGGCTCCATCCGATTTCCGATGCCCCCCATAAGCTCGAGAATCCCTGTCAAAACTTGACGCATGTTCATCTTCAATCTCGGGGATACCGGCGGTAACGTCCGGCCACACCCCCCGTCGGTTGGAGCTGCCATGCCACGGCGCACCTCACGCACCGCACTCGACAGACTGAGAACTCCCGGCAGACTCACCGGGTTCCTGAAGACCGCATCCATATGCGTCCTGATTGCCGGTCTTTTGTCCCCGCTTGCCCAGACGGCCTCGGCCGCCGAGGCCACGGCGGCGAACGACTACTGCGGCGGCCAGTGTTCCGACATCCTGCCGCCCGGCGAGAACGGCAACGCGACCCTCGCACAGGTCCTCCTCAACCAGGCCTTCGGAACCCAGCCCGACCACGCCGAGGACCAGCTCGGCCCCTACGCCAACCTGGCCAAGGGCTACTCGGCGCTCACCAACTCCACGATCAACACGTTCTTCAACGACGCGTCGTTCGGGGTCCCCTCCGATCAAGTCGCCTCCACCCTGAGTCCCGCGGGCCGCACCGACGTGAAGATCGTCCGTGACAAGAAGACGGGTGTGCCGCACATCACCGGTACCACCAGATACGGCACCGAGTTCGGCGCCGGCTATGCGGCGGCCCAGGACCGGCTGTGGCTCATGGACGTCTTCCGGCACGTCGGTCGCGGCCAGCTCACCGCCTTCGCGGGCGGCGCCGCCTCCAACCAGGGCCTGGAACAGCAGTTCTGGCGCAACGCCCCCTACAGCGAGGCCGACCTCCAGGCGCAGATCGACAACGCCGTCGCCAACAACGGAGCCCGCGGCCAACAGGCCCTCGCCGACGCCAACGCCTACCTCGCCGGCATCAACTCCTACATCGACGCCTCCGACAGCGGCCGTTACTTCCCCGGCGAGTACGTCCTGACCGGCCACAAGGACTCCGTCACCAACGTCGGCACCATCGACCACTTCAAGATCACCGACCTGGTCGCGCTGGCCTCCGTCATCGGCGCCCTGTTCGGCTCCGGGGGCGGCGGCGAGGTCAACAACGCGATCTCCCTGATGGCCGCCCAGGAGCAGTACGGCGTGACGAAGGGCACCGAGGTCTGGGAGTCCTTCCGCGAGCGCAACGACCCCGAGGCCGTCCTCACCGTCCACAACGGCGAGAGCTTCCCGTACGCGGCCAAGCCCGCGAACGCGCAGGGCGAGGCGCTGCCCGACGCCGGTTCGGTGACCACCGAGCCCCTCGTCCACGACGCCACGGGCACCGGCGCCGACCAGAGCGCGAGCGCGGCCTCCGCCACGGCGACCGCGAACGCCCTCACCTCGGCCAAGCGCGGCATGTCCAACGCCCTTGTCGTCAGCGGCAAGTACACGGCCGGCGGCCACCCGGTCGCCGTCTTCGGACCGCAGACCGGCTACTTCGCGCCCCAGCTCCTCATGCTCCAGGAGATCCAGGGCCCCGGCATCAGCGCCCGCGGCGCCTCCTTCGCGGGCCTGAGCATGTACGTGGAGCTCGGTCGCGGCCAGGACTACTCGTGGTCCGCCACGACCTCCGGCCAGGACATCATCGACACCTACGCCGTCGAGCTGTGCCAGGACGACTACCACTACCTCTACCACGGCACCTGCACGGCCATGGAGAAGATCGAGCAGAAGAACTCCTGGGCCCCGACCACGGCCGACGGCACCGCCGCGGGGTCGTACACCATGAGGGTCTGGCGCACGAAATACGGTCCTGTCGAGTACCGGGCGACCGTCGGCGGCAAGAAGGTCGCCTACACCACCCTGCGCTCCTCCTACCTGCACGAGGCCGACTCGATCATCGGCTTCCAGATGCTGAACGACCCGGACTACGTCAAGAGCCCGCAGACCTTCCAGAGCGCGGTGCAGCACATCAACTACACCTTCAACTGGTTCTACGCCGACTCCACGCACACCGCGTACTACAACAGCGGGAACAACCCGGTGCGCGCGACCGGCGTCGACGCCGAGTTCCCGGTGTGGGCGCAGGCGGCGTACGAGTGGAAGAACTGGAACCCGGCGACGAACACCGCCGACTACACGCCGGCTTCCGCACACCCCAACTCGATCGACCAGGACTACTACGTCTCCTGGAACAACAAGCAGGCGCTCGACTACGCGACGGCCTCCTGGGGCGACGGGTCCGTGCATCGCGGCAATCTGCTGGAAGACCGCGTGAAGAAACTGGTCGCCGCGGGCGGGGTCACCCGGGCCTCGCTGGTGAAGGCCATGGCTGACGCGTCCCTCGCCGATCTGCGCGCGGAGGACGTCCTCCCGGACCTGCTCAAGGTGGTCAACAGCTCGACGGTCACCGACGCCACGGCCGCGGCCGCGGTGAGCAAGCTCCAGGCGTGGCTGACGGCCGGCGGCAAGCGCACCGAGACGTCGGCGGGTTCGAAGAAGTACGCCGACGCCGACGCGATCCGCATCCTGGACGCGTGGTGGCCCCTGCTGGCACAGGGCATCTTCGAACCGGGCCTCGGCACGGACCTGTACACCGCCTTCCAGGCCAACCTGCCCGTCGACGAGTCCCCCTCGGCCGCGCACGGACCCACCGGCGCACACGCGGGCAGCTCCTTCCAGTACGGCTGGTGGAGCTACGTCGACAAGGACGTCCGCGCGGTGCTCGGTGAGAGCGTGCGGGGTCCGCTGGCGGACAAGTACTGCGGCGGCGGCAGCCTCAGCGCCTGCCGGGACATCCTGATCAGCACCCTGAAGACCGCGGCCGGCAAGACCGCGGCCCAGGTCTACCCCGGCGACGACCTGTGCTCGGCGGGCGACCAGTGGTGCGCCGACTCGATCGTGCAGCGCACCCTGGGGGGCATCAAGCACTACAACATCAGCTGGCAGAACCGTCCGACCTTCCAGCAGGTGGTGGAGTTCACTTCGCACCGTTAGGCCGACGGCCGGCGGCGGGTCAGTGGATACGGCCCGCCGCCAGCACCAGTTGGGCCAGCTCGCGGTGGCAGATGTCGCTGTGCGCACCCGAGGGCGGTCCGCCGCGTCTGACGACGGCCGCCGCGTCGACGTTCACGCAGCCCTTCGCGGGCAGCTTCCTGAAGGCGTCGGCCAGCTTGAAGGACGGCGTGTCAGGCACCGCCTGCACGCCGTCGTGGCCCATCGCCCCCCACTTGGCGCCCAGGGTCCGGCCGAGGTCGAAGGCCGCCACCCCCTGTGCGTCACCCGCCATGCGCGAGGCCAGCGGATACAGGGTGCCGAGCGCCGAGTCATGGCTGGAGAAACAGCACACGAGCGGCCCGTCGACGCGGTTCTGCTGTCCCTGGAGCACACCTCCCGCGCGCGTGTCGTGCGGCAGCCGGGTCGCGAACGCGTAGTGCGAGAAGGCCCCTTGGAGCAGCGTGACGGACTTGACCGTCCGCACCCCCTCCGGCAGCCCGCGCAGTGCGAACGACACCAGCCGCCCCCCGAAGCTGTGCCCCACGAGGTGCACCCGCACCCCCGGCGCGGCCTTCGCGAGCTGCCCGATCACCCGGCCGAGCCCGCGCTCGCCCACCGTGCCCGCGCGCCGCTTCATCGCGTAGTACGTCCCCTGCCGCAGCAGTTCGTGCGCCCCGTCCCACGGGTTGGGAAGGGCGAACCCCTCCACCCCGTCGGGGGATTCGAGATGGGCCAGGGCCCGCGCGAACTCCTCGCACACCGTCGCCGCGGACCCGGCGAACATCTCCGGCTCGTCCTGCGGCACCCCCTCCGCCAGCGTGTCCGCCGCGAACAACGCCTGCGGCCCCGGCGGCACGACGTCCACCAGCATCCGCACCAGCCGCCCGAACTCCTCCAGCTCGGCCTCTTCAGGAGGTTGCTGATCGAGCAGCCGGGACAACTGGTCGATCACGGTGGCCCGGCCCGGGAAGGTCTCGAGCAGTGCGTGCCGGGTGTCCTTGTCGAGCACCGGACGCGGCGGCATCTCGGCGGCCACGGACCGCGGGAAGTCCGGGATCGGCTCGTCGGAGAACCGCATCGACGGCCATACGACCCCCACGTACCCGAGCCTCGCCGCCGGCGCGAGCTGCGGGAACGGGGCGAAGAAGCTGCTGTAGAGCCGGGTCGCCCCCGAGCGGTCGCTGTTCCAGCCGTGCGAGAAGACGACCAGGTCCTTGACGCCCCGGTCCACCACCTCCGCGAGCAGCCGGTGCCGCCGACCGGTGTCCGGGTCTCCGTCCGCGTCGAACGTCAGCTCCCAGTACGGCGTCACACTCATCGCCGGATCCGCCATCACCGACCACCTCGTCCCCGCAGTGGTGCGCATCGTCCTACTACCGGGCGAAGTTGGCCATACTCCACGGCTCATCCGTAGAGGAGGTAATTCTTTCGAATCCGCCGGAAAGCCGTCAGCTCCTCCCGCCAGCCCGCCACGACCTCGTCGGTGCCCGCACCGGCGTCGATCATCGTGCGGACCCGGGTGGAGCCGGTGAGCTTGTCGATCCAGTTGTCCGCGCGCCAACCGAAGCCGGACCAGGCCTTCTTGGCGGTCACCAGCAGGGCGATGCCGGTGCGGACGGGGTCGTAGGCGGGCCGGTCGTGGACGTGGATCTGTACGCCGCCGACCGTCTTGCCCTGGAACTTGGAGAAGGTGGGGGCGAAGTACGCCTCTCTGAAGTGCACGCCGGGCAGGCCGAGTTCGTTGGCGGCGGCGGCCCAGCGGCCGTCCAGGCCTTCCGCGCCCAGCAGTTCGAAGGGGCGGGTGGTGCCGCGGCCCTCGGAGAGGTTCGTGCCCTCGAAGAGACAGGTGCCGGAGTACACCAGGGCGGTGTCGGGGGTCGGCATGTTCGGGCTCGGGGGGACCCAGGGGAGGTTCCAGGCGTCGTAGAACTCCGAGCGTTTCCAGCCCGTCATCAGGACCGTGTCCAGCGGGACGGGCGAGGTGAGGAACTCACCGTTGAAGAGACGGGCCAGCTCCGCGACGGTCATTCCGTGTGCCTGGGAGATGGGCTGTCTGCCCACGAAGGTCGCGAACTCCTTGTGCAGGACCGGGCCCTGGGCCGCACGCCCGGTGACCGGGTTCGGGCGGTCCAGGACGACGAAGCGCTTCCCCGCGAGCTGCGCCGCCTCCATGCAGTCGTACAGGGTCCAGATGTACGTGTAGAAGCGGGCGCCCACGTCCTGGATGTCGAAGACGATCGTGTCCACGCCGGAGGCGGTGAAGATGTCGGCGAGGGGCCTGCCGCTCTTGAGGTACGTGTCGTAGACGGGGAGGCCGGTCGCGGGGTCGTCGTAGCGGCCCTCGGAGCCGCCCGCCTGCGCGGTGCCCCGGAAGCCGTGCTCGGGGCCGAAGACGGCGGTCAGGTCGACGCGGGGGTCGGCGTGCATCACGTCGACGATGTGCTGCACGTCTCGGGTGACGCCCGTGGGGTTGGTGACGATGCCGATACGCTCGCCCTCGAGCTGGGCGTATCCGGAGGCGGCCAGGTTCTCGAAACCTGTTCGTCTGTGGGGGTGGGCCGCCTGGGCCGGGGGTGCGGAGGTGAGTGACGCCGTTGCCGTTGCTGCTGCCAGCAGGGTTCGTCTGGATAGGCGCATGAGGTGCACGGTAGGCGCTGCGGCGGGTTGTGGGGAGGTTTCGCTCACCCTTTCCTTCAACATACCGACCGGTTAGTCTGATCGTGCAGTCGAGCCGCAGTCGAAGGAGACCGATGGTGGAAGCCCTGCAGGGTGCCGGAGTGGTTGTGACCGGAGCGGGAGGTGGCATCGGGGCTGCGCTGGCCCGGCGGTTTGCTGCGGAAGGGGCCCGGGTCGTCGTCAATGACCTCGATGCCGGCCGTGCGAAGGCCGTGGCCGAGGAGATCGGGGGCATCGCCGTCGCCGGGGACGCCTCCGCTGTCGTCTCCGACGCCCGCGACGCGCTCGGCGGCAAGGTCGACGTCTACTGCGCCAACGCCGGTGTCGCCTTCGGCGGAGGGAACGCCGACGAGCCGCTCGACGAGACCGGCTGGGCCACCTCCTGGGACGTGAACGTCATGGCGCACGTGCGGGCCGCCCACGCGCTGCTCCCGGGGTGGCTGGAGCGGGGAAGCGGTCGGTTCGTGTCGACCGTTTCCGCCGCGGGGCTGCTGACCATGATCGGGGCCGCTCCCTACGCCGTCACCAAGCACGGGGCGTACGCCTTCGCCGAGTATCTGTCGCTGACGTACCGGCACCGGGGGATCAAGGTGCACGCGATCTGTCCGCAGGGCGTGCGGACCGACATGCTCGCGGCCACCGGGACCGCGGGGGACCTGGTGCTCCAGCCGACCGCCGTCGAACCGGAGGATGTGGCCGAGGCGCTGTTCCGGGGGATCGAGGAGGACCGGTTCCTGATCCTCCCGCACCCGGAGGTCGCCGAGTACTACCAGGCGCGGGCCGCCGAGCCCGATCGCTGGCTGGCCGGCATGAACCACCTCCAGCGCAAGTGGGAGGAGGTCCGATGAGCGAGTCCCGTTACGCCGCCAAGCCCTGGATGGCGCTGCTCAGCGAGGCCCAGCGCGGGCCGGTCGAGCCCGCCGACTCGCTCGTGCACGCCCTGCGGCGGGCCGTCGCCGAGGCGCCGGAGCGGCCCTTCCTCGCCTACTTCGACGGGCGGCTCGGCTATCGCGAGGTCGACGAGCTGAGCGACTCCGTCGCCGGACACCTCGCCGCTCGCGGTCTGGAGCGCGGGGACCGGGTGGCGGTCCTGCTCCAGAACTCCCCGCTCTTCGTACTCGCGCTGCTCGGTGCCTGGAAGGCGGGCGCGGTCGTCGTGCCCGTCAACCCCATGTACAAGGCGGGAGAGGTCGGCCATGTCCTGCGGGACGGTGAGGTGGCCGCGCTGATCTGCTCCGACCGGGCCTGGGACTCGTATCTGCGCGAGACGGCGGCCGGCTCGCCGGTGCGGATCGTGCTGACCGGGTGCGAGCTGGATTTCCAGACCCGCGGGGACGCGCGCGTGCTCACCTTCGAACGGCTGCCGCAGGCCGAGGACGCCGACGACCTGGTCACCGTCGCACGGGCCGGGCACAAGGCGCCCGAAGGACGGGACGTCACACCCTCCGACATCGCGCTGATCAGCTACACCTCGGGGACGAGCGGCACGCCCAAGGGCGCCACCAACACCCACGGCAACATCATGTACAACGCCGAGCGGCAGCGGACCGGGCTCGGGCTGCCCGAGGCGCCCGTGTACTTCGCGCTGGCGCCCCTGTTCCACATCACCGGGATGGTCTGCCAGCTCGGGGCGTGTCTGAACAGCGTGGGCACGCTCGTGCTGGCGTACCGCTTCGAGGCGGGTGTCGTCCTGGAGGCCTTCGCCGAGCACCGGCCGCACTACACGGTCGGCCCGTCGACCGCCTTCATGGCCCTGGCCGCGCATCCGGACGTCACGCGCGAGCACTTCTCGTCGTTCGTCAACATCTCCTCGGGCGGGGCCCCGCTGCCGCCCGCCCTGGTGGAGAAGTTCCGGGCCGGCTTCGGGCCGTACATCCGCAACGGCTACGGGCTGACCGAGTGCTCCGCGCCCTGCGCCTCCGTACCGCCGGAGCGGGAAGCGCCCGTCGACCCGGTGTCCGGGACGCTCGCCGTGGGCGTGCCGGGACCCGAGACGGTCGTACGGATCGTCGACGACAGCGGCGCCGAAGTGCCCTTCGGCGAGCAGGGCGAGATCGTCGTGCGCGGGCCGCAGGTGGTGCCCGGGTACTGGCGGCGGCCCGAGGCGACCGCCGAGACCTTCCCGGACGGCGAGCTGCGCACGGGTGACATCGGGTTCATGGACCCCGACGGCTGGCTGTACGTCGTGGACCGCAAGAAGGACATGATCAACGCGTCCGGGTTCAAGGTGTGGCCGCGCGAGGTCGAGGACGTGCTGTACACGCATCCGGCGGTGCGCGAGGCGGCCGTCGTCGGAGTGCCCGACGGGTACCGCGGGGAGACCGTCAAGGCGTACATCAGCCTCCGTCCGGGTGCGGAAACCGACCCCGATGCGCTCGCCGCGTACTGCAAGGAGAGACTGGCGGCCTACAAATACCCGCGGCAGGTGGAGATCCTGCCCGACTTGCCGAAGACGGCCAGTGGGAAGATCCTCCGGCGGGAACTCCGTTCCCCACCGCACAACAGCGAATGACCTCTCGGAAGGCAGGTGGCGGCACAGTGCCCAGGACGACGGACGGAGACGGTACGCCCGTCCCGCAGCGGCTGCTGGCCGCCGCCACCCGGCTCTTCGCCGAGCAGGGCTACGACCGCACCTCCGTGCAGGAGATCGTCGAGGCGGCCGGCGTCACCAAGGGGGCGCTGTACCACTACTTCGGCTCCAAGGACGACCTTCTGCACGAGGTGTACTCGCGCGTGCTGCGCGTCCAGCAGGAGCGCCTCGACGCGCTCGCGAACGCCGACGAGCCGATCGAGAAGCGGCTGCGGGCGGCGGCCGCCGACGTCGTCGTCACCACGATCGAGAACCTCGACGACGCGATGATCTTCTTCCGCTCGATGCACCACCTGAGCCCCGAGAAGAACAAGCAGGTACGCGCCGAGCGGCGGAAGTACCACGAACGCTTCCGCGCGCTCGTCGAGGAGGGCCAGGAAGCGGGCGTCTTCTCGAAGGCGACCCCGGCCGATCTCGTCGTGGACTACCACTTCGGGTCCGTCCACCACCTGTCGACCTGGTACCGCCCGGACGGCCCGATGGGCCCGCAGGAGGTCGCCGACCACCTGGCCGACCTCCTCCTGCGGGCCCTGCGGCCGTAGAGCGCCTCCTAGAGGTACTTCTTCAACTCCCGTCGCGCGAGCGAGCGCTGGTGCACCTCGTCCGGGCCGTCCGCGATCATCAGGGTGCGGGCACCGGCGTACAGCTCGGCCAGCGGGAAGTCCTGGCTGACTCCGCCCGCGCCGTGCAGCTGGATCGCCCGGTCGATGATGTCGACGACCGCGCGAGGCGTGGCGATCTTGATGGACTGGATCTCGGTGTGGGCGCCCCTGTTGCCGACCGTGTCCATCAGCCAGGCCGTCTTCAGGACCAGCAGGCGGAGCTGTTCTACGGTCACGCGCGCGTCGGCGATCCAGTTGTGGACCACGCCCTGCTGGGCCAGCGCCTTGCCGAAGGCGTCGCGGGAGACCGCGCGCCGGCACATCAGCTCGATCGCCCGCTCGGCCATGCCGATCAGCCGCATGCAGTGGTGGATCCGGCCGGGGCCGAGGCGGGCCTGGGCGATGGCGAAGCCGCCGCCCTCCTCGCCGACGAGGTTCGAGGCCGGTACGCGCGCGTGGTCGAAGATCACCTCGGCGTGGCCGCCGTGGGAGTGGTCCTCGTAGCCGAAGACCCGCATCGCGCGCTCGACCGTGACACCCGGGGTGTCCCGGGGGACCAGGATCATGGACTGCTGGCGGCGGATGTCCTCGCCGTCCGGGTCGGTCTTGCCCATCACGATGAAGATCTTGCAGTCCGGGTTCATCGCCCCGGAGATGTACCACTTGCGGCCCGTGACGACGTACTCGTCGCCGTCCCGTTCGATGTGGGTGGTGATGTTCGTGGCATCGGAGGAGGCGACCTCCGGCTCGGTCATCGCGAACGCCGAGCGGATCTCACCGGCCAGCAGCGGCTCCAGCCACTGCTTCTTCTGCTGCTCGTCGCCGAACTGCGAGAGCACCTCCATGTTGCCGGTGTCGGGCGCCGCGCAGTTCAGCGCGGTGGGCGCGAGCTGCGGGGAGCGGCCGGTGATCTCGGCGAGCGGGGCGTACTGGAGGTTGGTGAGGCCGGCGCCGTACTCGGCGTCGGGCAGGAAGAGGTTCCACAGGCCCTGCCTGCGCGCCTCGGCCTTGAGCTCCTCGACCACGGCCGGGGTGTCCCACGGCGAGGCCAGCCGGTCGCGCTGCTGCTCCGCGACGGCCTCGGCGGGGTAGACGTACTCGTCCATGAAGGCGAGCAGCTTGGCGCGCAGCTCCTCGGTGCGTGCGTCGAACGCGAAGTCCATGCGGATCAGCCTTCCTGGATGCCGTCGTGAAGCGTGGTCAGACCGTGCTGGATGAAGACCGGGACGAGGTCGCCGATGCGGTCGAAACCGCGGCCGACCGTCTGGCCCAGCGTGTAGCGGTAGTGGATGCCCTCCAGGATCACGGCGAGCTTGAACCAGGCGAACGCCGTGTACCAGGACACCGCGGAGACGTCCCGCCCGGAGCGCTCGGCGTACCGCGCGACCAGTTCGGCCGGATCCGGGTGGCCCGGGGCCTGGGCGGTCGTGGAGACGGGGGAGTCGGGCATGTCCAGCGGCATGCTGTACATGACCAGCAGGCCGAGGTCGGTGAGCGGGTCGCCGAGGGTCGACATCTCCCAGTCCAGGATCGCCTTGATCTCGTCGTCGTCGCCCATCAGGACGTTGTCGAGGCGGTAGTCGCCGTGGACGACCGTGGCCCCGGGGGACTGGGGGAGACGGCGGCCGAGGGTCGCGTGCAGCTCGTCGATACCGGCGAGGTCGCGGTTGCGGGAGGCGTCCAGCTGCTTGCCCCAGCGGCGCAGCTGGCGGTCCAGGAAGCCCTCCGGGCGGCCGAAGTCCGCGAGGCCGACCTCCGCAGGATCCACCGCGTGCAGCTCGACGAGGGTGTCCACGAGGGACAGCACGGCGTCGCGGGTGCGCTCGGGTCCGAGGGGGGCGAGCTCGTCGGCGGTGCGGTACGGGGTGCCCTCGACGAACTCCATGACGTAGAAGGGCGAGCCGAGCACCTCCTCGTCCTCGCACAGCAGGACCGCGTTCGGCACCGGCACATTCGTGGGATGCAGGGCGCTGATGACCCGGTGTTCGCGCTTCATGTCGTGCGCGGTGGCCAGGACATGGCCCAGCGGGGGGCGTCGGACGACCCACTTCGACGTGCCGTCCGACACCGCGTAGGTGAGATTCGACCGTCCGCCCTCGATCAGCCGGCCGGTCAGGGGGCCGTGCACCAGGCCGGGCCGCTCGCGGTCGAGCAGACCGCGCAGCCGGTCGAGATCGAGACCTGGTGGGTGGTCGGGGCTCATCTGGGCTCCTTACGCGCGCGTGAACGGTCCCGACCATCATGCCGACTGGTCGGTATGTCGTCCAGAGGGGGAGGGGAACGTGATCCGGACCACGATAGGCCGACAGCTCCCCGCGCGGTGCGTCGGGGAGCTGTCGGTGGTGCTTTCCGGTCGGGTCAGTGGTCGTCCCAGTGGCCCTCGTGGGCGGCGTGCCGGTGGCCGTCGTGGACGTAGTCGACGTGGTCGCCGTGCAGGACGCTCTCGTGTCCGCAGTCCTGGCCGTGCCGGTGCTCGTGGCCGTCGTGCGAGACATGTCCGCCGGGTTCGCACTCGTCCCAGTGGCCCTCGTGCTCGCGGTGCAGATGTCCGTCGTGCGCGTAGTCGACGTGGTCCTCGTGCGGCACCTCGGTGTGTCCGCAGTCCGGGCCGTGGGTGTGCGCGTGCGAGGCGTGTTCGTGGTGGAGGGTGGTCATGGTGCTCACCTTCGAAGCGACGGGCGATGACGTCGGACAGGCTGTCACGCGAAAGGTGCGTATGCGGATATTCAGGTCTGCGTGGCGTATGGGTACGCCGTAGGGGCGAGGGTGAGCACGGCCGGCTCCGGTGTGGGGCGCCGAGCCGCTCAGAACACCAGTGCCGCCCCGCACACCGCCATCGCCACCGTGCACAGGACCGCCACAGTGGCGTGTCGCGGGGTGAGGGCCCTCGGGGTGTCCGACGAGGTCAGGGTGCGGATGCGGTGGTGGGCGAGGGAGAGGAAGCCCAGCCAGAGGGCGCAGCACAGGGCGCAGGCTACGAGTGTGGCGGAGGTCGGGCCGCCGTGCAGGGCCGTCTTCACGGCGAGTACCGCGGAGACGGTGCCCGAGAGGGTCGTACGGCGCCAGGCGAGCCGGGTGCGTTCGGGCTGGAGCCCCGGGTCCCGCTCCGCGGCGCCGGCCTCGCTCATCCCTCCCACCCGACGAGCACCACGACGACCATGGCCACGGCCACCACCGCGACCACCAGGCTCAGCAGCGCCGGGAAGCGGGACACCGGCAGATCCTCGCCCCGTCGCATCGCCCGCTCGCACCGCACCCAGTGGTTGACCGCCCGCAACGAGCACAGCACGCCCGCCGCGAGCAGCGCGAGTGCCAGGCCCACCCGCCAGCCCCAGCGCAGATCCGGCAGGAACTGGTCCACGGCGAAGCCGCCGCCGATCAGGGCGAGCGCGGTGCGCAGCCAGGCCAGGAAGGTGCGTTCATTGGCCAGCGAGAACCGGTAGTCGGGGGTACGGCCCTCCTGCCGCACCTCCTCGGGGGCGAACCAGACGCGGACGTTCCGTGCGAAATCGATCACGCGCACGAGCCTATCGGCCGGGTTCCCGAACGACGTGGTGCGGGCCCCGCTCAACCCATCGACCGGTACGCCTTGAGCCTCTCGTAGGCGGCCAGCCCGTCCGGCACCCACTCCCAGTCCCGCAGGCGCAGCTCGACCTCGTCCTCCGGCAGGAAGTCGTGCCAGGCGACCTCCTCGACCTGGGGGCTGACCGGGAGCTCGCAGCGGACCTCGTAGACCGCGGACCACCAGGTCCGGCCGGCCCCGTCGTCGTACAGGAACTTGAAGAGGAACTCCGGGCGGGGCAGCCCGCTCACGCCGAGTTCCTCCTCGGCCTCGCGCAGGGCCGCGTCGTCGTAGGACTCGCCCGCGCCGACCACTCCGCCGACGAACATGTCGTAGAGCGACGGGAAGACCAGTTTGGTCGGCGTGCGGCGGTGGACGAAGAGGCGGCCCGCGGCGTCGGTGGCCCGGATGAAGACGCAGCGGTGGCGCAGCCCCTCGGCGTAGGCCTCGCCGCGTGGGGACTGGGCGACGACGTTGTCGTTCTCGTCGACGATGTCGAGGATCTCGTCAGCAGCGCTCATGTCCCCATCCAAGCAGCAGCGCTCATGCCGCCATCCAGCAGCAGCGCTCGTGCCGTCCGTCCCGGCGGGCGGGCGTCAGCTCGGCTGGAGGTCGCGCGCGGGTTCCGACCGGGCGGCCCCGCGCGGCATCGCGGGGTGCATCCCCAGCAGCACGATGCCCGCGACGACGGCCGCGAGCCCCAGCGCCTCCCAGGTCAGCGCGGGGGTGTCGGTGCGCAGCCGGTCGCCCAGGAAGCCCACCCCGCACACGATCCCGGCGAGCGGCTGGGCCGCGGTCAGCGCGGGCAGCGACATCCGCAGGGGCGCGGTCTCGAACGCGCTCTGCACCAGGACGAGCCCGGTGACCCCGAGGGCCAGCACGGCGTACGGCTGCCAGGCGGTCAGCAGCTCGGCGAGGCCGCCCTCGGAGAAGCGCTGGCCGCTGACCCGGGTGAGGGCGTCCTGGACGCCGTACAGCAGACCGGCGGCCAGGGCCAGCAGGACCGGGCCCGAGCTGAGGCGGGAGCGTTTGGCGTAGGTCGTGAGCAGCAGGGCGAGGCCGATCATGGCGCCGATGATCAGCCAGTGGCGGAAGGGGTCGGTGACCGCCGTACCGCCGCGTGGCTCACCCGCCACGATGAACGCGGTCACCCCGCCCGCGAGCAGCGCGAGCCCCGCCCAGCCCTGGCGGCCCAGTGGCTGCTTCGTCTGCTTGCGGGAGAGGGCCAGGGCGAAGAGGAGGTTCGTGGCGAGGAGGGGTTCGACCAGGGAGACCTCGCCGTGGCCCAGCGCGATCGCGCCGAGGACCATTCCGGCCACCATCAGGCCGATGCCGCCGAGCCAGCGCGGCACCTTCACCAGGTCGAGGAGGAGTCGGAGCGAGAGGAAGTCGCTCAGCGGGGCCTGACGGGCCGCGTTCTGCTGCAGCACGAAGCCGAAGCCCAGGCAGCAGGCAGCACTCACGGCGAGAATCAGAACCAGAACCGACACGCTGCGTACCTCGATCGTCCGGCCGGCGGCGGGGTGGTTGTCGCCGACTGTAGCGTCCCAGCGTCCGGCTTGCTCCTGGGAGTACCCGTATCCGGGCTGTCGACTCGGCCGCCGAGCCGTTCTCGGCGGCGGGGGTTCCTGTCATGGTGCGGTGCGAGGATGCGCGGCGCCATGGCGTACGCCACAGACGCGGGCCCTTGACCCGGTCCCACCAGCACCGCTTCGCCACAACTTCCTCTCAGGTATGGAGAGTTGACGCGTGTAATGCGCCTTCGGCTCTTGACGCAAACCATTGGCGGGCGGTTGGCTGTCCGTGATCAGTCGATGGCGGTGCGAATCGGCCCGCCGACCTGCCCGCATCGACGGTCGGCCTGCCCGCATCCGCCCAGGCGCCCCTTCCGCCCCACCCCCTCCGCCTCACCCTTCCGCCCCACCCGTCACGCGCCATGTTCCGTGAGGAAAACCCACACGGTGTCCCCGCCCCCGCCCTTCGGCCGCAGTCGAAAACGCGCCGCCCAGGCCTTCGACGCTGCCCTCGACGACGCCGAACTCATCGACGCGCGTGCCGCGTTGGCGCAGGGCAGATGGCAGGCGGCGCGGGCACTGCTCGCCCGGACGGGTGACGAGTGGGACCGGCGGGGCCACCGGATCGCGGTTCTCGCGGCCGAGCCGTACAGCGACGCCTGGGCCAGGGACTGGCTGGTGGCCGAGCCGGATTCCGGCGACGCCTCCGTACTGCTCGCCCTCGCCCTGGTCCAGCGGGTGCGTCGGGGCAAGGGAAAGCCGGCCGTCGCCCGCGAGGCCTGCCGGACCGCGGCCCGCCGCGCGCCCGCCGACCCCACCCCCTGGCTCGGCCTGCTCCTGCTGGAGCGCGACCTCGGGGCGGCGGACGAGGTGGCCGACGTCTTCGGCGAGATCCGGCAGCGGCACGCCGACCACCACCACGCCCACCATCTGATGGTCGCCCGGCTCGCCGAGCGCCGGGCCGACACGGGCCCCGATCCGCTGCACGAGGTCTACGACTTCGCGAACTGGGCCGCCGAGCAGGCCCCCGCCGACTCACCGCTCGCGATCCTGCCGGTCATCGCGCACGCCGAGCGCTACCGGGCCCTGGCCGCCGCCGGGCACGAGCCGCGCGACCCGGCCGCCTCCGGCCACTGGACCGGACGCCGGGCCCGGCAGGTGATGAAGTCGGCCTTCGACTGGTGGCTGGAATGGGAGCACGAGGGCCACCCCCGCCGCCTGGTCGACCTCAACTTCCTCGCCCACGCGAAGGTCTGCGAGGGCCGCGGCGCCGAGGCCGCCGCCCTCTTCCACCGCATCGGCGAACACCCCACCCCGGCCCCCTGGTCCTATCCGGACCACGAGCCGTACTCCGCCTTCCTTGCCGCCCGCGACAGTGCGCTCGGCACGGTGTAGCACCCCCGAACCCCAGAAGGACGGTCCCCATGGCCACCGAGAGTTCCAGCAAGAGCAGACCAGAGATCAGTACGTTCAAGGGGCAGGACCGCGCGCTGCGGGCCGGCCGCCTCGGCACCGGAGGCCTGCTGCTCTCCGTCCTCGCCGCGACCGCCCCCCTCATGGTCGTCGCGGGTGTCATGCCCACTACATTCGCGGTGATGGGGATCGTCGGCCAGCCCCTCCTCTACGTCGTCCTCGGCCTGGTCCTCGTCCTGTTCAGCGTCGGCTACGCCGAGATGAGCCGGCACGTCCACAACGCGGGCGCCTTCTACGCCTACATCTCCCGCGGCCTCGGCGGCACGGCCGGGGCAGGCGCGGCCCTCGTCGCCCTGGTCGCCTACAACGCCCTCCAGGTCGGCATCTACGGCATCTTCGGCTTCGAGGTCTCCGGGCTGTTCGCCACCTACGCCGACCTGTCGGTGGCCTGGTGGATACCGGCCCTGGTGGCCGCCCTGGTCGTCGGCGCGCTGGGCTGGCTGAAGATCGACGTCAACGCGCGCGTGCTCGGCGTCCTGCTCGTCGTCGAGGTCGCCCTGGTCGTCATCTTCGATATCGCCGCGGTCGCCGACCCCGCGGCCCAGGGCCTGTCCCTGCACGCCTTCAACCCGGACACCCTCAGCGGCGCCGGCGTCGGCACCGCCCTGTGCTTCTGCATCGCCGCCTTCCTCGGCTTCGAGCAGGCACCCGTGTACGCCGAGGAGACCAGCCGCCCGCACATCCTGGTGCCCCGCGTGATGTTCCTGGCCGTCGGCGGCGTCGCCGTCTTCTTCGCGCTCAGCAGCTGGGCCCTCACCGTCGCCACCGGGCCCTCCGCGGTCGTCGCCGAGTCGCAGAAGCAGAGCGCCGGACTGCTCTTCGGGCTCACCGAGTCCCGCCTCGGCGGCACGTTCACCGACGTCCTGCACGTGCTGTTCGTGACCGGCATGTTCGCGGCCATGCTCAGCTTCCACAACGTGGTCGCCCGCTACGCCTTCGCGATGGGCCGCGAGGGCCTGCTGCCCGCCGCCTTCGGCCGCACGAACAGTGCCAGCGGCGCGCCCGGAACCGGCTCGCTGCTGCAGACCGCCGTGTCCGTGGTGGTCGTGGTCGTCTTCGCGATCGCCGACGACAAGCCCACCGGCGACCCGACCGTGCCGGTCCTGCACCTGTTCACCTGGTTCGGCAACATCGGCTCCCTCGGCGTGATCCTGCTGATGGCGGCCGCTTCCGCCTCCGTGATCGCCTTCTTCGTCCGGCGCGGCGCGGCGGGCGCCCAGGCCTGGCGGCTGGTCACCTCGGCCCTCGCGGGGATCGCCCTGCTCGTGATCGCCGTCTACACCGTGAAGGACTTCGACGTCCTGGTCGGCGCGGGCCCGGGTTCCTCGCTGAGCTGGGTGCTGCCCGGCATCATCGGGCTCGCCGTGGTGGTGGGCCTGGCGCAGGGACTGCTCCTGCGGGCCCGCAGGCCCGAGGCGCACGCCCGGATCGGGCTCGGCAACGAGGCGTTCCAGCTGGAGAAGGCGGCGGGCGAGGCGTCGTAACCCTCCGCGAACCGGGTGCTCGCCGAGATCCGGGTGAGAAGTGGTTACGGAAGTCTGACGAGCACCCGCGATTCCTGGTCCCGCAGGCCTCGCGGGTGTTCGAATGAGTACGTGAACTCCGAACAGCCCGAGGAGCAGCGCGGTACGCCGATCGGCCGCCGTGTCCTCCTCGGCACCCTCGGCCTGGGCGCGCTCGGCGTGGTCGCCGCGCCCACCCTGCAACGCGGCCTGGAGTCCTTCCTCGGCAGCGCCGCCGACAAGGACCCCACCGGGCTGACGGGCCTGCTCCCCAACGGCGGCGGCTTCCGCTACTACTCGGTGACCTCGTCCGTGCCGCACAAGGACGCCGAGAACTACCAGCTCAAGATCGACGGTCTGGTCTCGCGCCCGCGGACGTACACCCTGGCCGACCTGCGGGCGCTGCCCCAGACCCGGATGGTCAAGGACGTGCAGTGCGTGACGGGCTGGCGGGTCCCGGACACGCCGTTCGAAGGCGTACGGCTGTCCCGGCTGCTGGACGCCGCCGGGGTGACCGCGAAGGCGGGCGCCGTCCGCTTCACCTGCTTCGACGGGGCGTACTCCGAGAGCCTCACCCTCGACCAGGCCCGCCGCTCGGACGTCCTGGTGGCCCTGCGCATGCAGGACAAGGACATCGGCCACTCCCACGGCGGCCCGGTCCGCCTCTACGTGGCCCCCATGTACTTCTACAAGTCGGCCAAGTGGCTGTCCGGCATCACCGTCACCGAGGACGTGGAACCGGGTTACTGGGAGGACCGGGGCTACGACGTGGACGCCTGGGTGGGCCGATCGAACGGGCGGGACGATGCGCCTACGAGTTGACGCCCCACCGCAGGCACGTGTCCGGCGTTTCGGCCGCAGCCAGAAGTGGGTCCACCGCGCGACCGCCGCACTGATGGGTATCTGCGTGGTGACGGCGGCCTGCCTCTACGTCCCCCAGTTCGCCGAACTCGTCGGCCGCCGTGAGCTGGTGGTCCGCGTCCACGAGTGGGCGGGTCTGGCGCTGCCGGTACCGGCCCTGGTGGGCCTGGTCTCCCGCGCCTTCCGCGCCGACCTGGGCTTCCTGAACCGCTTCGGCCCGCACGACCGGGTCTGGCTGCGTGCCGCGCTGCGCCGCGACAAGCGCCGGGCGGCCCGTCCCGCGGGCAAGTTCAACGCGGGTCAGAAGGTCTACGCCGCCTGGATCGCGGGCGCGAGCCTGGTCATGCTCGGCACGGGCCTGCTGATGTGGTTCACCCACCTCACGCCGATCCAGTGGCGCACCAGCGCGACCTTCGTCCACGACTGGCTGGCTCTGTCGATCGGCATCGTCCTCGCGGGCCACATCGGCATGGCGCTGGGCGATCCGGAGGCGAGGAGGGGGCTCAGGACCGGGGACGTGAGCCGGGAGTGGGCGGAACGCGAACACCCCCTGTGGCGGCCGTAGGCCGACAGGGGGCGCCGCAGCCGCCGTACGCCTAGATGACCAGCGAGAGCAGCAGGACCAGACCGCCCGCGAACACCGAGATGATCGTCTCCATGATCGACCAGGTCTTGATGGTCTGGCCGACGTCCAGGCCAAAGTACTCCTTGACCAGCCAGAACCCGGCGTCGTTGACATGGCTGAAGAACAGGGAGCCGGCGCCGATGGCGAGGACGAGCAGGGCCGTGTGGGTCGTCGACATGTTCTCGGCGAGCGGGGCGACCAGGCCGGCCGCGGAGACCGTGGCCACCGTCGCGGAGCCGGTCGCGAGACGGATCGCGACCGCGATCAGCCAGGCGAGGAGCAGGGCCGGTATGGACCAGTCCTCGGATATCTCCAGGACCATCTGACCCACACCGGAGTCGATCAGGGTCTGCTTGAAGCCGCCGCCGGCGCCGACGATCAGCAGGATGCCGGCGATGGGCGCGAGGCCCTTCTCGATGAGCGGGGTGAGGCGCTCCTTGCCGAAGCCGGCGGGGCGAAGCAGCGTGAAGATGCCCACGAGCACCGAGGCCAGCAGGGCGATCAGCGGCGAGCCGACCACGTCGAAGACGCGCTGCCCGGTGTTGTCGGGGTCGTCGATCACGATGTCGACCAGCGCCTTGGAGAGCATCAGGACGACCGGAAGGAGGATCGTGGCGAGGGTGGCCCCGAAGCCCGGGCGCTTCTCCAGGTCCTCCGACGCACGCTGGGGGATCATCCGGTCGGGCGCCGGGACGTCCACCCAGCGGGCCGCGACCTTGGAGAACAGCGGCCCTGCGACGATTACCGTCGGTATGGCCACCAGGACGCCGAGCGCGAGCGTCACACCGAGGTTGGCCTGCACCGCGTCGATCGCGACCAGGGGGCCGGGGTGCGGCGGGACCAGGCCGTGCATCACGGAGAGACCGGCGAGGGCCGGGATGCCGATGCGCATCAGGGAGTAGTTGCCGCGCTTGGCGACCATCAGCACGACCGGGATCAGCAGCACGACGCCGACCTCGAAGAACAGCGGCAGACCGATGACGGAGGCGATCAGAACCATCGCCCACGGCATCGAACGGCCGCCCGCCTTCGCGAGGATCGTGTCGACGATCTGGTCGGCGCCGCCCGAGTCGGCGAGCATCTTGCCGAGGATCGCACCGAGGGCGATCAGCACGCCGACGCCGGCGACGGTGGTGCCGAGGCCGGTGGTGAAGCTGGTGATGGCCTTGTCGAGCGGCGCTCCGGCGACCGCGCCGAGCACGAGCGTGCCCAGGGTGAGCGCCAGGAAGGCATGGAGCCTGAACTTGGTGATGAGCAGGACGATGACGGCGATGCCCGCCAGTACGGCGATGCCCAGCTGAGCGTGACCGGCCGAGGTGATCGGCTCCGGTGCGTCCGCTGCCAGCATCTCGACGCTGAGTCTGGTCACGGGGGTCCCTTGCAGGTACGGGGATGTTCTTCGGAAATAGGGATGAAAAGGGGTGTTACGGGAGTTCGGCGAGCGCCTTCGCGGCCCGCCCGGTGATCTCCTCCGGGCTGCCGGACACGTCCACCACGACCCCGGCCTCGTCCTCCTGGAGGGGCTGGAGCGTGGCGAACTGCGAGTCCAGCAGTGCGGTGGGCATGAAGTGCCCCTGCCGGTGCGACATCCGGTCCTCGATGAGGGAGCGGTCGCCCGCCAGGTGCACGAAGACGACCCCGGGCGCCTCGGCCCGCAGCCGGTCGCGGTACGACCGCTTCAGCGCCGAGCAGCTGACCACCCCGCCGAGTTCCGCCCGCCCGTGCGCCCAGGAGCCGATGGCGTCCAGCCACGGCCGGCGGTCCTCGTCGGTGAGCGGAGTCCCGGCCGACATCTTGGCGATGTTCGCCGGCGGGTGGAAGTCGTCGCCCTCGGCGTACGGAACGCGGAGCCGGGCCGCGAGCAGGGGACCGATGGTGGTCTTCCCGGTGCCCGCGACGCCCATGACCACGACGACCTTCGGGGTACTCATCGCTGCCTCACTGTCTGCGTGTCGTCCTCGACATCCGATGCCGACTCATGCCGACTGATGCACACGCAACTGAAACCGATTAGGTACGACGAATTCAAGAGGCTGTGATGAATAAGTCTGACTTTTTCTTGGTGTGACATGCCCCGTACTCTGAGTGCATGAGCACATCGGGCCGGGGGCTGCACGGCCGCGTACTGGATACCCTCGGCCCCGCCATCACCGCGGGCGACTACCCGCCGGGCAGCGTTCTGCGCACGGACGAACTGGCTCAACGCTTCGACGTCTCACGCTCGGTGATGCGCGAGGCGGTCCGGGTCCTGGAGTCGATGCACCTGGTCGAGTCCCGCCGTCGCGTGGGCGTGACGGTCCGCCCCAAGGCCGAGTGGAACGTCTACGACCCCCAGGTCATCCGCTGGCGGCTGGCCGGCGCCGACCGGCCCCACCAGCTGCGCTCACTGACCGTGCTGCGCTCGGCGATCGAGCCGGTGGCGGCGGGCCTGGCCGCGAAGCACGCGACCGCCGAGCAGTGCGCCGAACTCACCGAGTGCGCGCTCGGCATGGTCGCCAACTCCAAGGGCCACCGCCTCGAGGGCTACCTCTTCCACGACATCGCCTTCCACCGCGTGATCCTCAACGCCTCCGGCAACGAGATGTTCGCCCGCCTCGGTGACGTGGTCGCCGAGGTCCTCACCGGCCGCACCCGCCACGAGGTCATGTTCGAGGACCCCGACCCGGCCGCCGTCACCCTCCATGTCCGGCTCGCCGAGGCGATCCGCGCGGGCGACGCGGGTCACGCGGAGGAGCTGACCCGCGAGATCGCCGAGGGCGCCCTCCAGGAGCTGGACATACTCGCGCCGTAGGTCAGTCGAGGAACTCCCCGTCGACGTACACCCAGGCCCCGTCGACGCGCTCGAAACGGCTGCGCTCGTGCAGGGAGCCACCCTTGAACGAGGCGCGGAACGTCACCGTGCCCGTGCTGTGGAACGCCGAGCCGTCGGTCGTGCCGAGGATCTCCAGTCCGGTCCAGCGCATACCGGGGTCGAAGTCGACGCCCGGCGGCCGGGTCCGCGGGTGCCACGTGCGCAACAGGTACGCCTCGTCGCGCTTCACGAAAGCGCTGTAGCGCGAACGCATCAGCGATTCCGGGGTCGGTGCGGCGGCCGCACCCCGGTGGAATCGGCCACAGCAGGCCTCGTACGTCTCCTCAAGACCGCAAGGGCAGGAGGGCTGGTGGGCGGGGCCGGGAGTGGTAGGGGGCCGGAGATGCGAGGTACGTCGGGGCATGACCACCATTCTGCTAGAACATCGCCTGTGCGTAATCTGTGAAGCCCCTGTTGTGACACGCGCACATCGTGTGCGAGTTGCGCGCGGCACCCTCCACCGAACCTCCCTCAGGGCTGGCGTGAACCCGCCTTGCAGGGCCAACTCCCGACCCTCCACGGTGGGTTGAGCACTTGAGCATCAGGAGTCACAAGCGTGCGTGCTTGAACCCGGACGGCCGTCCGTCCGGGTACTGACGGGGGAAAACTGATGCGGTTCCGCGGACCGACGCGCCTTCGCGCGCCGGAGACCGCCGCGCGCCGCGACGAACCCTCCCTCTTCCGTCTCTTGGTGCCCGTCGATCGGTGCCCGAGAAGGGATTGGAGGGGGAATGCCGACGAATGCAGTGAGCGCCGCCAGGCCGACGTATCCCGGCGTCCATGTCGAAGAGCTTCCCAGCAGCACCCGCACCATCTCCGCCGTGACCACGTCGGTGACCGCGTTCGTGGGGCACACCCGGCGCGGTCCGCTCAACGAGCCCGTACGAGTCACCGGGTTCACCGAGTTCGAGCGCCGCTTCGGGGGCTTGAGCTCGCAGAGCGCCCTCGCCTACGCGGTCCACCAGTTCTTCGGCAACGGCGGCTCCGTCGCCGTCATCGTCCGGGTCGCCAAGTCCGGCAGCGGCAAGGCCGCCTGCGTGGTCCTGGAGTCCACCGAGGGCCACAGCGAGAGCCGCGTCCTCGAAGTGCACGCCAAGGAACCCGGCGTGTGGGGCAACGGCCTGCGCGTCGGCGTCGACTACGACACGCCGCGCCCCGACGAGACCTTCAACCTGCGGGTGTACGACGCCAAGGGCGACGCACGCGAGAGCTTCACCGGTCTGTCCATGGACGAGGCTGGGGGTACCCACTCTGGGGGAGGCCGGTACGCGCCGACCGTGATCAACGCGGGCTCGCGGCTGATCCGGGTCGAGGCCGTCGGCGACGGCCGCCCCGACCCGTCGGGCACCGTCTCCAAGCCCTTCGGGCACGAACTGCCGGACCTGGCCGTCGACCTGACGGTGAAGATCGGTGACGTCGAGCGGGAGTTCAAGCTCCACGACCCGGACTGCGACGGCGAAGCCCCTTCGTCCGTGACCGAGTTGGCGCTCCTGCTGGAGCGCAAGCTGCGGGCCCTGCCCGACGCGCCCGGCAAGCACGGCTTCGCGGGCGTCGAAGTCACCGCCTTCGGGCGGCGGTTGCAGGTCGTCGCCGGGTCCACCGACCCCGACGACGTGGTCCGCTTCCTCGGCGAGTGCGCCAACGACCTGGGCCTGGAGGCCTCCGTCAACCCGCCGGTCTTCCCGCTGGAAGGCGGCGAGGACGGCGAGGCGCCGGGGCCGCGCGATCTCATCGGCTCCGAGGCCGACAAGACCGGCATCCAGGCCCTGCGCTCGGTGGCCGACGTCAACCTGCTGGCCCTGCCGGAGCTCGCGGCCTACGAGAACATCGAGGACGCCCTCACCGTCGTCTCGGCTGCCCAGCGGCTCGCCGAGGAGCGGCGGTTCTTCCTGCTGGTCGACGCGCCCAGCACCTGGGTGAGCGTCGACACTGCGCGGGCCGGGCTCGCCGCCTTCGACGCCGTCCGTGGCAACCACGCCGGCCTGTACTTCCCGCACCTCCAGCTCACCGACCCGCTCACCGGGCGGCTGCGGTCCTTCCCGCCCTCCGGCGCGGTCGCGGGCGTCATCGCGCGCACCGACTCCGAGCGCGGTGTGTGGAAGGCGCCGGCGGGCACGGAGGCGCAGCTCGTCGGAGTGCGCTCGCTCACCGTCGACCTGACGGACCGTGAGACCGGGTTGCTCAACCCGCTCGGCGTCAACTGCCTGCGCACCTTCCCCGTCACCGGCCCGCTGGTGTGGGGCGCGCGCACCCTGGAGGGATCCGACGCCCTCGACAGCGCGTGGAAGTACGTACCGGTCAGGCGGCTCGCACTGCATGTCGAGGAGAGCCTCCAACGCGGCCTCCAGTGGGTCGTGTTCGAGCCCAACGACGAGAGCCTGTGGCAGCAGATCCGGCTGTCCGCCTCCTCGTACCTGCACACCCTCTTCCGCCAGGGCGCCTTCAAGGGCAGCACCCCGCGCGAGGCGTACTTCGTCAAGTGCGACAGCGAGACCACCACCGCCGAGGACGTCGAGAACGGCGTCGTCAACGTCCTGGTGGGCATCGCGCCGGTCCGGCCGGCCGAGTTCGTCGTCGTCAAGATCCAGCAGACGTCGGGGCAGTTCGCGCTCTAGCGGCCCTTGAATCACGGAGAGCTGAAGGAATCCGATGGCTGAGTTCACGGTCAACGCGCATCGATTCGACCCCTACAAGAACTTCAAGTTCCTTGTGCTGTGGGACGGTCGGACGGTCGCCGGCATCAGCAAGATCAGTCCGCTGAAGCGGACCACCGAGGTCGTCAAGCACCGGCACGGCGGCGACCCCTCCTCCCCGCGCAAGTCGCCGGGCCGCTCCGAGTTCGAGGGCATCACCCTGGAGCGCGGGGTCACCCACGACCCCGAGTTCGACCGCTGGGCCAACAAGGTCTGGCAGGTCGGCGCAGGTCTCGGCTCGGAGGTCTCCCTCGCCGACTTCCGCAAGGACATCGTCGTCCAGGTCCTCAACGAGGCCGGACAGGTCGCCGTCTCGCACAAGCTCTACCGGACCTGGCCCAGCGAGTACCAGGTCCTCGGCGAGCTGGACGCCAACGCCAACGCGGTGGCCATCCAGTCGCTGAAGCTCGAGTGCGAGGGCTGGGAGCGGGACTACGAGGTGCCCGAGCCGGAGGAGCCCTCGTTCCTCAACCCGGCGTGAACTGACGGAAGGTGCTGGAATCGGGGGCGGAGATGGCGATCACCGGGGCGGCCGAGCTGCTGGCCGCCTGGGAGGCGGGGCTCGGCGAGCCGGCGACCGGGCGGGCACTGCTGCTGCACCGCACGGCACGGCCGGACGTGGCGGCGGGGCGGCTGCCGGTCCTGCCGGTGGGCGAGCGCGAGGCGGATCTGTTCACGCTGCGCCGGGCACTGTTCGGCGAGCGGATGCAGGTACGGCTGGAGTGCGCCGCGTGCGGGGCGGACATGGAGTTCGACCTGGACGCGGGGGAGCTGGCGCGGTCACTGGGCGGGCGGACGGGCGGGGCATTCGGGTCCCCGGCCGGCGGCGACGGCGTGGCGGCCGGGTCCGGTGATGTCGCGGACGGGATCGCCGCCTCCGTGGCCGCGGTCCACAGCGCCGCGGAGAGCGACGGGTTCGTGGGCGGACCTGACGGTCCCGCGCCCGGCGCCGGTGACTCCTCGGCGGCCGGCCCCGGTTCCGTCATCCGGGTCCGGCAGGACGGCTGGGACGTCGAGTTCAGGCTGCCCGGAGTCGGTGACCTCGCGGCTGCGGCCCGCTCCGGTGACCCGCGTGCGGCGCTGCTCGCCCGGTGTCTGGTCTCGGCGGTGCGCGACGGGGCCGCCGTGTCCGGAGCCGACCTGCCCGCCGCCGTCCAGCACAGGATCGCCGAGGCGGTCGAGGCGGCCGACCCGGGCGCCGATCTGACGCTCAACGTGGCCTGCCCGGAGTGCGGGCAGGCCACCCGGGCCGAACTCGACATCGCCTCCTACCTGTGGACCGAACTGGACTCCTGGGCCCGGGACGTACTGCTCGACGTCCATCTGCTCGCCACCGCCTACGGCTGGAGCGAGCCGGAGATCCTGGCGCTCAGCCCCACGCGGCGCCGCTACTACCTGGAGCTGTGCGCGGATGTCTGACTCCCCGGCCCCCGAGGGGCCCGACTTTCTCGACCGGCTGATCGCCCGGCACACGGCACCCGGACCGGCGGCGACGCGCGTGCGGCCACGGCTGCCCGGTCCCTTCGAGCGGATCGAGGCGGTCCGGGCCGCCACGCCGGCCCCCGACGAGGACACACTGCTGTGGCCCTCGGCCACGCCGTCGGCCGTACCGCCGGCACAGGCGCCCCGTCCGGCCATCGCGCCGACGCGCACGCACACCGAACGGGAGCGGACCGTCGTACGGGAGACACGGGCGCCGGAGCAGCCGGCCCCGCGTCCGGCGGAGCCGACGGCCCGCACCGAGCCGCCGCTGCTGCGGCCCGCCGCCCCCGTGGCGCCGCGGCCGCTGCCCGACGCCGTGCGGCGCGCGCCGGGCCGTGGACGGGCGGAGCCGTTACGGACCGCGGCGACCGGGACCGTTCGCCCGGGCACGGACACCGCCCCGGCCGTGGCCGTGGCGCCGCGGCCCGGTACCGCCGACACGACCGCGGCCCGGGACTCCGTACGGCAGGCCGCGGCACGGCGTCCGGGCCGGGCCGCCGAGCAGGTCGTCCAGGTGCAGATCGGACGCCTGGAGGTGACCGCGGCCCCCGGAGCACCGGAGAAGGGCCCACGCCGGGGCGCCGCGCAGCGCCCCGGAGCGACCGTGAGCCTGGCCGACTACCTGGCACGGGGGCGCGAGTGAGTGGCACGACGAGAGAACCGAGGAACTGACGTCATGAGCAACGCACTGGCCATCGCCCATGTCACCCAGGCCCTCGCTCTGTTGATCGAGAACAACGTGGGGCCGGAGTTCGGCGAGGCCGTCAAGGTCGAGCCGCGCAAGCCGCCGGCCGATCCGCAGCTGGAGCAGCCGACTGTCTCGGTGTTCCTCTACCAGATCACGCCCAACACCTCGCAGCGCAATAACGATCTGCCGACCCGCGCGGCCGACGGCACGCTGGTCAAACGGCCCGCCGCGGCGCTCGACCTGCACTACCTGATCAGCGCGTACGGAGACGAGAGGGAACTGGTCGGGCAGCGGCTGATCGGCTCCGTGGTGCGCACGCTGCACGAGATCCCGATCCTGCCGAAGGACGTCGTCGAACAGGCCGGTGAGCGGCCGTACCTGGCGGGCAGCGACCTCGTCGAGGCGGCGCAGCGGGTGCGGTTCACGCCGACGGTGATGGACGTCGACGAGACGTCGAAGCTGTGGGGGATGCTCTACCAGACCCCCTACACGCTGTCCGTGGTCTACCAGGCGGCGCTCGTCTTCATCGACGGCCGGCAGAGCCCGGTGCCGGGCAGGCCGGTGGAGCGGCCCGAGGTACGGGTGCTGCCATTCGGCGCGCCTGGTGCGCCGGTCCCGCCGGGAGCTGAGTCCAAGACTGACGCAACGTCAAGTGAAGCCGCTTCCGAAGAAGTTGTGCACGAGAAGGCGGACCCGCCCGCCGCGACGCCGGCCAAGAAGGCGGCGAAGGCCCCGGCGAAGACGGTCGCGAAAACCCCGGCCAAGACCCCGGCGCGCCCGCGCAAGGCAGCGCCCCGGGCCGCCAAGCCCGCGCAGGAGTGACACGGCATGGAGACGACGGGGGCAGGTGAGGACATGGGGACGTACGAACAGAGTGCGGCGCAGGCGGATCCGGGCAGTTCGACGCTGACCGCGGAGATCCGGCGTGTCCTGGCCCGTGTCGACGCGCATGCGGCGCGCGTCACGGAGGGGAGCGGCCGTGCCCCCGGAACCGAACTCGCACCAGGCCCCGGGGCCGCTCCTCTCGACGCCCTCACCGCCTGCTTCAGCCTCACCCCCTTCGAGCGGGACCTCGTACTCCTCACCGCCGCACAGGAGTTGGAGCCCACGACGGCCGCTCGCTGTGCCGCCGCCTGTGGTGACCCGGAGCGGGCCTTCCCGACCTTCTCCCTCGCCCTCGCCGCCCTCGCGGAACCGCACTGGAGCGCGCTCACGCCCATCGCCCCGCTCAGGCGCTGGCGGATCGTCGAACCGGACGACGCGGCGGGACTGACGACCACCCGGCTGCGGCTGGACGAGCGGATCCTGCACTTCCTGCTGGGCTCGCCCTACCTGGACGCCCGGCTGCACGGGCAGCTCCGCCGCACCCCGGTGGCGGAGGCGCTGACGCCCTCGTACGACCTCGCCGCGAACCGGCTCGCCGAGGGCTGGACGAACGGGGCACTGGTCGAGGTGACCGGCGGCGACCTGCGCAGCCGGGCCGACCTCGGCGCCGCCGCGGCCGCCCGCTCGGGGCTCGGGCTCTACTCGATGAGCGCCGAGGACGTGCCGACCGACCCCGCGGAGCGCGACCGGCTCTCCCGCCTGTGGCAGCGCGAGGCGATCCTGCTGCCCGCCGCGCTGCTCGTCGAGGCCGGCGAACTGGACCGCGACCAGCGGGCGGCGACCGAGGCCTTCCTGGCCGGAGCCGCCGTACCGGTGGTGGTGTCGAGCGAGGACCCGCTGCGCTCGGAGCGGACCTATGGGGCCCGGGTCACCGTGCCGCGCCTGGACGACGAGGAGCAACTCGGTCTATGGGCGGGCGCGTTCGAGGAGATCGATCTGGATGTGGGAGAACTGCGGTCGCTCGTGGCCCAGTTCCAGCTGCCGCCGCATGTCGTGCGCTCCGCCGCGGCCACCGTACGACGCCGGCTCCCGCACGAGGACGAGCTGGACGCCGCCCAACTCGCCTGGCGGGCCGGGCTCGACGAGGCCCGGATCGGCATGGACGAGCTCGGCCGCCGCATCGAGCCGCAGGCCGGCTGGGACGACCTGGTGCTGCACGAACGGCAGACGAGCGTGCTGCGGGAGATCGTCGCGCACGTACGGCAGCGGGCGACCGTCCACCAGGAGTGGGGCTTCGGCGCCACCCTGCGCCGCGGTCTCGGCGTCACCGCCATGTTCGCGGGCGGCTCCGGCACCGGAAAGACCCTCGCCGCCGAGGTCATGGCGCAGGAACTCGGCCTCGACCTGTTCGTCATCGACCTCTCCCAGGTCGTCAGCAAGTACATCGGCGAGACAGAGAAGAACCTCCGCCGCGTCTTCGACGCCGCCGAACGCGGCGGCGCCCTGCTCCTGTTCGACGAGGCCGACGCCCTCTTCGGCAAGCGCAGCGAGGTCAAGGACAGCCACGACCGGTACGCCAACCTCGAAGTCAGCTACCTGCTCATGCGCATGGAGGCCTACCGGGGCCTCGCTGTCCTCACCACCAACATGAAGAACGCCCTCGACACGGCGTTCCTGCGGCGCATCCGCTTCGTCGTCGACTTCCCCTTCCCGGCCGAGGACGAACGCGCCGAGATCTGGCGCCGCGTGCTGCCGCCGCAGGCACCGGTGAAGGACATCGACCCTTCACTGCTCGCCCAGCTCACCGTCGCCGGCGGCTCGATCCGCAACATCGCCCTGTCCGGCGCCTTCCTCGCCGCCGAGGAGGGTGACCGGCTCCAGATGCGGCACATGCTCGCCGCGGCCCGCACCGAGTACCTGAAGCTGGAGCGCTCGCTGACGCCCACGGAGGTGCGCGGATGGGTGTGAGTCCTATCGGTGAGCCTTCGAAGTTCCGCGTCGAGATAGGGGAGTTGGTGCTGGACGGCTTCCGGGCCGACCCGGAGCGCGTCTCGGCCGCCTTCGAGCACGAACTGACCCGTCTCGTACGGCTGCACGGGGTGCCGTTGGCCGCGCACGGGTCGCTGGCCGTCGACGCCCTGTCCGGGCTGCCGCCCCTGCCCGCGGGCCTCTCCGCGCGACGCCTCGGCCAGGAGCTGGCGCGGGCCGTCCACGAGGGACTGAGCGGACACGGGGAGGTGAGCCGGTGAGCTCCCGGACCCAGGACGCCGGCGCGGAACAGACCGCCGAGCAGCGCCGCCGTAAGCGCAAGGAGCGTGGCGCCAAGTCCCGTACGCCCGAACCGAAGAACATCGTCAGCGGCGCCGGACAGCCTCTCGACCCCGGCGTACGGCGGGAGTTGGAGGAGCAGCTCGGGCACGACCTGAGCCGGGTCCGGCTGCACACCGGCCGGGACGCCGGGCAGCTGACCGAGCTGCTCGGCGCGGACGCGGTCGCCGTCGGCCAGGACGTCTTCTTCCGCGAGGGTGCCTTCAAGCCGGGCACGGACGAGGGCCGCCGCCTGCTCACCCACGAGCTCCAGCACACCGTGCAGAACGCGCACGGCCTCGGCGCGCTGCGGGCCGGCCGTGAGCTGGGCGCCGTCAGCCTGCCGCAGCAGGCCATCGAACGGGAGGCCGAGGCCGCCGTACAGGCGACCTCGCGGGAGGAGCCCGCCCCGCAGGTCGAGGAGGGCCAGGCCACCCCCGGCTGGCTGCGGTACACCACCGTCGACGCCGACCGGATGCGCGCCGAGGCCGTCGACCCCGCGACCCTCGTGGACAGGCTCGCGGGCAACGTGCTGCGCAGCCTGCGCGGCGACCCCACCGACGCCTCCGGCCGCGTCCGCCTCCAACTCGCCCGCATGTCCGAGCAGTTGGAGGACGCGGTCGTGGAGCGGCTGGAATCACGACTGCTCACACCGGAGTACGAGCGCCTCCTCGACCTCGCCGATCAGGCCGACGGCCCCGGCCCGCCCGAGTTGCAGCCCGCCGACGTGCCGTTGCCCGAGATCGACCTCTTCGAAGCGCTCGGCGTGGAACGCGTCCAGTGGCAGAAGAAGCAGGAGTCGGAGCGGAGTTCGGAGGAGCGGCGGACCGCTGACGCCCGCGAGGAACAGAAGGACGCCAGGAACCGCGACGACAAGAGCTCCGGGGACCGCAGCCGGAAGCAGACCGACGCCGCCACCGAGGACCAGGAGTCCGCGCAGCGCACCGAGCAGGAGGACGAGCGCAACGCCTCCCGCAGGCAGGCCCGCGAGGAACAGCAGCAGCAGGACGAACAGGCCTCCGCCGACCGCGAACGCACCGACCAGGCCGCCGACGCGCATGCCGAGGGACAGCAGGAGGGCACCGAACAGGCCAAGGAGGAGCGCAAGGAGCAACGCGAGCGCGAGGAGGCCGACCCGAAGCAGGCCGCCGAGCCGGGCGCCGACAAGCGCAAGCGCCGGGACGACCAGACCCAGCCCGCCGCCGGGTCCAAGCGCGAGGAACCGGACCCGAAGCAGAAGGCCCAGCCCGGCCCCGTACGCCCGGAGAAGGTCGACGAGCGCGCCGAACAGCCCGACTCCGCGCTGTCCGAGCACGGGCTGAACGAGAAGGACGAGGACGGCGGCGCCGAGACCGAACCGCGCGAGGAGGAACGGCCGCTCGGTCTCGAAGCAGGCGCCGACAACGAGGTCGCGGGCGGCGCCGACGACGACGCCAAGGCCGCGGGTGCCGAGCGCGAACCCGGGATCAAGCCCGAGGACCACCTCCCCGAGACCGACCTCGACCTGTCCGCCGTACCGACCGCGGACAGCCTCGAACCCGGCGCCCCCGAGCCGTCCCCGCCCTCCTTTCCCACCCCGCCGCCCACCAAGGCCGAGAAGATCGAGCAGGAGCGGGAGAACCGGGAACGCGAGCAGGACGAGGAGGCGGCCGCACCCGAGCCCAAGGCCCCCGGCCAGGACGAGGGTCCCGTCGAGGGCGAGGCCCCGCAGCCCGAGAACGGGCCCGCCGCCCAGAACCAGGACCGCGGCACCAAGGACCTTCAGGAGACCGAGAAGCCGCTCGACCAGGAGGTCGGCCCGGACCTCGCGGCCCAGGACAAGGAGCGCCCCGAGCCCGAGGCCGAGAAGCCCGACCCCGAGCAGCGGCAGGAGAAGGAGCAGGCCAGGGACGACTCCGAGTCCGGTGACTCCGACCGGGACGACGAGGAGCCGGACGCCAAGGACACGCAGGACGACGCGCGTGAGCAGCGGGATCGTACGGCCGTACAGCCGCAGTCGGGCGCCCAGGCACCGGCGCCCGCCGCCCCGTCCCCGGCCGTGGCCGCCGTAACGAAGCCTGCCGGGGCGCAGACACCCAGGACGCCGGTCGAGGACCGCGACCCCTCGCCCGCCGCCCGGCGTGGCGCCGAACCGCCCAGGTCCGAGCGCGAGGCCCCGCAGGCCAAGAGCCGGGTGCCCAAGGAGAGCGGGCCCGGTGCCGCACCGCGCGGACCCGTCGGGACCGCCCAGAAGACCGGGCCGACGACCGCTGCCGGACCCGGTGCCGCGCCGTCCGCCGCGCAGGCGGCGGTGAGCCCGGCCGCCGAGCAGACCGACACGCCCGGACAGACGGCGGAGGCCGCCGCGCCCCGGCCCGAGGCGTCCCTGGAGAAGGACGGCGGCGGCTGTGCACCGCCCGCGCCCGCACCCGAGAAGGACGAGGGCGGGCAGGGGAGTTGCGGCGGCGGTGGCGGCGAGGCCGCTGCCGAGGAGAAGCAGCCGGAGCCGCCGGACGTCTCGGGACAGGACCCCAAGGCGGCCGTACAGACCGTCGGCAAGCTGGCGCCCGACCAGGCGGCCGCCGCCATGCCCGGGGTGGACAAGGCCGCGGACAAGAAGATCGGCGAGGAGCAGCAGCGGCTCGACGCCGCGCCGCCCACGAAGGAACGTCCCTCCGGCGCGCCCGAGACGCGTTCGGGGCCGCCCGAGGCGGCCCCGGCGGCGGCGCAGGTCACCGGGAAGGTGGAGAAGCTCGGTCCGGAGGACCAGGCCGAGAAGCAGAAGGCCAAGGGCGGGGAGAAGGCCGAGGGCCGGCAGCCCGCCGAGAATGTGCCTCCGCCGCCGCCCCCCGCCGTGCCCGACAAGGGGCTGAGTGAGGCCGAGGCCGCCAACGTCGAGGCCGCGGCCGACGCCATTCCCACCACGGACCCGGTCCTGGAGAACAAGACGGTCGGCCCCGCGCCGAAGATCCGGCTGGAGGGCGCGAGCGACCCGACCCGCACCGACGACCAGGCCGGGGCGCTCAAGGACAAGCAGTCCGACCTCCAGGCGACCGGGCGCGAGGACGCGGCCAAGCCGCTGGGCGAGGACCAGATCTTCCCCGACGCTCCCCGGGAGCAGTTGACCGGCAAGGCATCGGGCGGCGGTGGACGCGGCAAGGGCGGCGGGCTGGAGGCGACTCCCGCCGCGAAGGCCGGAGTCGGCGCGGTCGCCAAGCAGGAGAAGGGCAGCGAGATCGTCGGCGCCTCCGGCACGGCGCAGAGCGACCTCGGTTCCAAGGAGAAGGAACACCAGCAGGGCGAACAGCGGGCCAAGCAGGAGAAGCAGACCGAGATCGACCGCGAGGTCGAGCGCAACACCGCGCAGCAGACCGCCGAACGCGGCCGGGTCGCCCAGGAGACACAGCGGCAGCGCACGGACTGGCGGGCCGAGCAGGACAGGAAGATCGAGGACGCGGACAGCAAGTCCGAGGACGAGCACGGCAAGAGCAACAAGGAGATCGTCAAGGCGCGCGACGACAAGGACAAGGAGGTCGGCGAGCGCAAGGACAAGGACAACGCGCAGATCGACACCGAGCGCGAGAACGCCGAGAAGGAGGCCGAGAAGAAGAAGGAGGAGGAGAAGCCCTCCGGGGGTCTGCTCGGCTGGATCGCCGACAAGGTCGCCGATTTCTTCAAGGGCCTCCTTGAGGCGGTCACCAAGGTCTTCGAGGCCGCCCGGGCCGCGGTCAACGGGATCATCGACAAGTTCAAGGAGTGGGCCAACGCGGCGATCGACTTCGTCCGCGACCTGGCCGTAAAGGCGATCAACGCGCTCGCCGACGTCCTGATCGCGATCGGGGACGTGCTCCTGGCCGCGTTCCCGGAGCTGCGGGACCGCTTCCGCAAGGCGATCGAGGGGCTGCGGGACGCGGCCATCGCTAAGGTCAACGAGCTGGCGGAGGGCCTGAAGAAGGCCGTCAACACCTTGCTGGACGCGCTGGCGGCCGGTCTGAACGCGCTGCTCACCGTCCTTGAGGCGGGCCTGAAGGCGGTCATCAAGGCCTACCAGGCCGTGATCGTCGGAGCGATCAAGTTCGCGCAGGCGGCGATCGAGGCGCTGGGCAAGTTCGCCGCCCTGGTCGCCGACATCGCGCCCGACCCGGGCGGCTGGATCTCCAAGGCGGGCAGCTCGGCCAAGACCGGCATCACCGACCACCTCTGGGGCGCCATCAAGGTGGCGGTCAAGCAGTGGTTCGACACCAAGGTCGAGGGGATCCTCGGGCTCGGCAGGGCCGTCATCGACGTGCTGGTCAAGGGCTGCGTGTCGATCAAGCAGATCGGCAAGATGGCGTGGGACGCGATCATCGCGTCGCTGCCCATGATGATCGCGTCCCTGGTCATAGAGAAGGTCGTCTCGATGATCGTCCCCGCCGCGGGGGCGATCCTGACGATCGTCCAGGGCCTGATGGCGGCCTGGCAGAGCATCAGCTCGATCCTCTCGGCGTTCGGGAAGTTCTGGGCCTACCTCAAGGCGGTGAAGGCGGGCCCCGCGGCATGCTTGTTCGCGGAGGCGGTCGCGGCCGGTGTCGTCGCCCTCCTGGACTTCATCACCAACTTCCTCCTCCAGCGCCTGTCCTCGGCGACCAAGGGCGTCGGCAAGCGGCTGAAGGCCATGTCCCAGAAGATCCTGGAAGGCCTGAAGAAGACCGCCGGCGGCGCGAAGAAGGCGGCGGGAGCAGCGGTCAACTCGGCACGGGGCGCCCTGCGCAACGCCCGCCAGAAGATCGCGGCACCGGCCGCCGCGCGCAGGCCGAAGGGTGAGGCCTCGCCGGATCCGAAGTCTCCGGTGAAGCCGAAGGACACGGCCACGCCGAAGGGACCGGCGAAGCCGGAGCCGACGGCGACGAAGCCGAAGGACACCGCGAAGCCCGCCAGGGACAAGGCTCCGGACAGCAAGTCCCAGGCCCCGTCCAAGAAGAAGAAGGAGATCGAGGGCCCCAAGCCGACCAAGCCCAGGAAGCCCAAGTCCCCTGCGGCGAAAGCCCTGTCGAAGGCCAAGGGCGCGGTCAAGTCCGCCCTGAAGAAGGCAGGCAACGCGGCGAAGACCCTCGGCCGAAAACTGAAGAAGACCAAGGTCGGCAAGGCCCTGAAGAACGGCGCCTCGAAGCTGCGCAACCTCTTCCGGAGGAAGAAGGACCGGCTCCGCGAGGACAAGCGGCGCCAGCACGAGCAGAAGCGGCGGAACCAGGACCGGCGGCGCAAGGACGAGAAGTCCAAGGAGTCGAAGGAGGCGCGGCTTCAGAAGATCGTGGCGCGGATTCGTCCGCGGGTGACCCGCATGCTGGACAAGGGGGTACGCCGTCCCGTCATGCGTGCCGCCCTGGCGGGCATGCGGCTGTGGTACCGCCTCACCGACCTGGGGGTCAACGGCGGCGGACGCTTCCACATCGACGCTCGCCTCAACCCGCTCCTGGAGGTCGCCAAGGGCCTCAGCATGGAAGGGACGGAGCTGGGCGACGCTCTTGACGCGATGGTCGCCAAGGCCACCGACATGCAGAAGACACGCGACCAGGCCACGGAGATGGGACCGCCGACCGGCTCTCGGAGGCCAGGACGGACGGCGAGCGCCGGGACGTCCGGACTGGGCATGCTGCGCAACGCCGGTCAGTCGCCCATGGTGCCGAAGACCCACGAGATCCTCACCCTGACGGGGCCCAACGCCCAGGCCCATTCGCCCACGCTCGGACTGAACCAGCAGCAGCCCACCTTCGGCAACGTCAAGCTGACACCGGGAAACACGGTGGTGCCGCCGGCCTACGCGGACGAGGTCGGAGCACTTGGGCAGAGCAGCGCCCAAGAGGCCGGGCAGGGCGTGCTCGACGTCCAGGCGGGCACGCGGACCAGCGGGCTGTGGCAGGCGAACGCCTCCGACCTCAGCTCCGACGAGCTCGCGAAGCTGAACCGGTACGGACTCATGGGTGTGCTGCTCGGTCGGATCGAGACCGGTCGGTCGCCGTTTTCGGCAGTTCCGAACCTGAGTGTGGCGGCGGCTTCCGCCCGCGGCGGGCAGCACATCGCACAGTCCCTCCCAGGGTTGCCGCTGTCCGGGCGCAAGGGTGACTACGGCACGACGGGCCCCGACAAGAACAAGGGCGGCGCCGCCGCAGGTCGGGACCTCGAAGCACTCCTGGGACTGCGCCGTGGAGCGGGGGCCGACACCTTCCTGGATGACGCTCTGAAGAGCCAGTCACTCACCACGTCCGGTCTGGTCATACCCAGCAACCTGGCCCAGGCCAACGAGGGCAACCGCATGCTCAGCTCCCAGCAGCCCGAACTGTCGAAGGTGGCCGCCCAGTTCAAGCTGAGCCCCAAGTTCGTGCGGGACACGTTCGGCATCGACAGCGGCCGAGGCGTCAAGGGGCTGTGGGAGGACGTCGGCAGCCAGGTCAGGAACAAGGTCGAGCCGCAGCCGTCGGGCGCTGCCGAAGAGGTCCTTCGGAGAATGGCCGCCTCCATGAAGATCTGGGCCGACTCCATGGACCTGGACTTCTCCAGCGAACAGAACAAACGAAAGGCGCAGGGCGAGTTCCTTGAGAAGGTCTGGGACGAGATGCGGGGCCAACTCGGCCTTCCCGACGACGCGGCATTCAGAGCGAGGTTGAAGCGTGGCTGAGCAGCACGACATCCGGATGGTTCTCCGCCCTCCCGCAGGGCGGGAATCCGTGGAAATGGTCACGAGCGCGGGAGAGTGGCACCTCGTCGAGACCAACGAGGGCGAGGAGTCGGCCGCCTACATGGTCTTCAGGACGTGGGCGCCGGCGACGGGCCTCTGGCTGAGCATGGTGGAGGACATCACCACGCAGGCATGCGTCGTGATCGCCTTCGGCCACGACGACGAACAGGTCGCGGACCTCGCGCATCGGATGTCCGTCTTCGTACCGGTCATGTCTCGTGCGGAGGTGGTAGCCGGTCCGGGCGCGGCAGAAGATCCGCAGGAGAGGATTCCGGCCGTCGTGCGTGTCGCACTAGCGGCCGAACCGGAATTCGATGCCGAGCTCTTCCAGGCCCTCACCGCGGCAGCTCAGGATCCCGACCCCTTCGTCAGGAACGCCGCCGCCTGGTCGACCACCTATCTGGACTGGCCGCAGTCGCTCGACCTGCTGCGGGAGCTGGCGTCCCGGGATCCCGACGAACGCGTGCGGCAGTCCGCCCGCGACCTGCTCAACGACTTCGAAGGGGGCGGCTCGTGACCCGCTACGCCGACATCCCCAAACCCATCCGCTCCGGCCTGGTCGTGGTCAACCCCGACACCGGCACCCCCCAACGCGTCATCGTCCTCCAGTTCAACCCGGACACCCTGGAGCGCACCGTCGCCCCCCAGTCCGCCGGTGACAGTGGTGATGGTGGAAGTGGGGGGACGGGGAGCGGGGACCGGAACGAGGCGTTGCGGCTGAAGGGGCCCGCGCAGGAGTCGTGGAAGTTCACGGCGGAGATCGACGCGACCGACCAGTTCGAGATCGCGGCGCCCGACGGCATCTACCCGCAACTCGCGACGCTGGAAATGCTGGTGCAGCCGACGACCGAGCAACTGCGCGCCGCGAGCAGGCTGTCGCAGAAGGGGACCATCGAGATCAGCCCGATCGAGATGCCGCTGACGCTGTTCACGTGGGGGAGCAAGCGGGTCATGCCGGTGCGGCTGACCGAGCTGTCCGTCAACGAATCCGCCTTCGACGTGAACCTCAACCCCATCCGGGCCTCCCTCGGCATCGGGATGAAGATCCTCACGGTCAGCGACCTGCCCGCGGGACACCGCGGCGCCGATCTCTACATGGCACACCTCGCGCAGAAGGAGCGGCTCGCCGCGGCCGCCCGCGGCGGAAGCCTCGGCGCGCTGGGACTGGGCGGCGGCGCACTGAGCGGAAGGGGCTGACGAAGCACACCATGGCCGGAACAGAGCCGTACGAGAACGCCCTGGGCGCGATACCCGGCGCCCATCCCTACCCCCGCACCAGCCGGTACCACGACGCCGAGATCGGCGTGCACCGACAGGCCGACGGGACCGAAGTCCGGTACACAAAGCGGCGGTTGCTGCCGCCCCTCGACCAGCAGGAGACGCAGGACCACACGGTCGGCGCAGGCGAGCGGCCCGACCTCCTCGCGCAGCACTACTTCGGCGACCCGGCCCAGTGGTGGCGTCTCGCCGACGCCAACCCCGTCCTCGATCCACGCGAGTTGACCGACGAGGCGGGGCGGACCATCGAACTGCCCGAGGCCGGGGGAGGCCACCGCGGTGTCTGAACTCCCCGTCGGGCAGGGGCCCGTCCACATCACGCTCCTCATGGGGCCCAAGCTCGCCCGGCCCGTCCCGGCCGAGGTCACCGAGGCGCTGCTGTCCGCGCAGATCACCGCCACGGCGGGGGAGCGCAGCGGCTTCCAGCTGGCCTTCGACCTCACCAAGAACGGGCTCATCAACCGGCGGCTCCTGCCCGAGGGGTTCTTCGACCCGAAGACCCGGATCATCGTCACCGTCAGCGTCCGGGGCACCCCCGACGTGCTCTTCGACGGCCTGATCGTCCGGCAGGAGGTCGGCACCAGCAACCAGCCCGGCCACTCCACCCTCACCGTCACCGGCGAGGACCTGACCCTCCTCCTCGACCTGGAGGAGCGCACCGCCCGCTACCCGAACCTCCCGCCCTCCGAGCGGGTCCTGAACATCCTGCGCCGCTACTCCGACTACGGCATCCGGCCCGACGTCTACACCGAGAAGATCGCCCAACCCCCGCACCAGGACCTGCGCGTGCACTACCAGACGGGCACCGACCTCCAGTACGTCACCGAGCTCGCGAACGCCAACGGCTACACCTTCTATCTGGAGCCGGGCCCCAACCCCGGTCAGTCCTCCGCCCGTTGGGGCCCCGAGGTCCGCCTCGGCATCCGCCAGCACGCCCTCAACGTCAACATGGACGCCAACTCCACGGTCGACCAGCTCACGTTCGCCTACGACGGCACGGCCCGCGAGGAGCCGCAGGCCCGCTGGCAGGACCCCGGGACCCGGGTGTCCACCCTGCTGCCCCAGCCGGCGATCAGCCCCCTGCGCCCGCCGCTCGGCAGACGGCCCACCCCGGCCCTCAAGCGCAAGACGCTCTCCGGCACGGCCAAGCAGCAACGCGAGCAGGCCGAGGCCGAGTTGCTGGCCCGTGCCGCCGTCTCCGCCGACGTCGTCTCCGGCTCGGGATCGCTGGACGTCAACCGGCACGGCTACATCCTCCAGCCCCGCCAACTGGTCGGGGTACGCGGTTCGGGGCGGGCGTACGACGGCGACTACTACGTCAAGTCCGTGACGCACACCCTGCGTCCGGGCTCGTTCCAGCAGAACTTCACGATCTCGCGCGAAGGCCTCGAAGCCCGCAGCGACTACGTCCGGCCCTAATACAGCGACTGTCTCAAGACCCACCAGGAGTTCCCCACCATGGCGGCACCCAGCAACCGCTACCTCGGCAAGTTCCGCGGCCGGGTCGTGAACAACGACGACCCCCTGCGGATCGGCCGCATCACCGTCGAGGTCCCGGACGTCCTCGGCGACGAGCCGTCCACCTGGGCGCTGCCCTGCCTGCCGTTCACCGGCCCGGAGTCGGGGCAGTTCGTGGTGCCGCCGCCCGGCGCGGGCGTGTGGGTGGAGTTCGAGCAGGGGGATCCCAGCTTCCCGGTGTGGACCGGCTGCTGGTACGGCGCCGCCGAGGAACTGCCGCCCGACGCCCGCCGCGAGCTCCAGGCCAACTCGCCGAACAAGCCCGTCGTCGTACAGACCCCGGCGGCCCACAAGCTCGTGCTCAACGACACCGCCGGTGCCGAGCAGGGAATCCTGCTCCAGGCCCAGGGCGGCGCGTACATCCGCATCACGAAGGAAGCCGTGGTGATCGCGACCGGCGCGGGTGCCGAGGTCATCCTGCGCGGCCGTGAAGTGACCATCAACGAGGGCCAGTTGACCGTCCTCTCCAAGCGATAGACAACGGGGGAAGAACTTGTCCGGGAGTCTGCTCGACGCGGGCGCCGTGATCGGCTGTCCGCACGGCGGCCGGGTGACCGCCGCCACCACACAGTCCGGAGGCGTACGGGCCCAGGGCGCCGCCGTCGCCACGGCAGCCCACACCTACGTCGTCACGGGCTGCCCCCACACCGTCGACCGCGTGCCCTCGCCGTGTGTCGCGGTCCGCTGGACCGCCCACGCCGGCGGCGTCACCGTCGACGGCGTACCGGTGCTGCTCGACACCTCCGCGGCCCAGTGCCTGACCGCGGCCTTCGTGCCGCAGGGGCCGCCCGTCGTCCAGGCCGCACAGCGAAAGGTCACGGTCCGATGAGTCCACGCGCCCGCACGCGCTCCGACCTCGCGTTCCCCTTCCACGCCGACCGCCGGGGCCGCACCGCGCACGCGACGCACCCCGAGCACGTCCGCGACCTGATCGAACAACTGCTGTTCACCAGCCCCGGCGAGCGCGTGATGCGCCCCGACTTCGGCTGCGGACTGCTCGACCTGGTCTTCGCCCCGAACAGCCCCGAGCTGGTCAGCACCCTGGAACTGTCCGTGCAGGCCTCCCTCCAGCGCTGGCTCGGCGACCTGGTCGAGGTGGTCGCGCTGGACATCGAGGGCGACGAGAACGTCGTACGGGTCCATCTGTCGTACGTCGTCCGCGCCACCGGCACCGTGCGCGACGACCTCTTCGAAGGGAGGGCGGCATGACCACCCGGCGTGCCAAGGTACGGGCCGCCCAGCTGGGCGGAGTCGACGCCGTCGAGGTCGGCGACGACGGCCTCCTGCTCACCGTCACCTTCCTCGGCAAGGCCCCGCACGGCCTCGGCCCCGAGAACGTCCGCATCGACGGCGGCCGCCGCGTCACCGGCATTACCGCCGTCGACGTCAGCGTCGAACGCGAGGAGGACCCCGAGCTCGACGACCGGCTCTACGTCACCCTCGACCGGACCGGCGACACCTCCCGCTACCGGCTCTCGCTCGTCGAGACCGACCCGTACGGCCGCCCCGGCACCGATCCCTTCCGCGGCTTCGACCAGCGCTACCACAGCGCGGCCTTCTCCTTCCGGCCCGACTGCCCGACTCCCTTCGACTGCAAGGAATCCCAGGAGCCGGCACACGACTTCCCGCAGGCGCCCGTCGTCGACTACACGGCCCGCGACTACGACACCCTCCGCAAGCTGCTCCTGGACCGCCTCGCGCTCACCACCCCCGACTGGATCGAGCGCAACCCCGCCGACCTGGGCACCACCCTCGTCGAACTGCTCGCGTACACCGGCGACCAGATCAGCTACCAGCAGGACGCCGTCGCCACCGAGGCCTACCTCGACACCGCGCGCCGCCGGGTCTCCGTACGGCGGCACGTGCGCCTCATCGACTACGCGATGCACGACGGCTGCACCGCCCGGGCCCATGTCACCGTGGAGACGGCGGGCGACACCACCCTCGCCCCGGGCACCTTCCGCTTCGCCTCCGTCGACGTCCGCGCCCTCGACCCGCACGACCGCCCAGAACCCGGCACGGTCATCGACGAGAACGACCTGGGCGACCTGGACGAGCGCGGTTCCGTGGAGGTCTTCGAACCGGTCGTCGCCACCGACCCGTTGGAGCTGCGCACCGCCCACAACGCCATCCGCCTGTGGACCTGGGGCGGCGAGGTCCACACCCTCCCCAAGGGCACCACCTCGGCGACCCTGCGCGACGAGTGGCGCGACCGGGAGACCTGCCGGGAACGCCGACTGGAGCTGAAGCCCGGCGACTTGCTGGTACTGGAGGAGGTGAAGGGCCCGCGCACCGGCACCCCCGGCGACGCCGACCCCGCCCACCGCCAGACCGTACGGCTGACCTCCGTCCGCCCGGCCGTCGACCGGATCGAGGACCAGCCCGTCCTTGAGGTCACCTGGGCCGCCGAAGACGCCCTCCGCTTCCCCCTCTGCCTCACCACCCGGGGCGGCCGCGACTGCCTCCCCGTCGAGGACGTGACGCTCGCCCGCGGCAACGTCGTCCTCGTCGACCACGGCCGAACGCTCCACGGGCTCCCCGAGACGGTCACCGTCCCGCCCGAGCCGGCCGTCGTCGCCCCCTGCGCCCCGCCCGTCTTCGGCTGCGGCGACCGGGACGAGGGCAACGCGCCCGCCCGGCTGATCAACTTCCTCACGGACAAGGCCGAGTCGGGCGAAGCCCTCGTACCGGACGACATCCGCGAGCTGTTCACCACCGTCGGCGAGGCGGCCACCGTACGCGCCGGACTCGGCCTGGAGCGTGCCGGGCAGCGGCACGAGCGCGTGGTGCCCGGCACGTCGTACGCCCAGGCCGCCGCCCTGCGCACCCTGCTCGCCCAGTCCGTCCACCCCGGCATCGCGACCCGCTTCCGGCCCGTCCTCGGCCGCTCCCCGGTTGTCCAGGCGGTGCCGTACCCGGAGCCGGCCACGGTCGCCGCCGGGCAGGCCGAGCGGATCGCCGCGATCCCCGGGCGCATCCGGCAGCGGCTCGTCGACCTCTGGCGCAGCGCCCGCGACCGCGACGGCCTCGGCGAGGAGGAGATCGCCGAACTCACCCTCGTCTACGGCCTCCACGTCCTCGAACGCCTCGAACTGCACCGCCACCCGGTGCGGGCCCTGCGTGAACTCCTGCACCGCAGCGACCGGTTGCTCGACGGCAAGCTGCGCCGCGTCGAGATCCTCGCGGCCCGCGCCCGCGCCGGAACCGTTCTCGACCCGCACATCGCCTGGGAGATCGCGCACAGTTGGGGTCCACGGTACGCGGCCGGGCTGCACCCCGACGAGCCGGTACTGCGCGGCCCGGCCACCGCCGCGCTCGCTCAGGACCCGCGTCAGGCGCTGCCCGCCGTATGTGTCCAGGACGGTGACGAGAGCTGGGCGCCGCGCCGCGACCTGCTGAACAGCGGTCCGCGCGACCGGCACGTCGTCGGCGAACTGGAGGACGACGGCCGCCTCGCCCTGCGCTTCGGCGACGGCCGGCACGGGGCCCGGCCCACCCCGGGCAGCCGACTAGCCGCGCACTACCGGCTCGGCGGCGGTCGCGCGGGCAACGTCGGTGCGGAGGCCATCAACCACCTCGTCGTCCAAGGGGAGAACCCCCCGGCCGCCGTGATCCGCAATCCCCTTCCGGCAGTCGGCGGCACCGAACCCGAACCCGTCGAGCAGGCACGTCAGTTGGCCCCCCTCGACCTGCGCCGCACCCGCCTGCGCGCGGTCACCGCCGACGACTACGCGGCCCTCGCGAGCGCACTGCCCGGCGTACAGCGGGCCGCCGCCACACTCCGCTGGACCGGCAGCGTCCAGGAGGCGCACATCGCGATCGACGCGTACGGCGACGCACAGCCGCCGGCCGAGCTGCTGGCCCGCGTCGAGCAGTCCCTGGAGGCGTACCGGCGCATCGGCCACGACCTCGTCGTCGGACCCGCCCGGCTCGTACCGCTGGACATCGCGCTGACCGTGTGCGCGGCCCCCGGCCACCAGCACGGGCAGATCCTGGCCGAGCTGTACCGCGTGCTCGGAAGCGGCCGGCCGGGCTTCTTCCACCCCGATGCGCTGACCTTCGGCGAACCCGTCCGGCTCAGCCGGCTGGTCGCCGTCGCCGCGGCCGTCCCCGGCGTCGAGAGCGTCCAAGTGACCCGTCTGCGACGCCTGTTCGAGCAGGACCGAGGAGAGAGGGAGGACGGCGTGCTGCGGCTCGGCCCCCTGGAGATCGCCACGTGCGACAACGACCCGGACCGGCCGGAGAACGGCCGGCTGGCGATATCCCTGGGAGGTGCGTGATGTGCGCCTCCGAAACATGCCTCTGCGGCGGCCATGACGAGCGTCTCGCGCCCGCCCCGATCCACAACCCGCCCGGCCGCACCGCCCTCGACTACCGCGTCGGCGAGTACGGCTCCTTCCTGGCCGCCCTCCTCGACCGGCTCGCCTCACCGGCGTACCCGGCCCTGAACGGCCTCACCGTCCGCACCCCGGACGACCCGGCGATCGGCCTGCTCGACGCCACCGCCGTCCTCGGTGACCTGCTCACCTTCCACTCCGAGCGGATCGCCGACGAGGCGTACATCCGGACGGCGAACGAGCACCGGTCGCTGGTGCTGCTGGGCCGGCTGGTGGGCCACCGCCCGCGTCCCGGGGTCGCCGCGTCCACCTATCTGGCGTACACGCTGGAACGTGACCCGCGCGCCGAGACCCTGACCGTGCGGATCCCGCGCGGCGCCCGCAGCCACAGCGTGCCGGCCTCCGTGGACGAGCAGTCCCTGACGTTCGAGACGAGCGCGGATCTGACGGCTCGCTGGGACTGGAACGAGTTGAAGGTCCGGCGCAGGAGGCCCTCCTTCGTCACCCCCGAGGACCTGGAGCGCCGCTCGGAGCTGTTCGTGGAGGGGACCGCGAACTCACTGCAGACCGGGGACCAGTTGCTCTTCGTCTTCGGTGAACAGGCCGGTGGGCAGCGTGTGTTGCTGCCGGTCGCCAGGACGCGGATCGACCGGGACGACGAGACCACGGCGATCTCGCTGCCGAAGTCGGCTCCGGCGACGTTGAAGGAGCTTGTGGAGGAGGTGCGGCGGTGGGTCGCCGAGCCCGCGGTGCCGGGGGAGCCTGGGGATGAGGCGCCCACGCCCGAGGTGCCGAATCCTCGGCCGGTCAGTCGGTTGATCGACGACATCGACGATCAGGTGCTGGCGCCGCTGCGGGAGGATCTGGACGGCGTCAAGACGCCTGAGCGGCTGGCTGCCCGGCTTGCGGAGCCCGTTGCTCGTCTTGGTGAGGCGCAGGTGTTGGCCGAGCCGTATGAGGATGTTGCTGCGTGGTTCGAGCAGTTGGAGGCAGTTCTTGCGGAACTGGCTGACAGGGCGAGCGAGTTGGCGCCTGCCCAGGACGGTGGTTCGTCGTCTGCCGCGCCGTCTGGGCTGGTCGCGCAGTTCCCCGCGCCCCTAAAAGCGCGAGCCGCTGCTCTTGAAGCGCTGTCCGCCCTACTTCCCGCACTGCGGCCCGCCACCTCTGCGCCAGAAAGCGGTGCCGCACGCCCCACCGCCGACCCCGCCGGTCTCCTCGCCGCGCTCAATCCCTCCCTCGGAACCCTCTACCCGGCCTGGCGGAAAGCCGCCGCCCCCGGCACCCCCCAACTCCTCCGCGAGCTGCTCGCCATGCGGGTCACCGCCGCGCCCTTCGGGGCCACCGCGCCCCTCAAGCCCGTCCAGGACGACCGCGGTCGGGTCATCCGTACCGCGGACTGGCCGCTCACCGGGGCCGTGCTGACCGGGGTGCGGGTCGCCTACGACACCGCGGCCAAGGTGCCGGTGCGGGCGGACTTCCAGTACATCGAGGGGAGCAGCTCGGACCAGCGGGCGGTGACCCTGCCCATCACCCAGCAGGTCAGCTTCGCGCTCGGCGCGGGGCAGGTCGACCTGTCGAGCCGGTTGGGCCAGGATCGCGACCTGAGCTGGCTCACCCGGCGGCCGACGGACTCCCAGGACCCCGGCGTCACCGTCCGGCTCCGCGACGGACTGCCCGACCGCACCCTGTTCGTGTCCCGTCCCGACGAGGACGGCCTGGTCCACGTGGGCATCCACAACGGCACCGCGCAGGAGATCGCGCTGCGTCCGGGCGCGAACGAGCAGTTCACCCACGGCGAGTACGAGGTGAGCCTGCGCTACACGATCGGCAGCACCGAGCCGAACGTCGAGATCGTCATCGCCAGCAAGCCCGAGCCCGTCAACCGCAGCGTGCTCCAGCTGGACTCGGTGCACGACGGGATCAACGTCGGCAGCTGGGTGGCCGTCCAGCGGCCCGCCAAGGGCGACGGGATTCCCGGCGACGCCGCGCTGGCCTTCGTCACCACCCAGGTCAAGGCGGTGCGTACGGCGGCGTACACCAACTACGGGATCACCGGCCGGGGCACCGAACTCACCCTCGCCAACGACTGGTTGGACGAGTTCGACGTCCTCCTCTCCCACATCCGCGACACCACCGTGCACGCGGGGGGCGAGCCCCTGCGCCTGGCCGACGAGCCGCTCGGCGAGGACGTCCACGGCAACGAGATCGAACTCGCCGAGCTCCACGACGGGTTGGCTACAGGCCGTACCCTTATCGTCAGCGGTGAGCGCGCCGACCTGCCGGGAGCCCTTCCCGCCACCGAGGTCGTCACCCTCGCCGCCGCCGACCCCGCCGTGGACCCCCAGCTCCCCGGTGACCGTGTCCACACCCGGCTCACCCTCACGTCCGACCTCGCGCACCGCTACCGCCGTGAGACCGTCCGGATCCTGGGGAACGTCGTCCGGGCCACCCACGGCGAGAGCCGGGACGAGGCCATCGGCAGCGGCGACTCGGACCGCGTCGGCCAGACCTTCGTGCTCTGGCAGTCCCCGCTCACCTGGCTCGCCGACGACAACCCCCTCGGCGCCACACCGGTGTTGGAGATCCGGGTCGACGGTGTCCTGTGGCACGAGGTCGACAGCCTCGCCGGACGCGGCCCCCGCGAGCGCGTCTACATCTCCGGCTCCACCGCCGACGGCCGCACCACGGTCACCTTCGGGGACGGTGTCCACGGCGCCCGGCTGCCCACCGGCCACGACAACGTCCACGCCCGCTACCGCTTCGGCACCGGCAGGGCCGCCAACGTCGCCGCCGACCGCGTCACCCAGCCGCTCACCCGCCCGCTCGGCGTCACCGCGGTCACCAACCCGCGCCCGGCAACCGGCGGCGCGGACGCGGACGGGCCGGGCCTGACCCGCCGTACGATCCCGCTCGCCGTCTCCGCCCTGGACCGGCTCGTCTCCGAGGCCGACTACGAGGACTTCGCCCGCTCCCGCGCCGGCATCGGCCGGGCCGCCGCGCGTGAACTCTTCGACGGGCGGCGGCGCGTGCTGCACGTGACGGTCGCGGGCACGGACGACGTGCCCATCGCGGAGGAGACCCTACGGCCCCTGCGGAGCGCCCTCTCCGAGTACGGCGACCCGGGCCTGCCCGTCCGCGTCGACGTCCGTGAACTGGTCCTGCTGCTCGTCGCCGCCAAGGTGAAGGTGGCCCCCGACCACGCCTGGGAGACGGTCGAGCCCCGGCTGCGACAGATCCTGATGAGCCGACTCGGCTACGAGGGACGGGAGTTGGGTCGGCCGGCCCGCCTCTCCGAACTCCTGGCCGCGGCCCACACCGTGCCCGGCGTCGACTACGTGGACGTGGACGTCTTCACCGGCGTCCCCGCCTCCGCCACCCCGGATGAACTGACCGAGCTGCTCGCCAACCCCGGGGAGCCTCGATCCCAGGTCCCAGCGCACCCGGCGACCTACGACGAGAAGACCCACACGGTCCGGGCCGAGAACGGCGAGACCCTCACCGAGATCTGCGCCCGCCACGGCGTCCCGCTCTCCGAACTCCTGCGCCTCAACCCCGACATCACCGACACCCGGCGCCTCGCCAAGGGCCGGTCGGTGTTCGTCTTCCGCGGCATCCGCCCGGCGCAGCTCGCGCTGCTGTCACCGAAGGCCGCCGACACCCTGATCCTTACGGAGGTCAAGTGACAGCCCCGGACGTCCAGTTCGACACCGCGGCCCCGGCCACGACCCGGGAACCCGACGGCCTCGCCGCCCTCCTGCCCCGCTGGCACCTGCTCCGCGACGCCGAAGAGGGCGAACCGCTGCGCGCGCTCCTCGCGGTGATCGCCGAACAGCTCGACCGCGTCCGTGACGGCGTCCAGCAGGGCTACGAGGACCTGTTCGTGGAGACGGCGGCCCCCTGGGTGCTGCCGTACCTCGGCGACCTCGTCGGCTACCGGACCCTCCCCGGCTACGAACGTGTCCTCACCGGCGGCCTGCACGAGGGCGGACGCGAAGCGCTCGCCGAGGCCGTCGCCCCGCGCGCCGACGTGGCCGCCACCGTCGCGAGCCGCCGCCGCAAGGGCACCCTGCACCTCCTGGAGGAGATCTCCGAGCAGGTCGCCGACTGGCCGGCCCGGGCCGTCGAACTGTCCCGCCTGGTCGCCCAGAACCAGTCGGTGAAGCTGCAGAGGGAGCGGGGCCGCCTCCTCGACCTCCGCGACGGCTCCGCGCTCGCCCTGGCGGGCGGCCCGTTCGACACGACGGCCCGCACGGTGGACGTACGCCGCGCGGAGTCCCGTAGGAGGCAAGGCGGTTGGACCCCCGCCGGAGTCGCCCTCTTCGTCTGGCGCCTCAAGTCGTACTCCCTGACGTCCTCCCCGGCCTACTGCATCGACCGCGCCCGCAACCTCTACACCTTCTCGATCCTCGGCAACGACACCCCCCTGGTCACCAAGCCGGTCCCAGAGCCCTCACCCACCCACATCGCCGCCGTCGACAACGTGCCGGCATTCATCACGCGGCGCCTGCTCCACGACCGGCTCCTGGACTACTACGGCCCCGGCAAGAGCCTCGTCATCCGGCGCGACGGCGAGGACCAGCCCGTACCGCCGTCCGACATCGTGGTCGCCGACCTCTCCGACTGGCGCTACCGCCCCAAGCGCGGCCAGGTGGCCGTGGACCCGGAGCTCGGGCGGATCGCGTTCGGGTCCCGGTCGGCGCCCCGGCAGGGCGTCTGGGTGGACCACCACTACGCGTACGGCGCCGACATGGGCGGTGGGGAGTACGAGCGGGCCAGGGAGCCCCGCCCCGATGCGGAGACGTACCGGGTCGGCCCCGGCCGGCCGTACCGCCAGATCATGGACGCGTACCGGGCCTGGCAGCAGGACCGGCGCGCGGACCGCACCGGACCCGAAGGCATCATCGAGATCACCCACAGCGGTGCCTACCAGGAGCAACTGGACTTCGACCTCGACCCCGGCGACCGCCTCGAACTGCGTGCGGCCGAGGGCACCCGGCCGGTCATCCGCCTCCTCGACTGGTACAGCAACCGGCCCGACGCCCTCAACATCCGTGCCGTGGACACCGACTGCGCTCCGCACGAGCGGCCGCGGGTCGTCCTCGACGGGCTGCTCGTCGCCGGCCGCGGCATCAACGTCACCGGCCCGATGGGCGCCGTGGTCGTCCGCCACAGCACCCTCGTGCCCGGCTGGTCCCTGGAGCCCGAGTGCGAGCCGCACTCGCCCGACGAGCCCAGCATCGTCCTGGAACGCACCACCGCCTGCCTCCAGATCGAGCACAGCGTCCTCGGCACGATCGAGGTCATCGGCGACGAGGTCAGCGAGGACCCCCTCCACATCCACCTCCGCGACAGCGTCCTCGACGCCACAGGACATGACCGCGAGGCCCTGTCCGCCCCGGACTGCCGCCACGCCCACGCCGTGCTCCACGTGCACCGCACGACGGTCATCGGCGAAGTCCACACCCACGCCGTCGAGATCGCCGAAAACTCCCTCTTCACCGGCAAGTTGCACGTGGCCCGGCGCGGCATCGGCTGCCTGCGCCACACCTACGTCCCCGCCGGATCCCGTACGCCCCGCAGGCACCGAAGCCCCTCGCACCCCGCCCCGTTGTTCACCTCCGTGCGCTACGGGACGCCCTGGTACGCCCAGTTGGCGGACCGCTGCCCCGAGGAACTCCGGCGCGGCGCCGACGACGGGGCCGAACAGGGAGCCTTCCACGACCTGTACCGGCCGCAGCGCGAGGACGGTCTGAGGGCGCGGCTCGCGGAGTGCACACCCGCGGGCACGGACGCCGGGATCTTCTTCGTCACCTGAGCGCACCCACAGACCGCACACTTCCTGAACCAGGGGGACCCCCTTCATGCACGCTGACCTCTCCCGCCTCACGTTCCGCCCGGAGCGGCACTATTCGGCGGTGATCGCCCAGCAGGGCCGTGTCCAGCTCGACGCCGACGCCAACGAGCAGACCGCGATCCAGCTCCACCAGGCCCGCACCCTCGCCGCCGACCTGATCGGCCGGCACGGCGGGCCGCGCGACGCCGCGGGCTTCCGGATCGAGTACGTGGGCGGCAGGCACGAGATCGACACCCTGTACATCCACGGCGGCCGTTACTACGTCGACGGCATCCTCCTCGACGCGAACCGCCCCGCGCCCGGCGTCCCGGTGCCCGACGAGGACGACGCCGAGGAGACGGCGGAGCCGCCCGCCTTCTGGACCTACTGGGACCAGCCCGATGCCTTCCGGGACCCGGAGAAGCCCGGCGACCGGCTGCCCTCGCCCGCCCAGTCGCCGTTCGTCGCCTACCTGAAGGTGTGGGAGCGGGCGGTGAGCGCGGCGGAGGACCCCGCGCTGCGCGAGGTCGCCCTCGGTGCCGCGATGCCCGACACGGCCGCCCGCCTGAAGGTCGTATGGCAGGTGCTGTCGCTGTCCCTGGCCGACCTGGCGATCGACGAGACCGACCCGTCCAAGGAGGTCGTCCGCGCCGCCTTCGACAAGTGGGCCAAGGAACAGACTCCGACCGCCCGCCTCGCTGCCCGCAGCGAACGGCCCGACCACGCCGACGAGGACCCCTGCCTGGTCAAGCCCGACGCCCGCTACCGCGGTCCGGAGAACCAGCTCTACCGGGTCGAGATCCATGTCGGCGGCGAGTCCGGGGACGCCACCTTCAAGTGGTCCCGCGAGAACGGCTCTGTGGTCTTCCCGGTCGACGAACTCGACGGCACCTGGGTGGAGTTGGCGTCCCTCGGCCACGACGACAAGCTGGATCTGGACGTCGGCGACTTCGTGGAGTTCACGGACACGGCCTACGCCTCCCGCCTGGAAGCCCTGCCTCTGCTGCGAGTCGAGGAGCTGGACCTGCCCGGCCGCCGCGTCCGCCTCTCCGCCGAGCCGGACCCCGGGGTCGGTCGGCTGCCCCACCTGAACCCCTTCCTGCGGCGCTGGGACCATCACGAGGGGCCCAGGCGCAAGGGTCGTACGTCCGCCCTCAAGGAGGGGGCCGTGAAGCTGGAAGAAGGCCAGTGGCTCCCCCTGGAGGACGGCGTCGAGGTCTACTTCGCCAAGGGCGCCGGCTACCGCACCGGCGATCACTGGATCATCCCGGCCCGCACCGCCACCGGCCGTGTCGAGTGGCCCACGGACCCGGCCCGCCGCCCCCTCCTCCAGGCCCCCTCCGGCATCGTCCGCGGCTTCGCCCCGCTCGCCCTGGTCAAGGGCGAGGGCAGCACCGTCGACCTGCGCTATGCCTTCGGGCCGCTCGCCAGCAGTGTTCCTGCGGCGAGCGAGGCGACGCTCGCCGCGGAGGAACAGGCCCGCCGGCAAGAGGAGGCCGCCGAGGCCGACCCCTCGCACGGACGGTCTCAGACCACGGCGCAGGCGGAAGCGGAGGCTTCGGAGGAAGGAGACCGGTAATGGCGAAGCCGATCAGCGCGTCCAAGATGGTCGAACTCCTGCGCGCGGAGGGCTTGAAAGTCCATGAGGTCCGCAACTGGCGCACCCACAACCGCAACACCAAGGGCCCGTGGGGCCCGGTGAACGGCGTGATGATCCACCACACCGTCACCTCGGGCACCGCCGCCTCCGTCGACATCTGCTACGACGGCTACTCCGGCCTTCCCGGCCCGCTCTGCCACGGTGTGATCGACAAGAAGGGCGAGGTCCACCTGGTCGGCAACGGCCGTGCGAACCATGCCGGGTTGGGCGACAGCGACGTCCTGCGCGCGGTCGTCGACGAGTCCGCGCTGCCCGGCGACAACGAGGCCGACACCGACGGCAACCGGCACTTCTACGGCTTCGAGTGCATCAACCTCGGCAACGGCAAGGACCCCTGGCCCGAGGCGCAGAAGGAGGCCATCGAGAAGGTCGCCGCCGCGATCTGCCGTCACCACGGCTGGAGCGAACGCTCGGTGATCGGCCACAAGGAGTGGCAGCCGGGCAAGCAGGATCCGCGCGGCTTCACCATGGACGGCATGCGCAAGCGGATCGCCGACCGCCTCGGGGGCAAGGATCCGGCGCCCGATCCGAAGCCCACGCCGTCGAAGCCGTCGTACGTCCCGTTCCCGGGCGCGGACTTCTTCCACCTAGGGCAGAAGTCCCCGATCATCACCGCGATGGGCCGGCGCCTGGTCGCCGAAGGCTGCGGCCACTACGAGGAGGGGCCCGGCCCCGAGTGGACCGAGGCCGACCGCAAGTCCTACCGGGCCTGGCAGCACAAGCTGCACTTCCGGGGCAGGGACGCCGACGGCATCCCGGGCAAGGCCAGCTGGGACAAGCTGAAGGTGCCCGTGAGCTGAAGCCCGAAGGCCCGCCCGCCTACGCCGGACCGGCGTTGGTGGGCGGGTGCGCGGGCCGCTCAGGGATGAGCGTGGGCAACGACGGCAGCGCCGTCCCGTACACCCACGCCTCGAACAGCCCGTTCAGCGGCTCGTCCGCGAACCGGTTGACATGGGCCGTGAACGTCGTCGTGGTCACGGCCCCGCCCCGGTGCAGCCCGGCCCAGCCGCGCAGCATCCGGAAGAACGCCTCGTCACCCATCGCGCAGCGCACCGCGTGCACGGTGAGCCCGCCGCGTTCGTAGAGCCGGTCGTCGAACATCGACTTGCGGCCCGGGTCGGCCAGGCGCAGGTCCTGGGGGAGCGAGGACAGCAACCGGTGTGCCGCGGCGGCCAGTTGCTGGGCGGTACGGCCCCCCGAGCGCTCCGACCACAGCCACTCGGCGTACTTGGCGAACCCCTCGTTCAGCCAGATGTGCCGCCAGTCCGCGATGGACACACTGTTGCCGAACCACTGGTGCGCCAGCTCGTGCGCGACCAGCCGCTCCCAACCCCGGGCGCCGTCCACGTGGTTGGCGCCGAAGAGCGACAACCCCTGGGCCTCCACGGGCACATCGAGCTCCTCCTCCGTGACGACGACCGCGTACTCGTCGAACGGATACGGCCCGAAGAGCTCCTGGAACAGCTCCATCATCTGCGGCTGCCGCGCGAAGTCCCGGGAGAACTCCGGCAGCAGATGCGCCGGGATGTGCCCGTGCTGCGGCACCCCGCCAGGCCCGGGGTCACCGAGCAGCACCGTCTGGTACTTGCCGATCGACAGCCCGACGAGATAGCTGGACGTGGGCGCGGCCTGCTCGTACACCCAGGTCGTCGTGGACGCCTTGGTCGTACGGGTCAGCAGCCTGCCGCCCGCCACCACCGCGTACGCCGACGGCGTGGTGATCGAGATCTGGTATGACGCCTTGTCCGCGGGCCGGTCGTTGCACGGGTACCAGGACGGCGCCCCGATCGGCTGGCTCGCGACCAGCGCCCCGTCCTCCAGCTCCTCCCAGCCGAGCCCGCCCCAGGGGCTGCCGACCGGCTTGGGGTTGCCCGACCAGTGCACCTCGACCGTGAACGCGGCCCCCGGCCGCACCGGCTTCGCCGGCCGGACCCGCAGCTTCCCGCCCCGGTGCGTGTAGCGCGCCTGGCGGCCGTCCACCCGCACCCGGCCGATCTTGAAGTCGGACAGGTTGAGCATGAACTCGGCGAGCGGCGAGCGCCCCGCTATGGCGTTGATCCGGGCGCTCCCGGCCAGGCGGTTCGGGCCCGGGCGGTAGTCCAGGGCGAGCTCGTAGCGGTGCACCCGGTACCGGGCGTCACCGTGGTCCGGGAAGTACGGGTCCGGACCCGCCGCCTGCTGAACTGCCACTGCCGCTTCTGCTCCCTGCGCTGCGTTCCCACTCGGATCCACCGGTACACCGCTCACCGACTCCGAGTGGCCCGCGTTCAGGGCCGCCATGCCTCGATCGGGTTGCCGAGCCAGCGGGTGTCGTCCGGGACGGACTCCGCGGCCATGACGAGCGACGCGGGGCCCAGCGTGGTGCGGGCCCCGATCGTGCTGCCGGGCAGCACGATCCCGCCAGGGCCCAGCGTGGCACCCTCACGGAGAACAACAGTATCCGTCCGCAAGATCCGGTCGTGGAAGAGGTGGGTCTGGAGCACGCAGCCGCGGTTCACGGTCGCCGCGTCCTCCAGGGTCACCAGATCGGTCTCCGGCAGCCAGTAGCTCTCCACCCAGACGCCCTTGCCGATCCGCGCGCCGAGCCCCCTGAGCCACGCCGTCAGCACCGGCGTACCGGGCACGGAACCCGCCAGCCACGGCACCGCGAGCACCTCGACAAAGGTGTCCGCGAGCTCGTTGCGCCACACGAAGCCGCTCCACAGCGGGTGCTCCCCACTGCGGTGCCGCCCCACGAGCAGCCACTTCGCGACCACCGACACCAGCCCCGCCGCCGCACCGGCCACGAGCAGCACCACTCCCGCCAGCAGCCAGGCCCACGGCCCGAGCACACACAGCGCGGCCACCGTCAGCACGGCCAGCCAGGCCGAGCAGAACACGGGCACGATCCGGCACAGCTCCACCAGACCACGCGCCCACAGCAGCCCCGCCGAGGGCTCGTACGTCCGGCTCTGGTCGCTGTCGGCCGCGCTGCGCGGCAGCTTCACCGGCGGCAGGCCCAGATACGACGTGCCCTTCTTCGCCTTCTTCGGCGTGGCCGACAGCACGCCCACCAGCCCGCCGTCCGGCACGGTCCGCCCCGGCGCGGTCATCCCGGAGTTCCCGAGGAACGCCCGCCGCCCGATCTCCGCGCGGCCCACCCTGACCCAGCCGCCACCCAGCTCGTACGGAGCGGTCAGCGTGTCGTCGGCCAGGAACGCGCCCTCGCCGACCGTCGTCAGGCTCGGCAGCGCGAGCACCGTCGACACCTCCGCACCGCGCCCGATCCGCATCCCGAGCAGCCGCAGCCACACCGGCGTGACCAGCCCGGCGTACAGCGGGAACAGCGTCTCGCGCGAGCGGTCCATCAGCTGTGTGACGGTCCACGCCTGCCACCCGACCCGGCTGTGCGTCGGATACGTCCCCTCGCGCAGCCCCAGGCTCAGCAGCCGTACGGCGACCAGGATCAGCAGCGCGTACGCCAGCCCGAAGGCGAGCGTGGCCGGGACGAGGGCCAGGGCGGCGCCCTTCAGGGGCGCGTAGGCGGCGAGGAACGGACGGGCGACCAGGAAGGCCGCGCCACCCGCCAGTACCGGGAGCATGCTCATGGAGAAGCCGGCCAGGCCGTACATCACCCGCCAGTACGTCCCCCGCGCCGGCCGCTCCTTCGGCCAGTTGCGCTTGGCCTTGCCCAGCTTGACCGCGGGCGCGCCCGCCCAGCGCTGACCGGTCGGGATCTGCCCGGTGACCGCCGAACCCGGCGCCACCTCGGCGCGCTTGCCGACCCGGGCGCCGGGGAAGAGGATGCTGCGCGTGCCGACAACGGCGTGCGCACCCACCTTGACCTGGCCGATCTCCAGCCGGTCGCCGTCCAGCCACCAGCCGGACAGGTCCACCTCGGACTCGACGGCGGCGCCCCGGCCCAGCTTGAGCATGCCGGTGACCGGCGGCAACGAGTGCAGGTCCACGTCCGGGCCGATCCTGGCGCCCAGCGCCCGCGCGTACCGCTCCAGCCACGAGCCGGTCAGCGAGGTCGCCCCGGTGAACTCGGCGAGTCGTTCGGCCGTCCACAGCCGCAGGTGGACGCCGCCACCGCGCGGGTAGCGGCCGGGCTGCACCTTGCGCAGCAGCACGCGCGCCCCGCCCGCCGCGATCGCCAGCCGTCCGGGCGGGCTGAACAGCAGCAGGGCACCGGCCCCGACCAGCCACCACGAGGTGCTCGGCAGCCAGGAGTACGGCAGAACGTTCCCGAGCGCGGCGAGCGGCACCAGCCAGCGCAGTCCGAGCAGCGTGAACAGGGGGAGCAGGACGAGGGTTTGGATCACCTGGGCCTTGAGCGGCACCGGTGCGATCACCCGCGCCGCCCCGTCGTCCTGCGCGGACTCCTCGAGGTGGCGGGCCAGCTTCCGCAGCGTGGGCTGCTGGTAGATGTCGAGGACGGCCGCGCTCGGGTAGCGGGTGCGCAGCCGGGTGGTCAACTGGGCGGCGGCCAGGCTGCTGCCGCCGATCGCGAAGAAGTCGTCGCGGGCACTGGAGACCGGGATGCCGAGGACTTCCGCCCACTGCTCGGCGAGCCAGGCCTCGGTGCCGTACAACTCCTCCGCGGGGCCGCCCGTTTCGAGCCCCTCGAGCGGCCAGGGCAGCGCGTTGCGGTCCACCTTGCCGGAGGTCCGCGTCGGCAGGTCGCCGACGGGAGCGATCAACGGCACGAGCGCGGCGGGCAGTTCGGCCCGCAGCTTCTCCACGGCGGCGGCGTGGTTCCAGCCGTCCTGCGTGACGACGTACCCGACGAGAAGCTGGTTGCCGCTGCGGGCGGTGCGGACGGCGGCGGCCGCTCCCGCGACCCCGGGCAGCGCCTGGAGAGCCGCGTCGACCTCACCCAGCTCGATCCGCCGGCCCCCGAGCTTGATCTGCTCGTCGGCCCGGCCGAGGAAGACGAGCCCCTCGGGCTCCGCCTTCACGAGGTCACCGCTGCGGTACGCCCGCTCCCAGCCCAACGACTTCAGCGGCGCGTACTTCTCCGCGTCCTTCTCGGCGTCCAGGTACCGCGCCAGCCCGACCCCGCCGATCACCAGCTGCCCGCTCGCGCCCATCGGCACGGGCTCCCCGGCCTCGTCGACGACGGCCAGCTCCCAGCCGTCCAGCGGCAGCCCGATCCGGATCGGCTCCTCGCCGCTCATCAGCGAGGCACAGGCCACCACGGTCGCCTCGGTGGGCCCGTAGGTGTTCCACACCTCGCGCCCCTCCGTCACCAGCCGCTGCGTCAGCTCGGGCGGGCAGGCCTCGCCGCCGAAGATCAGCAACCGTACGTCGTTGAGGGTCTCGGGCTCCCACAGCGCGGCGAGCGTCGGCACCGTGGAGACCACGGTGATCTCCTGCTCGACCAGCCAGGGCCCGAGATCGGCCCCGCTCCTGACCTGAGCACGCGGCACCGGCACCAGACAGGCCCCGTACCGCCAGGCCAGCCACATCTCCTCGCAGGACGCGTCGAAGGCGACCGACAGCCCCGCCATGACCCTGTCAGCAGGACCGATGGGATCGTCGGTGAGGAACAGGGCGGCCTCGGCGTCCACGAAGGCGGCCGCGCTGCGGTGCGAGACAGCGACACCCTTGGGCTTGCCGGTGGAGCCGGAGGTGAAGATGATCCACGCGTCGTGCTCGATGCCGGGCCGGGCGGCGGGGGAGTCGCAGCGCCCGTGGACGGTCAGCTCTTCCCCGGCGCCGACCACGGCCCGGACCTCCGCCTCCCCGAACACCAGCTCGGCCCGCTCGTCCGGGTCCTCGGCGTCGACGGGGACGTACGCGGCGCCCGCCGCCAGCACGGCGAGGATCGCGACGTACAGGTCGTTGGTGCCGGACGGGACCCGGATGCCGACCCGGTCGCCGAGTCCGACCCCGGCCTCGGCGAGCCGCCGCCGCAGCCGCTCCACCTCGACGGCCAGCGCACGGTAGGTGAGCCGGGTGGTCCCGTCGTCCAGGGCGAGCTCGTCGGGGTAGGACCGTACGGAAGCGTCGAAGACGTCGACGAGCGTGCGCGGGGAGGCGGCCGGCCCCCCGGAAAAACGGGCGGTGTCGCCGAACTGTTCGCGGATCTCTGCGCTGAGCTCTTCGTTGAGCAGGCCGAGAGCACTGCTCTCGTGTATCGCTGCCATCGGTCCTCGCGTCTCGATCCCGGAGCCCTCCGGGGCGCTGGCGGGCCGCAGGTCTGCCTGGGGTTGTCCGGCTTCAGCTCGTAACAAGCCGGAAATTTTAGTACGACGCTAGGTTCGACCCCCGGAAACGGCCACCGGGAAAGGCCGTTCGAGGGGTGTGGCAGCTCCGTCGCACGCCTGTGACCTGGTGATCTTCACACCGAGCGAGAGATGCCCCACATACAGCGAACAGGCCGTATACGACGAATCCCCCGGCCGCTGAGCGACCGGGGGATTCGGCTGGTGTCCGAGGGGGGACTTGAACCCCCACGCCCGATAAAGGGCACTAGCACCTCAAGCTAGCGCGTCTGCCATTCCGCCACCCGGACAAGGTGTCTGTCGCGCGGGGTTCCCCTCGCGGCGACGAAGGAAACATTACCAGGCTTTCGATGGACCCCGATCACCCCCCGTCGCTTTCCCCGGCCCCGCGTGAACGGCGTGTGACGGGCCGGGTCCGGTCTTGGGGAGGACCGGTCCGCGGGGGGAGGATGAGGGGAACCACCAGCAGTGACAGCGGGAGGAACAGCGTGAGCGACACGGACACGGCCAGGGGCGTCACCGGCGAGGACGAGGTCGTGGACCTCTGCCGCGAGCTGATCCGGATCGACACCAGCAACTACGGCGACCACTCGGGCCCGGGTGAGCGCAAGGCGGCCGAGTACGTCGCGGAGAAGCTCGCCGAGGTGGGTCTCGAACCGCAGATCTTCGAGTCGCACCCCGGTCGCGCCTCCACGGTCGCCAGGATCGCCGGCGAGGACCCGTCCAGGCCCGCGCTGCTGATCCACGGACACACCGACGTGGTACCGGCCAACGCGCAGGACTGGACCCACCACCCCTTCTCCGGCGAGGTCGCCGACGGGTGCGTGTGGGGGCGGGGCGCCGTCGACATGAAGGACATGGACGCGATGACCCTGGCGGTCGTCCGTGACCGCCTGCGCAGCGGGCGCAGGCCGCCCCGCGACATCGTCCTCGCGTTCCTCGCCGACGAGGAGGCGGGCGGAAAGTTCGGCGCCCGGTACCTCGTCGACCACCACCCGGAGCTCTTCGAGGGCGTGACCGAGGCGATCAGCGAGGTCGGCGGCTTCTCCTTCACGGTGAGCGAGCAGCGGCGGCTCTACCTGATCCAGACGGCCGAGAAGGGCATGCACTGGATGAAGCTGACGGTGGCCGGCACCGCCGGGCACGGCTCGATGATCCACCGGGACAACGCCATCACCGAACTCTCGGAGGCGGTCGCGCGGCTCGGGCGGCACACGTTCCCGGTCCGGGTCACCAAGACCACTCGCGCCTTCCTCGACGAGCTCGGCGACGCGCTCGGCACCGAGCTCGACCCGGAGGACATGGAGGGCACGCTCGCCCGGCTCGGCGGCATCGCCAAGCTCATCGGCGCGACCCTCAGCAACACCGCCAATCCCACCCAGCTCGGCGCCGGCTACAAGGTCAACGTCATCCCCGGCGAGGCCACCGCACACGTCGACGGGCGCTTCCTGCCCGGCTTCGAGGAGGAGTTCCTCACCGACCTCGACAAGATCCTCGGGCCCAAGGTCAAGCGGGAGGACGTGCACTCCGACAAGGCCGTGGAGACCACCTTCGACGGCGCTCTGGTGGACGCCATGCAGTCCGCGCTGGTCGCCGAGGACCCCGCCGCCAAGGCGATCCCCTACATGCTCTCCGGCGGCACCGACGCCAAGTCCTTCGACGAGCTCGGCATCCGCGGCTTCGGCTTCGCACCGCTGAAGCTGCCCCCGGAGCTGGACTTCGCCGGGATGTTCCACGGTGTCGACGAGCGGGTGCCCGTGGACGGGCTGAAGTTCGGCGTGCGGGTGCTCGACCGGTTCATCGACGCGAGTTGACGCCGCAATTCGCCCGCCCGTGCGAAGTCGGCCGGGAAGGGTGAATGTGCTCATACGCTCGTATCCCCATTACTCCCTCCTCGTTACAGGTGATGCGATCCGCTACTTGGGGTCGCTTTGCCAACAAGGAGGAATAATGATCAAGAAGGTCGTCGCCGCTGCGGCTGCCACTGGTGGCCTGATTCTCGCGGGCGCGGGCCTTGCCGTCGCCGATGCGGGTGCTCAGGGTGCCGCTGTGGGCTCCCCGGGTGTTCTGTCCGGCAACGTCGTCCAGGTTCCCGTGCATGTCCCGGTGAATGTCTGCGGCAACACGGTCTCCGTGATCGGCCTGCTGAACCCCGCCTTCGGCAACACCTGCATCAACAAGTGACGTTGTGCCTCGCCCTCGGTAAAGAGGGATGAGCCCGTCGGCCCCGGAGCGCACGCCATGCGTTCCGGGGCCGACCGGTCTATTCGAAAAGAAACAGAACCGCGATGCGGCGGTATTTCGAGGCAAGGTCGAAAGCAGGGATTCAGTAAATGCGACAAGTCACCCGCAAGGGCCTGATGACAGTGGCGGCCGCGACCGGCGTGATCGCCGCGGCAGGCGGCGCCGCCCACGCCGACTCGGGCGCGAGCGGATCAAGCGCGAACTCTCCCGGCGTACTGTCGGGCAACACGGTGTCGGTGCCGGTGCACGTGCCGGTGAACGCGTGCGGCAACACCGTGGACGTCGTCGGGCTCCTCAACCCCGCGATGGGCAACAGCTGCGGCAACAAGGGCGGCTCCGGAGCACACGGCGGCGGTCACCGGGGGCACGGACACGGCGGCCACGGACACGGCGGCCACGGCGGTTCCGGCTCCGGGGGCTCCGGGGGTTCGCATGCAGGCGGACACACCGGTGGCTCACCCGGTGTGGGCTCGGGCAACCACGTGGAGGCGCCGATCGACGTTCCGGTGAACGTCTGCGGCAACAGCGTCGACCTCATCGGTATCGGCAACCCCGCCATGGACAACGACTGCGAAAACGGCTCCGGAAGCGGCTCCGGCGGCGGGCGGCACACCCCGCCCGGCGGCGGCCACCAGACGCCGCCCGGATCGCCGGACCAGCCCGGCAGCCCGGGCAACCCCAGCCACCCTGGCAACCCCGGCAACCCTGGCAACCCGGTGGAGCCCGGCCACCCCGGTTCCCCGGCCACCCCGCCCGGCGGCCACCAGACGCCGGGCGGCGGCAACCACCCCGGTACCCAGACGGTCACCCAGCCCCTGGGCAGCGCGCAGCTCGCCCGGACCGGCAGCGACCTGCCGATCGGCCTGGCCCTCCCGGTGGGCGCCGGGGCGCTCCTGGCGGGCACGGTGCTCTACCGCAGGGCACGGGCCTCGGCCTAGGGCGCACCGCGTGAAACGGAGCGGGCCCCGCCGCGGCGGGGCCCGCTCCGTTCGGCCTGTCTCACCACGTGGCACGCACCTGGCGGATGATCCGCCGGCGCAACCGCACCCTGCGGCTGCCATCGCGCATCAGGCTCAGTCGGTCCAACTCCCAGTGTCCGTACTCGGCATGGTCCGTCAGTAGACGTGTGGCGTCCTTGCGGGAGACCCCCCGCGGTACGTACACGTCGACAAATTCGTATTCCGGCATCGCATCTATTGTGCGGGCCGGGGCCCGGTACGGATAGCGTCTGCACTATGTCTGATGCTGTGCAGCCCACCGCTGCCGAGGTACGTGCCGCCGCCGAGGCGGTCAAGACCGCGCTCGACCGCCACCTGGCCGCGGTCGAACGGAGGTCGGGGGAGGACGACCCCGGCGTCTACGAGGCCTTCAACGAACTGGCCGCGGCCGCCGAGGTGTACGACGAGCTGCTCTACGACCGTTACGACGAGGTCACCCCCTTCGAGATCCCCGGCGCGGAGGACACTCCGCCGTACACGGGCCCTGAGGAGCCGAACGCGCTGAGCGTGCTGATCCGCCGTGACTACGCCGTGGCGGAGCCGCAGCGGTTGCTGGCGCAGGCCCAGCGGGTCGAGGCGGCCGACGACGCTGTCCGCACGGAGGCCTCCGGCACGGTGCACGGCGCGCTGGGGGTGCTGTTCGGCGAGTTCGAGCCCGACGAGATCGCCTCCCGGCACAAGGAGTTCGGTCTCGAGGAGGGCGACTCCACGCTGTGGGTCACCGCGGCGGACGAACCGGCCGAGCCCGGGGAGTGGCTGGAGGCCCCGTTCGACCAGGTCGACGTGGAGCGGGTGGTGTGCCGGTTCGACGTCAGCGCGGTCTTCGACGACGATCTTGACGCCGACCTCGACGACGATGTCGATGACGAGGCCGACGGGGCCGACCTCGAGGACGAGGACCTGGAACCGCTGGACGTGGATCGTCGCTGAGACGCATGAGGCGCGGCCCCGGAGGAACGATCTCCGGGGCCGCGCCCTTTTGCGGGGCGGGATCAGCCGGGCGTCGGTGTCTGTGTCCTGAGGAGGACGGGCAGCCGAGTCGTTCGCGGCTTGGCCGGGATCTCGGCCACCGCCCTCGGAAGGGCCTGTTCCGCGCCCTGGACCACGGACAGATGGCGGTCCGCCCTGCCGAACGCCGTGTAGACCCAGGGGCGGGACAGGGCCTGGGTGGCGTCGCCGGGCAGCACCGCGACCACCGCGGGCCAGCGGCAACCCACCGCCTGGTGTGCGGTCAGGGCCCAGCCGTGGCGTACGGACTGCTCCACGCGCTCCTTCGGTACGACGACGGGGTCGCCGGCGCAGGTCAGATGCAGGCCGTCCGCGTCGGCCCCGACCACGTTGCCCGGGAGCGTATGGCCCGGTGCGGGGGAGTAGGCGACACGGTCACCGGGGTCGAATCCGCCGAAGCGGCCGGGGCCGGGGTTGAGGCGCTCCTTCAGGGCCGCGTTGAGGGCGCGGGTGCCGGCGGCGCCGCCGTGGCCCGGTGTGATCACCTGGGTCTCCTCGGCGGGCACCCCGAGCGCCCGTGGCACGGAGTCCGCGACCAGCTGCACGGTCCGGTGCACGGCCTCGCCCGCGTCCCGCACCGGCACGATCACGACCTCCTTGCCGGGGGCCTCGACCTGGTTCAGCTCACCGATGCCGATACCGGAGACCAGCTCGCCCAGGGGGCCGGGGTCCGGCCTTCGCGAGGCGACCTGCGGGCAGATCCGCGCGGCGAGCAGATCCGCGAAGACCCGTCCCGGCCCCGCCGACCACAGCACCGCCGGATCTCCGCCCAGTACCAGCCGCGCCCCGTCCGGCAGCGACTCCACGAGCAGCGCGGCCGTCTCGACGTCCAGCTGCGGCGCGTCGAGCACCACGAGCAGATCGAGATCGAACGCCCCGTCTCCATCCCGACCGGGTCCTTCGGCACCGGAGAGGAGCCCGGCTACGGTGGCGACGGGCCGGGTGCGGGGTTGTTCGTGCGCGGCGCCGTCCGAGGGCACGGAGCCGGCCGTGCCGCCCTGCCGGTCGGCTTGGAGCAGGGTGCCGAAGCGGTCGCGGCCCAGGGGGCTGTGCGTGGCCGCCCAGGCCCGCAGCCCCAGCCCTCGCGCCGCCGTCAGCAGCGCCGCGGGTTCCGTCAGGGACGCCTGGCCGCCGGTGTGCAGGACCAGACCGCCCGCCGCGACCGCACGGATCAGCTCGGCGGCCGAACCCTCGGCCGACGCGGCGGCACGCTCCCAGTCCTCGGCCGAACCGTCCTCCTTGGGCACGGAGTTGATCAGCCGGGCCAGACCGTCGGCGAGGCTCTCCTCCGCGAGGGCGTAACGCTCGAGCCCGACCAGGATCCGGACCGGCCGCTCCGCGCCCTCCTCGTCGTCCTCCGCGGGTTCCGGCGCCGTCGGGTCGAGGGCGTCCTGGAAGACCAGGGCCTCGGCCTCGGCGATAGTGCTCTGTACGGCCGCGTCGGCGTCCGGCACTCCCCGCTGGACCAGCGCGGCGGTGAGCGCCGGCATCTCCAGCGCGGTGTGCCCGGCGAGCGCAGCCTGTTCCAGGAGCCAGACGGTGACCGCCCGCCCCCGCCGCTCGTCGTCCGGCGCGCACTCCGCGCCGAGCAGCTCCCGCGCGAACCCGTCGGCCTGCTCGGGCCGTACGCCCGTGACCCGCAGCAACTGCCAGGGATCCGACCGCAGCTCCTCGTCGGCCCCTTCCCCAAGAGCCGCGGCGACCTGCGACGCGAGGGCCTTGGGCGCCCCGCCCTCGGCCAGCACACGCTCGACGGCCTCCACGGTCTCCGGCGCGGGCCCGCCGACGGAACCGGCGACACCGACCGCACCGCCGGCCCCGGTCGCCTGCGCCGACACCGGCCGGGGCCGCACCGACTCCTGGGCGGGCCGACGCGGCGGCTCGGGCTCGCTGAAGACGGCGGCCACGGGCTTCGCCCCGCTCTCCACCGCCCGTACGGCCGCGAGGAGATCGGCCGCCTTCCCGCTGAGTTTGGCTCCGCTCTCGACAGGCTGCTGCTTCTCGGCCTTCCGCCGTGCGATCCGCTCCCGCTCGAGCCGCTGGGCCGCCAACTCGGCCTCGGCCTCGGACAGCTGCGCCTTGGCCGCACCGTCCCCATCCACGCCGGCGGAGTCGCCGCCCTCGCCCGCGTCGGCCTCCGGTTCCGCGTCGCCGGCAGACCCGCCACTCACGCCTTCACCGGCGTCGCCCGCGGCCGCCCCCGCGTCACCGCTCTCCGCCACGGAGTCTCGCGCCGATGCGACGCCGTCCGTCGCCTCGCCCGGCGCTCCCTCCGGGCCCTCCGGCTCCGGCGCGGCGCCCCGCGTCCCCGGCTCGGTCTTCTCCGTGGGCTCCGGCTCCGTGCTCACAGCGTGCTCCAGTCGTGATCGGGATAGCGGTGCACGGGCACCGACACATCGTCGAGCGCCCGGCAGATCTCGTCAGGAAGACTAAGGGCCTCCACTGACAATGCCGCCGTGAGCTGCTGCGAGTTGCGCGCGCCGACGATCGGCGCGGCCACTCCCGGCCGGTCCCGGACCCACGCGAGGGCCACCTGGAGCGGTGTCACCGCGAGCCCGTCGGCCGCCGTGGTCACCGCGTCCACGATGCGGCTCGCGGTGTCGTCGAGGTAGGGCGCGACGAACGCCGCGAGATGCTCCGAGGCACCCCGCGAGTCGGCCGGAGTGGAGTTGCGGTACTTGCCGGTCAGGACACCACGGCCCAGCGGCGAGGAGGGCAGCAGCCCGATGCCCAGATCGAGCGCGGCCGGCAGCACCTCCCGCTCGATCCCGCGCTGCAGCAGCGAGTACTCCAGCTGCGTGGCGGCCAGCCGGGTGCGCGTCCCGGGCGCCGCCAGCTGCCAGGTGCCCGCCTTGGCGAGCTGCCAGCCGCAGAAGTTGGAGACCCCGGCATAGCGGGCGCGGCCGCTGCTGACGGCCAGGTCGAGGGCCTGGAGCGTCTCCTCCAGCGGGGTGCAGGGGTCGTAGGAGTGGATCTGCCAGATGTCGACGTAGTCCGTGCCGAGCCGGGCCAGCGAGTCGTCCAGCGCGGAGAGCAGGTGCCCGCGTGAGCAGTCGACGCGGATGTCCGGGTCGGGCACGCTGCCCGCCTTGGTGGAGATGACCAGGTCCCGGCGCGGGACCAGGCCTTCTATGAGACGTCCGAGCAGATACTCGGCCTCCCCGTCGCCGTACACGTCCGCCGTGTCGACCAGCGTCCCGCCCGCCTCCCAGAAGGTTTTCAGGAGGTCCGCCGCGTCGTGTTCGTCGGTGTCCCTGCCCCAGGTGAGGGTGCCGAGTCCGATGCGGGACACGCGCAGGCCGGTACGGCCGAGATGCCTCTGCTCCATGAACGCCGACATTACTGGCCAGAACCTGTCGCGTGGGGGCCTGTGGACAACGGATTGCGACAGGTGCGCGGAGATCACCGTCCGCTCATCGGCACGGGCCGCGACCTGCCCCGGCGCGCCCTGCCGCGCTAAGGTCTGGCGACAAGGACGTTACTGATCGGTAAGGGGAATCGGCCATGCAGCTCGGGATCAACCTCGGCTACTGGGGCGCCGGAATGGACGCGGACAATCTCGCCGTCGCCCAGGAGGCCGACCGGCTCGGATACGCCGTCTGCTGGGCCGCCGAGGCCTACGGCTCGGACGCGGCCACCGTGCTCACCTGGGTCGCCGCCCAGACCGAGCGCATCGACGTCGGCGCGGCCATCTTCCAGATCCCGGCCCGCCAGCCGGCGATGACCGCGATGACCGCCGCCACCCTCGACTCCCTCTCCGGCGGCCGCTTCCGGCTCGGCCTCGGCGTCTCGGGACCGCAGGTCTCCGAGGGCTGGTACGGCGTCAAGTTCGACAAGCCGCTGGCACGCACGCGTGAGTACGTCGAGATCGTGCGCAAGGCCATGTCGCGCGAGCGCCTCTCCTACGAGGGGCAGCACTGGACGCTGCCCCTGCCCGGCGGCCCCGGCAAGCCGCTCAAGCTGACCGTGCACCCCGAGCGCGAGCACATCCCGCTGTACATCGCCGCGATCGGCCCGAAGAACCTGGAGCAGACCGGCGAGATCGCCGACGGGGCCCTGCTGATCTTCCCCTCCGCCGAGCATCTCGAGGACACCGCGATCCGGCATCTGCGCGCCGGGCGGGAGAAGGCGGGCAAGACCCTCGACGGGTTCGACATCGCCCCGACCCTCCCGCTCGCCCTCGGCGAGGACAAGGACGTGACCACGCTCGCCGACACCTTCCGCCCCTACACCGCGCTGTACGTGGGCGGCATGGGCAGCCGCAAACAGAACTTCTACAACCAGCTCGCCCAGCGCATGGGCTTCGAGGCGGCGGCCGCCGAGATCCAGGACAAGTACCTGGGCGGCGACAAGGACGGCGCCGCGGCCGCCATCCCGCACGCCCTGATCGACAAGACGACCCTGCTCGGCTCCGTGGACCGCATCGCGGACCGGATGAGGGAGTACGCGGCGGCCGGCGTCACCACCCTCACCCTGGCCCCCGCCGGCTTCACCCTCGACGAGCGGCTCGCCTCGCTCAGGGCCGGCACCGAGGCCCTGGAACGGGCCGGGCTCGCATAACGGCGCCTGCGCACGGACACACGGCTTGACCGCCGGAGGTTTCCGCGGCCGTGGTGGGGGCTCGGGGGTCTACCCCGCCACGGCCGTCATGTGCTTCAACGCGCGCGTGCCCTGTGCGGTTACGCCCCTGTCGTGACCCCGGAGGTCATCCTTTCGGCGCAGTTGTCCGACACAGCTGTTGCAGCACCCCTCGCGCCGCATTTGACTCTTTCTTTGCGGATTGCCGCGAGTCCGGCAGAGAGGTGCCCCACGATGCTTTCGGCCAAGAGCCTGTTCCAGGAGATCCTCGACAACGACGAGTCCTTCCGGCTGTTCTGCTCCATCGCGGCCAGCGGGGAGTCGCAGGGCGGCTGGGAGAACGCCCGCATCGCGGCGCTGGTGCCGCCGAGCGAGCGCGGACTCGCCCCCAAGATCAGCCGGCACGGTGCCGACGAGGACAAGCACGGGCGGATCTTCAACGCCCTGATGAGGAAGCGTGGTCTCGAACCCGTGCCCGTCCCGCCCGAGACGGACTACACGATGCTCCTGGAAAGGCACGGCATCGGCCTCGCCCACGAGAAGCTCAAGGGCGACGAGCCGCTGACCGTGCAGGACATCGTCACCTACCTCGCCCACAGCAGGGTCACCGAACAACGGGCCTCCGAGCAGATGGAGCTGCTGCGCAAGCACTTCGCGGACCACCCCGAGCTCGGCCGGGCGGTGAAGATGATCTCGGGCGACGAGGACAACCACCTCGCCTACTGCCATGAGGAACTGCTGCGCTTCGCCCACGGGGGCCACGGCCACGCCATCCGGCACACGCTCAGGGAGTGCGCGCTGGCCGAGATCCGCGTCTACCGGGACGTCAGCCTCGCGGTGACGGCCCACATGGGACGCATCCTCGGCTGGTCCCGGGCGAAGTCCGCCGTCCTCGCCGCGGGCATCCACGGCGTCTACGCCTACGAACGCGCCGCGGGCTGGCGCCGCATGGTCTCCCTGAAGCCGCCGGAGCGCCGGGACGCCCTCGGCGGACCCGCCACCTCGGCCCCCGAGTTCGCCTGAGCACCCCTCTACAGCCACCCCCGGCGCTTGAACAGCCGGTACAGCAGCACTTCCAGAACGGCCATCAGCGCGATCACCGCCGGATACGCCCACACCCAGTGCAGCTCCGGCATGTGGTCGAAGTTCATGCCGTAGATCCCCGCGATCATCGTGGGTACGGCCGCCATGGCCGCCCACGCGGAGATCTTCCGCATGTCGTCGTTCTGCCGGACGCTCATCTGCGCGAGATGCGCCGACAGGACGTCCGACACCAGCCGGTCCAGGCCCTCCACCGACTCGTTCACGCGCGCGAGATGGTCGTTGACGTCCCGGAAGAAGGGCCGCGCCCTGTCGTTCACGAACGGCACCGTCCCGCCGTACGCCCCCACGCCCGCGAGCCGGGTCAGCGGCATCGAGAGCGGGACGGTGGCGCGGCGGAACTCCAGGATCTGCCGCTTGAAGGTGTAGATCCGGGATGCGGTGTGCCGCGAGCCGCCGCCGTCCGGCGAGAACACCTCCGCCTCCAGCTCCTCCAGGTCGGTCGCCAGCTCCGTCGCCACCTCCAGGTAGTGGTCCACGACGGCGTCGGCGACCGCGTACAACACCGAGGTGGGCCCCTTGCCGAGCAGCTGCGGCTCCTGCTCGAGGCGCTCCCGTACGGCCTTCAGCGGTGAGCCCACGCCATGACGGACCGTCACCACGAAGGCGTCGCCGAGGAAGAGCATGACCTCGCCGGTGGAGACGGTGTCGCTCTCCGGCTCGTACACCACCGGCTTGAGGACCACGAACAGCGAGTCGTCGTACACCTCCAGCTTGGGCCGCTGATGTGCCTTGAGAGCGTCCTCCACCGCCAGTGGGTGCAGTCCGAACTCACGGGTGACCAGGTCGAACTCCTTCTCCGTCGGCTCGTGCAGCCCGATCCAGACGAACCCGCCCGCCGATCGCGCCTCGTCCAGCGCGTCGGACAGGTCCTCGGGCCCCTCCGAACGATGCCCCTCCCGATAGATGGCACAGTCAACGATCACGGAGTGTGTTCTCCCGTCGCTCGAAGGACGCCGCGGTCCGGCGTACGCCTACCCTGGGCCGCATGCCCACGTTGATCCTTGTCAGGCACGGACGATCCACCGCGAACACCGAGGGACTGCTCGCCGGGTGGACGCCCGGGGTCGCCCTCGACGAGCGCGGCACCGCGCAGGCCGCCTCGCTGCCCGGACGACTCGAAGGAGTCCCGATCTCCGAAGTCGTCGCCAGCCCCCTCCAGCGCTGTCAGGAAACGATTCAGCCGCTGCTCGACGCCCGGCCCGGCCTCCCGGCGCACAGCGAGGAACGCATCGGGGAGTGCCACTACGGCGACTGGTCCGGCCGCAAGCTCGCGGAGCTGGGGGACGAGCCGCTCATGGAGGTCGTCCAGGCGCATCCCTCGGCGGCCGCGTTTCCCGGCGGCGAGTCCATGCGAGCGATGCAGACGCGCGCGGCGGAGGCCGTACGCGAATGGAACGCGCGCGTGGAGCGTGATCACGGAGCCGACGCCGTCTATCTGATGTGCTCGCACGGCGACATCATCAAGTCGCTCGTCGCGGACGCACTGGGTCTTCATCTCGACCTCTTCCAGAGGATCTCTGTCGAACCGTGTTCCATCACTGTCATCCGATACACACGTCTGCGGCCGTTTCTCGTCCGCCTCGGCGACACCGGTGACTTCGCGTCCCTGGTGCCGCGCGAGGAGGCCGCGGGCGGTGACGCCCCGGTCGGTGGTGGTGCGGGCGCACCGTGATCGTCGGGCGCAGTAGGGTGAAGCGGTTCACGCAAGCGCGTTCACGCATGGACGTTCCCGTACTCACGAATCCAATGGAGACAGGACGTGTCCCGTCAGGTGTTCCTCTATGACCCGCCGGACCGCTTCGTGGCCGGCACGGTCGGACTGCCCGGGCGCCGTACGTTCTTCCTCCAGGCCACGGCCGGCCCCCGAGTGACCAGCGTGGCCCTGGAGAAGACGCAGGTGGCCGCTCTCGCCGAGCGGATGGAAGAACTCCTCGACGAGGTCGTGCGCCGCACCGGCGGCAGCGCCCCGGTGCCTGCGGTGTCGCCCACCGAGGTCGCCGACACCGCCCCCCTCGACACCCCCATCGAGGAGGAGTTCCGGGTCGGCACCATGGCCCTCGCCTGGGACGGCGAGGAACAGCGCATGATCGTCGAGGCGCAGGCCCTCGTGGAGCTGGAGGCCGAATCCGAGGAGGACCTCGCCGAGGCCGAGGAGAAACTCCTCCAGGACGAGGAGAACGGGCCCCCGATGCTGCGGGTCCGGCTCACCGGCGCGCAGGCCAGGGCCTTCGCCAAGCGTGCCCTGGACGTCGTCAACGCCGGGCGGCCGCCGTGCCCGCTGTGCAGCCTCCCGCTCGACCCGGAAGGACACGTATGTCCGCGCCAGAACGGATACCGCCGCGGAGCGTGACCACGGCAGAGCTGCTCGCCAGGGGTGAGCTGACGGTTCGCGGACAGATCCGGGACGCGTCCAACGCGGTGCTGCACTGTTCCGTCTCCCACGACGGCCAGGAGGCCCTCTGCGTCTACAAGCCGGTCCGCGGCGAGAGACCCCTCTGGGACTTCCCGGACGGCACTCTCGCCCAGCGCGAGGTCGCCGCGTACGAGGTGTCCGAGGCGACCGGCTGGGGCCTGGTACCGCCCACCGTGCTGCGGGACGGACCCTACGGCGAGGGCATGTGCCAGTTGTGGATCGAGGGCGTGCCGGGCAGCGAACTGCTCGCCCTGGTCGACGCCGAGGAACCCGAGCCCGGCTGGAAGGCCATCGGCTTCGCCGAGGTCGACGAAGGCAGGACCGCGCTCCTGGTGCACGCGGACGACGAGCGGCTGCGCCGGCTCGCGGTCCTCGACGCGGTGATCAACAACGCGGACCGCAAGGGCGGTCATCTGCTGCCCGCCGAGGGCGGCCGTCTCTACGGCATCGACCACGGAGTGACGTTCAACACCGAGAACAAGCTCCGCACGCTCCTGTGGGGCTGGGCCGGGGAACCCCTGACGGGAGAGGCGGTCGACGTCCTCAAGAGCCTCAAGGAGACGCTCGGCCCCTCGGGAGCCCTCGCCCGGCGTCTCGCCGTACTGATCACCGCCGCCGAACTCGACGCCACGCGCGCGCGTGTCGAGGCGCTGCTGGACTCCGGGAAGCACCCGGAACCGAGCGGTGAGTGGCCGGCCATTCCCTGGCCGCCCGTTTAGCAGCACACTGCACACAGGCCCGTACCGCGCAAGAAGGCCTTACCGGCCATCCGGCCCGGTCCGGTTCGTATACGGAACATCCGTCCGGTTAGGCTCATGACATGCATGCCTGGCCCGCTTCCGAGGTCCCCGCCCTGCCTGGTCAGGGCCGCGACCTGAGGATCCACGACACCGCGACCGGTGGCTTGGTCTCCCTTGACCCCGGTCCCGTCGCCCGTCTCTACGTCTGCGGCATCACGCCGTACGACGCCACCCACATAGGGCACGCGGCGACCTACAACGCGTTCGACCTCGTGCAGCGCGTGTGGCTCGACACCAAGCGCCAGGTTCACTACGTCCAGAACGTCACCGACATCGACGATCCGCTCCTAGAGCGCGCCGAGCGGGACAGCCTCGACTGGGCCGCCCTCGCCGAGAAGGAGACGGCCCTGTTCCGCGAGGACATGACCGCCCTGCGGATGCTGCCCCCGCAGCACTACATCGGCGCGGTCGAGGCGATACCCGGGATCGTGCCGCTCGTCGAGCGGCTGCGGGACGCCGGTGCCGCCTACGAGCTCGAAGGGGACGTCTACTTCTCCGTCGAGTCCGACCCGAACTTCGGCAGGGTCTCCAACCTCGACGCGGCCGCCATGCGGCTGCTGTCCGCCGAGCGCGGCGGCGACCCGGACCGTCCGGGCAAGAAGAACCCGCTGGACCCGATGCTGTGGATGGCCGCCCGCGAGGGCGAGCCCAGCTGGGACGGCGCCTCGCTCGGCCGGGGACGCCCCGGCTGGCACATCGAGTGCGTCGCGATCGCCCTCGACCACCTCGGCATGACCTTCGACGTCCAGGGCGGCGGCTCCGACCTCGCCTTCCCGCACCACGAGATGGGCGCCTCCCACGCCCAGGTGCTGACCGGCGAGTTCCCCATGGCCAAGGCTTACGTCCACGCCGGCATGGTCGCCCTCGACGGCGAGAAGATGTCCAAGTCCAAGGGCAACCTGGTCTTCGTGTCGCAGCTGCGGCGCGAGGGTGTCGACCCCGCCGCCATCCGGCTGGCGCTCCTCGCCCACCACTACCGGGCCGACTGGGAGTGGACCGACCAGGTCCTCCAGGACGCCGTGGACCGGCTGGGCCGCTGGCGTGCCGCCGTCTCCCGGCCCGACGGTCCGCCCGCCGAGACGCTCGTCGAGGAGATCCGCGAGGCCCTCGCGAACGACCTGGACGCCCCCACCGCGCTGGCCGCCGTCGACCGTTGGGCCGCCGCGCAGGAGGAGCGGGGCGGAGCCGACATGGGCGCCCCCGGCGTGGTGACACGTGCGGTGGACGCGTTGCTCGGCGTCGCGCTGTAAGGCCGTACCCAAAGGGGCGCTTCCCTCCGCGGTGAGGAAGCGCCCCTTTGTCTTTCAGCCGCCGGTCAGATCCGCTGGATCCGCACGCTGCGCAGGACGTTCGGGGACTGGGTGTCCCACACGCCGACGATCTGGTGGCCGAACGCGAAGGCCTCCTGGATCTGCTGGTGGAGCTGCGGGCCCGGGTTGTTCAGGACCCGGAACTGGCCGTTGATCCGCAGGAAGATCTGCTGCGGCTGCCCCTGGAGCGGGTGCACGATGTCGATGAAGCCGTTCGCCACACCGGAGGCGAGGGCCTGCGCCTGCACCTGCTGGACGATCTGCTGGACCACCTGCTGCGCGAGCTGCGTCAGCTCCTGCTGCACCTGACGCTCCTGCTGCTGCGCCTGCTGGTCCTGCTGCTGTGCCTGCCCGAAGGGCTGCTGCTGTTGCTGCTGGCCGCTCAGCTGCTGCAACAGCTGCTGGAACGGTTGCTGCTGACCGAGCTGCTGGAGCTGCTCCATGGAGCCGGCGCCCGTGCCGAAGCCCTGCTGGCCGCCCTGCGGTCCGAAGCCCTGCTGCTGGTAGGGCGAGGTCGTCGGGAACTGCTGACCCTGTTGCTGTCCCTGCTGGCCCATCTGCGGGGTGATGCTCATGCTGGTGTCACCTTCCGTTTGATGTGACGGGACGTGCCGTGCCGGACCGTCAGCCGGTGATCACCAGGCCGACGATCTCGTCGTCCGAGAACCACACCCGGACGTCGGGCCGTCCGCCCGCGAAGGCGGTGTGGACCGCCTGCCGGATCTCGGGGGACGGGTGGTTGAGGTTGCGCCAGGCGCCCGCCACGAACAGGCGCAGGCGCGGCGGGAGTTCACGGGGGTAGGGCAGAAGCTCGTCCCAGTACCTCTCGGCCTGGCCCGAGCCGACCGCCTCCGGCAGCAGCCGGGTGACCGCCGCCTTGATGTCGGGACGGTTGCCGATCCGCTGGGAGGCGGGGCGGCCCGGTGCGTCCTGCTGCGGGGAGCCCGTGGCGCGCAGCACCGTACGGGCGCGTTCCGGGGACATCGGCGGCTGGCCGGCCGCCTTGAGCATGCCCTGCAGGGCGGCCAGCGCGCCGACCACCACCGGGGAGGCGGAGGACGTCCCGGAGAACGTGTCCGTGTACCAGGCGATCTCCTCGGGCCCGCCCTGAAGGTCGCCGGGCTTGTCCCAGAAGCCGCCGGTGGTCGTCACCTCGCGTCCCCAGCCCTGCGCGTCCACGCGCGCACCGTAGTTGGAGAACGCCAGGCGAGAGCGGTCCGGGCCGTGGTCGCGGCCGTGTGTGCCGGGCGGCGGGGCGCCCGCGCCGACCAGGACGGCACCGGAGGACTGGTTGGAGGGGTTGAACGGGTTGCGCCACCACGCGGGGAACTCGTCGGGGCGGCGCTCGTAGGCGGCGTCGTCGAGGGACTCGCCGCCATTGCCCGCGGCCGCCACGACGAGAACGCCTTTGGCGGTCGCGTACCGGACGGCCGCGTAGTCGTCCGGCCACCACTCGATCGCGATGTAGCCCTTCTGGTCGTCTCGGAGCTCGTAGTCGAACCGCGGTCCGGGACGGTGCAGTTCGACCAGGACGACGTCGCCGGGGCCGAGCCGGTCGGCCGCCGCCTGGATCGCGGCGGCCGTGCCGATGCCCTGGAAGGACGCGGCCGCGGTCACCGCCTCCGGCGCGATCCCGGTCACTCCGCGCCCGCCCGGGTCACCGCCGATGACGCCGATCACGGCGGTGCCGTGGTTGCGCCAGGCCAGGTCGGTCAGCGGGGTGCCGACGACCACGCCGGCGAGCTTGGCCGAAAGGTCCTCGTGGCCCAGCTGCCAGGCGCCCTCGACGTCGATCACGGTCACCCCGTGACCCGTCCCACCGGGGCGCTGCCAGGCCCAGTGGGCGTCGATCCCCTCAGGTGCGGGGCGCAGATAGCCCTGCCTGCTGGTGAAGTCGGGCGTGACGGGCGCGCCCTCCTTCTGCCGGCGGTCGTCGTCCACCGTCGCGGGCACGGCGGGCGGTTTGACGTACGCCGTGTCGATGCCCGGCAGCGCGGCGATCCGGGCCCGCAGTTCCGCCGCCCGGTCCTCGCCGCCGCGTACCCGGTAGAACCGCGCGAGGTCGGGCACGTCCTCGGCGCCCGGGACGGCGGACTGCTGGAGGCGCTCCTCGCTGCCGAACAGCGGCTCCAGGGCGAGCTGTTCGTCGCTGAGGAACATGTTGAGGGCCGACACGTCCGCGCCCGCCGCGGAGCGGACGCCCTCGGCCCCGGCACGCAGCCGGGCCTCGGGGCGGGCGACGACGATCAGTTCCTGTTCGGCCCCCCGGTAGGTGAATCCCGCTCCGTCGGGGCCCGGCCCGGAGGCTCCGGGGCCCTGTGGCGGCTGTACCTGCTCGGTCATCGGGTACCGCTCCCTTCGTCCGTGCGGGTTCTGCGGGTGCAGTGCCTTCCGGGGGACAACCAAGCACCGCAACGGCGGCCCGTCCAGCCCTGGTTCACCAACTCGGTTTAGAAACAAGTTGATTGGGTAACGTGTGCAATCCGTCCGGAAACCGATGTCACGCCACAATCCGGCCGAAGGCTGTGGAGACAGCCGTCATGTGATGGGGTGGGAGCTTCGCTCGTCCGTTCGGCCGGCCGTGCGCCGGCCCCCTTGCGGAAGGACGCACCGTGGCACCCGCAGACCGTTCCTTCGCACGTCGCACACTCCTGACCACGACCGCCGCGCTGACCGGAGCAGCCCTGCTCGGCGGCACCGCGCACGCGGCCGAAACCCGGCAGGCCGCGTGGCCCGCGCAGTTCCCGCTCTCCGACGGCTTCCAGCCCGAGGGCATCACCATCGGCTCCGAGCCGTACGCCTACTTCGGCTCCCTCGCGAACGGAGACATCTACCGGGCGAGCCTCGCCACCGGCCGCGGCAGGATCGTCGCCAAGGGCGCCGGACGCCCGACGGTCGGCCTGAAGATCGACCGGCACGGCAGACTCTTCCTCGCCGGCGGCGACAGCGGCGAGATACGGACCGTCGACGCCCGCTCCGGCGAGACCGAACAGGTGTACGCCACGGGCGGCACCTTCGTGAACGACGTGATCCTCACCCCGGGCGCAGCCTGGTTCACCGACTCCTTCAAGCCGGTGCTCTACAAGCTGGCCAAGGGCGCGGTGACGACCGTACCGCTGACCGGGGACTGGCAGCAGGGAGCCGACTTCACGGCCAACGGCATCGAGCGCACCCCCGACGGCCGCGCCCTGCTCGTGGTGAACGCCTTCGCGAACGGCGGCGGCCTCATGCGGGTCGACCCGCGCACCGGCGCCGCCCGCGCCGTCGACCTGGGCGCGGCGAAACTGCCCAACGGCGACGGCCTGCTCCTGCTCGGCCGGATCCTCTACGCCGTCCAGCAGCAGCAGAACGCGATCGACGTGTTCCGGCTGAACGACGCCGGCACCCGGGGCACCGCGATCACCCGCATCACCGACCCGCGCTTCCGCATCCCGACGACGGTGGCGGCCTGGGGCAGCCGCCTGTATCTGCCCAACGCGCGCTTCGACGTGGAGCCGACGCCCACCACCGAGTACGACGCGGTGGCGGTGCGGCAGGTCTGACACGCCTGAGGGCGGCGCGCATCCCGCGCACCGCCCTCACCGGCCCGACTCTCGGCTCAGACCTCGGCTCAGTCCTCCGACGACGAGTCCTCGTCGTCCGTCTCCGGTTCCGTCTCGGCCTCTGCCTCCGGCTTCGGAGGTTTGGGAGGCTTCGCGCGACCGCTGGGGCTGTCCCTCAGATAGGCCGCGCTGTCACTGCCGTCCGCGGTCGCGTGACCGCCCGGCTGCCCCGGCTGGCCGCCGTCCCGGCGCCGCAGATACCGCTCGAACTCCCGGGCGATGGCCTCGCCCGAGGCCTCCGGCAGCTCCGCGGTGTCCCGGGCCTCCTCCAGCGTCTGGACGTACTCCGCGACCTCGGTGTCCTCGGCGGCAAGCTGGTCCACGCCCACCTGCCAGGCGCGCGCGTCCTCGGCCAGCTCGCCCAGCGGGATCCGTACGTCGATCAGGTCCTCCAGACGGTTCAGGAGAGCCAGCGTCGCCTTCGGGTTCGGCGGCTGCGACACGTAGTGCGGTACGGCCGCCCACAGCGACACCGCGGGTACGCCCGCGTGGGTGCAGGCCTCCTGGAGGATGCCGACGATGCCCGTGGGGCCCTCGTACTTGGTCTCCTCCAGGTCCATCCGCTGGGCCAGGTCCGCATCGGACGTGGTCCCGCTGATCGGAACCGGACGGGTGTGCGGGGTGTCGCCGAGCAGCGCGCCCAGGATCACCACCAGCTCCACGCCCAGTTCGTGGGCGAAGCCCAGCAGCTCGTTGCAGAACGAGCGCCATCGCATCGACGGTTCGATGCCTCGGACGAGTACCAGGTCGCGCGGCTTGTCGCCGCCGACGCGGACCACCGACAACCTTGTCGTCGGCCACGTGATCTTGCGCACTCCGCCGTCCAGCCACACGGTGGGGCGGTTCACCTGGAAGTCGTAGTAGTCCTCGGCGTCGAGCGCCGCGAACACCTCGCCCTTCCACTCCTTGTCCAGATGTGCGACCGCGGTGGAGGCGGCGTCGCCGGCGTCGTTCCAGCCCTCGAACGCGGCCACCATGACCGGGTCGATCAGCTCGGGTACCCCCTCGAGCTCGATCACCCAGCGCCTCCTTCCGACGTGCCCTCGCTTAACGCACCAACCTTACGGCGTCCGGCGGTGGCGCCCGCAGCCCCCTTGCACGGGGGAGTGAACGGATCACTGCCCCGTTCGCCCCCCTGAAACACCCGGGCCTCACCCCGGGGTCTGCCCCGACCCCAGGGGCGCGGGCCGTGTCGCTATGCGGTTCCGCCGCATGGGCGCGACCAGCCACAACGAGCCGGCACCCGCACAATGACGCACCCCTACGGTCTCCGCCGCGAAACTCACAGCGTGGATCGCAGCCACTGCTCCACGCTCGCGATGTGCACCGTCGCCCACGACCGGGCCGCCTCGCCGTCCCGGTCGCGCAGGGCGGCGAGGATCGCGCGGTGCTCGTGCAGGGTGCGGCTGACCGCGTCCTCCTGGGTCAGTCCGCGCCAGATCCGGGCCCGGGTGGTGGGACCTGACAGCCCGTCAAGCAGCGAGCAGAGGACGGAGTTTCCGGAGCTCTGCACGATCCCGCGGTGGAAGTCCAGGTCGCAGGCCACCAGCTCCTCCACCGAGGGGCTGTCGCCGAGCTTGTCCAACTGGGCCGAGAGCGCGTCGATCTGCTGCTCGCTGATCCGGGAGGCGGCCATCGCCGTGGCGGCCGGTTCCAGGATGCGGCGCACGGCCAGGAACTCCAGGACCGTGTCGTCGCGGTGGAAGTCGACGACGAAGCTCATCGCCTCCAACAGGAGTTGCGGATCCAGGCTGGTGACATACGTGCCGTCGCCCTGCCGCACGTCCAGGATGCGGATCAGCGACAGCGCCCGCACGGCCTCGCGCAGCGAGTTGCGGGACAGTCCCAGCTCGGAGGCGAGCTCGCTCTCCTTGGGGAGCCGGTCGCCGGGGCGCAGCGCGCCAGAGACGATCATGCCCTTGATTTTCTCGATCGCCTCGTCGGTGACAGCCATGTCCGGCCTCCTTCTCGCCCCGCATTGCGCTGAGACGTCGGATGTCTCAGCTCATTATGAGGTCTGCTCAGACGAGCGCCTCCAGATCGGCGATCACGGCCCGCTTGTCGCCTTGAACCGCGTACACCATGCTTCAGGCCTCGGCGAGCAGTCGCAGTGCCTCCAGGGAGACCACCGCACCCCGCTCGACACCGGCCGCGACGACCTCCCGGTGCGGGTCGTAGACGCTGGTGCCCTCGTCGTCCACCAGCTCGTCCGCGTTCGCCCCGTCGATCACGAGCACACCACCGGCGACGAGCCCCCGCAGCGAGGCGGTGATCAGCAGCGCCGACAGCTCCATCTCGATCGCGGCGAGCCCGGCGCCGGCGTAGGAGAAGAGGGGGAGGAGCCCGGGCCGGAAGGCCGCCCGTGTCCAGACGATGCCCCGGTGGTGCGGTGCCCCGGTCTCACGGGCGGCGCGCTGGAGCGCGAGGACCGCCTCGGGTGCCGAGACCGCCGGGTACTCGGGCGGCAGCAGCTGCCGGGTGACCCCGTCGTCCCGTACGGCCGCCTCCGCGATGACGAGATCGCCGTCGCCGATCCCGGGCTTCATCGCGCCCGCCGTGCCGAACCGCAGGATCGTGCCGACTCCCGCGTCCGCCAGCTCCTGGAACAGCAGGATCGCACCTGGGCCGCCCACGCCGTGCGAGGCGACGGTGACCGGCACGCCCTTCCAACCGCCGCTGAACACACGGTATTCGCGGTGGTACGACACCTCATCGGCGCCGTCGAGAAGGGCGGCGACGGCGGCCGCGCGGGCCGGGTCGCCGACGACGACCGCGTGCGCCGGTAGCCCGGTGCGGGGTATGCGGGTGACGGGCAGCAGGTCCTGGCTCATGAGGCGGCTCCGGGGGGGGGCGGGTACGGCGACGGCGGCGGGCCGTCGTGCGGAAGCCGGCCGCCACGGCGAGGCCGAAGAGTAGCGCGGCGAGCGGCACCCCGAGGGGCGCGGCACTTGCCGCGACAGCGTGACCGTGGCCACCGCGAGTCCCCGGCGAGGGCGCCCCGTCTCGGTCCGCGGACCATGTGCTGGACTCCATCGCCGCTTTTCGGGCACCTGTTCGACTGTCTCGAACTATGGTTCCCCCAGGTCATGTACGGTGGCGAGAGCCACCGGAACATCAGGAGTGTCCCGAAATGCCCCAGGAACTGCGCGCTGTCGAATGGACCGGATCCGGCCTCGCGCTCATCGACCAGACGCTGCTTCCGCACCGCACCGAGACGATGCATGTCCGCGATGTGGACACCCTCGTCGACGCGATCCAGCGCCTCGTGGTGCGGGGCGCGCCCGCGATCGGGGCGGCGGGCGCCTACGGCGTCGCGCTGGCTCTCCTGCAGGGGGAGCGGGAGAGGTGGTCGGACGCCGAGGTGCGGGCGGCAGTCGCCCGCGTCCGGGAGGCCCGGCCCACCGCCGTCAACCTCATGGTGTGCGTGGACCGGGTCATGACCCGGTTCGGCGAGGGGCTCGACGCGGTGCTCGAGGAGGCCGCGGCGGTTCAGCGCGAGGACGTCTCGGCGAACCGCGCGATGGGCGCGGCCGGTGCGGACTGGCTGCTCGAACGGGTCGGTGCGGACCGGCCGTTGAGGGTCCTGACGCACTGCAACACGGGCGCGCTGGCGACGGCCGGATGGGGGACGGCGCTCGGCGTCATCCGTGAACTGCACGCGCGCGGACGCCTGGAGGTCGTCTACGCCGACGAGACGCGTCCCCTGCTGCAGGGATCCCGGCTGACCGCCTGGGAACTGGTCCAGGAGGGCATCCCGCACTACGTCCAGGCGGACGGGGCCGCGGCAGGAACGATCCTGCGCGGGGAGGTCGACGCGGCGATCGTCGGCGCGGACCGCATCGCGGCGAACGGCGACACGGCGAACAAGGTGGGCACGGTGGGCGTCGCCCTGGCCTGCGCCGACGCGGGCATCCCGTTCCTGGTGGCGGCACCGACGACCACGGTGGACCTCTCCACCGCGACCGGCGACGAGATCCACATCGAACTCCGCGGCGAGGCGGAGGTGCTGGAGTGGGGTGGGATACGGACGGCTCCGGCACAGTCCCGCGGCCACAACCCGGCCTTCGACGTGACCCCGGGGCGCCTGGTGACCGGCCTGGTGACCGAGCGGGGCGTGCTGGAGGTCTCGGCGGGCGAACTCCCGGGCGACCGGCTGAAGTAGCCCCCCACAACAGCGGAAGGGATCCCCGGCACGGGGGATCCCTTCTGTCGTGTCAGCGGCCCGTCAGCTCCAACTCCAGCAGCCACTCCACCACTTCGGTGTGATGCCGGGCCTGCCGGGGATCCGAACCCCACACATACAGGCCGTGCCCGGCCACGACCACCGCCGGCATCCGGGGGTCCCGCGCCGCCTCCAGGCGGTCCCCGAGCACCTTCATGTCCTGGCTGTTGGCGATGACCGGAAGGGGCACCTCGACGTCGTGGGCCGGCTGGCCGACACCCTTCAGCATCTCCAGATCCTTGAAGACGATCCCGCCCGGGTGCCGGTGCCCCATCGCGACGGAGGCGACCGTATGGACGTGCACCACGGCGCCCGCCCCCGTCAACGCGGCGACCCGCGCATGCAGTTCGGCCTCCGCCGACGGCTTGCCGCCGTTCACCGCGGCGCCCCGGCCGTCCACCAGCACCACGTCCGCGGGCGTCAGTTCACCCTTGTCGTGGCCGCTGGCGGTGACGGCGAGCCGCAGCGGATCACGGGAGAGCACCACGGACAGGTTCCCGGACGTCCCCCGCATCCAGCCGAACGAGGCGAAACGGGCGGACTCGGCGGCGAGGACGGCCCCCGCCTCCTCGAGGTCGAGTGCGCTGATGTCGGCGGTCACGAAGTGCTCCTTGAAACGGTGATCTCGTCGAACGTCCCCGCCGCGGCGTGGTCGCCGACGCCTTGCTCGAAGTACGGCTCCCCGGGCCGCCGTATCCCGACGGCATGCCAGCCCGCCGCACGGGCCGCGTCCAACTCGCCGGGGCGGTCGGAGAGAAAGAGGAGCTTCGCGGGCTCGATGCCGGTCGACCCGGAGATCCGGCGGTACGACTCCGCCTCCTGCTTGGGCCCGGCGTTCTCGGTGTCGTAGAAACCGGAGAGCAGCGAAGTGAGGTCGCCCTCGGGGCTATTGGTGAACCAGGCCCGCTGCGCCGCGACGGACCCGGACGAGTACACGTGAAGCCGCACGCCCGAGGAGTGCCAGGTGCGCAACTCCGGTACGACGTCGTCGTAGAAGTGCGAGACGAGGTCGCCGCGGGCGAAGCCCTCGGACCAGATGACGCCCTGCAGCGTCTTGAGCGGGGTCGCCTTGCGGTCCTCGTCGAGCCAGGCGTTCAGCGCCTTCTCCACCCGTACCGCGTCGGCCCCGGGTTCGCCGATCGCCTCGCGTACCTGGGCGACGGCCCGCGCCACCTCGGGGTCGCCGGACCGCTCGGAGAGCAGTGCGGCGAACCGTGAGCGCGCATACGGGTAGAGCACGTCGACGACGAACCCCGTGGCGCTCGTGGTGCCCTCGATGTCGAGCACCACGGCGTCGACGGTGTGGCGCAAGGTCATGCGGCGGCCCTGTCGGCCTCGTAGCCCGCCGCGATGGTGTCGTAGTCCGGGAAACGGGAGGCGATGGTGGAGCCGGTGAAGGTGCCGATCCAGCCGTCCTCCTCGTGGAAGAAGCGGATCGCGGTGAAGGACGGGTTGGTGCCCATGTCGAACCAGTGGGTGGTGCCGCGCGGCACGCCGAGGAGATCGCCCTTCTCGCAGAAGACCGCGTGCACTTCGCCGTCGACGTGCAGGTAGAAGATGCCGGAGCCGGAGACGAAGAAGCGGACCTCGTCATCGTCGTCGTGCGTGTGCTCCTGGAGGAACTTCTCGCGAGCCGCCTTCGCCTTCGCCGGGAACTCCGGGTCCTCGCTGGGGTGCAGACCGAGGACGTCGACGGTGGTGAAGCCCTCCTCGGCGTTCAGCTTGTCGATCTCGGGGCCGTAGGCGGCGAACACCGTCTCGCTGCCGGCGTCGAACGGAACGTCCTCACGGACCGGCCACTGCTCGTAGCGCACGCCGATCGGCTTCAGCGCCTCCGCGATCTCGGCCGGGTCCGAGGTGCGGCGGACCAGGGTCTCGGGGCCGGACTCGGACCAGGTGGTCAGCAGCGTCATGGGAGCAACTCCAGGAGTCTGGAAGGAAAGTCCGGATGCCGAGACAAGCACCGGACGGGCGGGGGAGGAAGAGGGGCGGCGGAGGACGGTCGGCGGCGGTCGGTCAGCCGCGACACGGCGCGCCGGGACAGCGGTGCATGCGGGGCATACACGTCGCTTTCGCGCCAGGTGTCGTCATCGGGGCCTCACTGTGCCGGGTCGGGTGCCGGTCCTGCGATGGTAACTCCAGGCAGGAGGGCGGTCCGGTGTGACGTAGTCGTCGTCTCACCTGGTGAGAAAGCGGTTCCATATCTTTGACGTGTGGCTGAAAACGTTCTCATGATCTGCATATGAAGACGCTGCTGCTCGTGCGGCGGCTGTACGTGGACTTGCTCCGGTCGACCACAGCCAGCTGTCGCTGACCCCTCCCGGAGCCCTCGCGCGCCCCCGCCACCCCTGACGTCGGTGGCGCATTCCTTTCGCTCGCTCCGGGTCACGCACTCCCTCTGTCTTCCCACCTCGTACCTGGAGCCCCTCATGTCCCGTGCCCGCCTCCCGCTTGCCGCGCTCTCGCTGGCCTCCGTCTCCGCCCTCGTCCTCTCCGGCTGCTCGCAGTCCACGGACGCGTCGACGAACACCGGCGACACCGCCGCCTCGGCCTCGGCGGCCACCGGCAAGAAGCCCGCCCCCTTCAGCGCGGGCGCGGTCAAGGTGGCCCTGGTCCGGCAGAGCGGCGCCGGCGACTACTTCGAGCAGTGGGGCAACGGCGCCAAGGCCCAGGCCAAGGCCCTCGGTATCGACCTGACCGTGTACGACGCCCAGGCGGACAACGCCAAGCAGGCCACCGACCTGTCCTCGGCGATCAACTCCGGCGCCAAGGCGATCATCATCGACCACGGCTTCCCGGCGACGATCCAGCCGGAGATCGACAAGGCCGTGAAGAAGGGCATCAAGGTCGTCGTCTACGACGTCGAGACCTCCACCAAGGGCGTGGTGAGCACCGAGCAGGACGACGCGAGCATGGCCCAGGCCGTCCTCGACGTGATGGCGAAGGACCTCGGCAAGAACGCCAAGGTCGGGTACGTCAACGTCGCCGGCTACGCGGCCCTGGACAAGCGGAACACCGTCTGGGCGAAGGAACTCGCCGCGCAGGGCTGGAAGCAGCAGTTCAAGGTCGGCAAGGTCACCGACTCCACGGCCACCGACAACGTTCCCCTGGTGTCCGCCGCGCTCACCCAGCACTCGGACGTGACCGGCGTCTTCGCCCCCTACGACGAACTCGCCAAGGGCACGGTCCTCGCCGTCCAGAACAAGAAGCTCCAGGACAAGGTGAAGGTCTTCGGCGCGGACGTCTCCAACGCCGACATCCAGCAGATGACCGCCGCCGACAGCCCGTGGGTCGCCACGGCGGGCACCGACCCGTCCGCGGTCGGCGCCGCCGTCGTCCGCACGGCGGCCCTGGAGCTGGCCGGTCAACTGGGCAAGACCTCGGTGGAGTTCCCGGCCGTCGCCATCACCCAGGAGTTCCTGCGCGAGAAGAAGATCGAGAACATGGACCAGCTGCGTCAGGCGCTGCCCGCGCTGAACCTGTCGCAGGTCTCGACCGCCGACTGGATCTCGAATGTCGCCCACTGAGACGCCTGCGGTCGGTCTCACCGACGTCAGCATGGCCTTCGGCGGCAAGACCGTGCTCGCCTCCGTCACCCTCGACATCGCCCCGGGCAGTGTGGTCGCACTGCTCGGTGCGAACGGCGCCGGCAAGTCCACGCTGATCAAGATCCTCTCGGGCGTGCACACCGGCCACGGGGGTCAGGTGCGGGTCGCGGGGGAGACCGCGGCTCTCCAGTCCCCGCTCGCCGCCCGGCAGTTGGGTATCCAGACCGTGCACCAGCGCATCGGCGAGGGCATCGTGCCGGGCCTCTCGGTCGCCGAGAACCTGGTCTTCGAGGAGCTGGCGCAGAAGCGCGGGAACCCGTTCCTGAACGGGCGCCGCGTCCTGGCGCGGGCCCGCGAGATCCAGGCAGGTCTCGATCTCGGCTGGAGCGACTCGGTGCTGCGCCGCGAGGTGAGCGAACTCGGCATCTCCGACCGCCAGTTGCTGATCCTCGCTCGCGCCCTCGCGACCCGCCCACGGCTGCTGATCCTCGACGAACCGACCTCCGCCCTGTCTGCCGCCGAGGCCCAACGCCTCTTCGCACTCGTCGAGAGGATGCGGGACGACGGCATAGCGGTCCTCTACGTCTCCCACCGCCTCGGCGAGATCGACGCGCTCGCAGACCGCCTGGTCGTCCTGCGGGACGGCCGTCTCACCGAGGACCAGACCAAACCCTTCGACTGGGACAGCGCCCTGCGCGCGATGCTGGCCCAGGCGCAGGAAGTGACGACGGCACGGCCGGTGCGGGAAGGGGCTTCCGGTGCCGTCGCCCTGTCCCTGCGCGGAGTGCGTCTCCTTGAGGGCCGGGCACCTCTCGACCTCGACCTCCGCGCGGGCGAAGTCACCGGTGTGGTGGGCCTGTTGGGTGCCGGCAAGACCGAGCTGGCCCGCGGCCTGTTCGGCGCCGAGCCCTTCGCGAGCGGTTCCGCCGAACTGGACGGCAAGCCGTACGAGCCGAAAAGGCCCTCCGACGCGATCCGCGCGGGCATCCACCTGGTCCCCGAGGACCGGCACGCCGACGCGCTCGTCCCCGGCTGGTCGCTGGCCCAGAACATCTCGCTGCCGTTCCTGAAGTCGCTGTCCCGGGCCGGCCTCGTCCAGCGGTCGAGGGAGGACGCCCTCGGCCGCGAGACCATCGAGGCACTCGGCGTCGTCGCCCGCGACGAGCACAGCACGGTGGAGGAACTCTCCGGCGGCAACCAGCAGAAGGTCGTCGTCGGCCGCTGGCTCGCCGAGACACCCCGTGTCCTGATCCTGGACGAGCCGTTCCGAGGCGTGGACATCGGCGCCCGCCGGGACATCGGCCGCCGTGCCAGGGCCCTCGCCGCCGAGGGCGCCGCCGTACTCGTGCTGTCCGCCGACGTCGACGAGGTCCTCGAGATCGCCGACCGGGTCGTCGTGCTCGCCGCCGGAGAGATCCACCTCGACGCGTACGGCGAGGACGCGGAACGCGACTGCGTCATCCAGACCATCTCCGCGTCCGTGTGACCCCGGCTCCCTGAGGACTACGCCATGACCACCACCCAGAGCACCGAGGTCCCCACGAAGTCGGCGACCGCGCCGGCGACCTCGACCGCCGTACGCGTCCAGAACGCCGTCATCAAGTACGGCTTCATCTTCGTCACGGTCGCGCTGTTCCTGTACTTCGCGCTGAGCGAGGGCTCCTTCCGCGAGTCGGCGACCCTCCTCGACACCCTCCGCTACGTCTCCGTCGCCGCCATCCTCGGCCTCGGCGTCACCCTCACCATGGCCGTCGGCGGAATGGACATGTCCGTCGGCGCGGTCGCGGGCCTCGGCGTCTCGGTCGCCGCCCAGACGATGGTCGTCTTCAACCAGGTCGGCGCGGTCGCCATCATCGCGGTGCTGGCGGCGGGCGCCCTCGCCGGCCTCCTCAACGCCCTGCTGATCGTCGTACTGAAGATCCCCGACATGCTCGCCACCCTCGGCACCATGTTCGTGATCCAGGGCAGCAAGCTCATCCTGGTCGACGGCCAGTCCATCACCCCGGGCATGACCCTGGACGACGGCAGCACGGCCCCCGGCAGGTTCACCGCCGGCTTCCTGAAGATCGACCGCGGCACCGTCCTCGGCATCCCCATCTCGGTCCTCGTCTTCGGCGGCCTGACGGTCGCCGCCTGGGTCTTCCTCGCCCGCACCCGCTGGGGCCGCGTGCTGTACGCCATCGGCGCCAACCCCGAAGCCTCCCGCCTGGCCGGCATCCGCGTCGGCGCGTACCGGGCCCTGGCCTACGTCCTCTCCGGCGTCCTCGCCTCGATCGGCGGCCTGATCCTGGCCGCCCGCATCGGCCAGGGCGACGTCTCCGCCGGAACCTCCCAGCTGCTCGAGGCGGTGGCCGTGGCACTGGTCGGCACCTCCGTGCTGGGCCGGGGCCGCCCGAACGTCTGGGGCACGGCCCTCGGCGCGGTGCTCATCGGCATCATCACCACCGGCCTGACCATCAAGGGCCTGCCGTACTACACCCAGGACGTCGTCGAGGGCGCGGTCCTCATCCTCGCCCTGGTGTTCAGCTTCACCCTGTCCAAGCGCCGTTCGTCCTAAGGAGACACATGGGCTACCGCATCCTGGAGACCGACGACATCCCGGCGTACCTGAGCGAGCGCGGGCACTGGGAGGACCTGGGCGACATCGCCGTACGGGAGGTCTCCGACGGCAACATGAACCGGGTCTTCCTCGCCTCCTCGGCCGACGGCACCCGCAGCCTCGCCGTGAAGCAGGCCCTGCCCTGGGTACGGGTGGCGGGCCCGTCCTGGCCGATGAACCCCGACCGCGCCGACGCCGAGGCCCGCGCCTACGAGCAGATCGCGAAGGTCGCCCCCGACGAGATCCCGGCGGTCCACGGTTACGACCCCGAGAACTACGCCCTCGTCATGGAGGACATGTCGGACCTGGAGGTCCTGCGCACCCTCCTGAACGAGGGAGAGTCGTACGGCCCCCACACCTCGGCCCGCATCGGCGAACTGGTCGCCCGGCTCTCCTTCGCCACGAGCGACTTCGGTATGCCGTCGGCGGAGCGCAAGGCGCTGATCGCGGCCTCGGTGAGCCCGGAGCTCTGCAAGATCACGGAAGACGTGGTGTTGTCGGAGCCGTACCTCGAGCACGAGCACAACCACTGGCACGAGGGCGTGGCCGACCTGGCGGTGTCCTTCCGCGCGGACGCCGAGCTCCGCACCGAGGTGGCCGAACTCAGGCACCTGTTCATGACCGGCGCCCAGGCCCTCCTGCACGGCGACCTCCACACCGGCAGCGTCATGGTCGGCACCCGTGACGGCGCCCCCGTGGTGCGGGTCTTCGACCCCGAGTTCTCCTTCGTGGGGCCCATCGGCTTCGACCTGGGCCTGTATTGGGCCAACGCCCTGGTCTCGGAGGAACGGGCCCGCGCGCTGGGCGGCTTGACGGACCACGCCGACCAACTCCGGCTGTCCTGGCAGGCGTTCGAGACGGAGTTCCGCCGCCTGTGGCCGGCCCGGGTGGACACGTTCTTCGACGACGCCTACCTGGACCGCTTCCTGAGGACGGTGTGGACGGAGTCCCTCGGCTACGCGGGCACGGAGATCATCCGCAGGATCATCGGCTTCGCCCACCTGACGGACCTGACCACACTGGAGAACCCGGTCCAGGCGTCACGCAGGGCACTGCTCATCGGCCGCGAACTGATCGTGAATCGCCGGGAGTTGACCGACGTGGAGTCTGTGCGGGCGGTCGTACAAGCTACGTAGGCGGGGCCGCATCGACTTGCGGCCTTCGAATGAAGGGCGGCCCCTCGACGAGGAGCCGCCCTTCCCGTGTCACCGTTCACTTCTTGTCGAGCAGATCCTGAACCTTCGCCCGGACGTCGTCCGTGGCAAGCCCCCGAATCGTCAACGTGGTCCTGCGCCGCAGCACATCGTCCGCGGTCTCGGCCCATTCGTTGTCCCGCGCGTAGACGACCTGCGCCCAGATCTCCGGCGCGTCCGGATGCACCCGCTGACCCAGTTCAGGGCTCTCGTTGGCCAGTCGGGCGATGTCGAAGGCCAACGAGCCGTAGTGCGTGGCCAGATGCTTCGCCGTGTCGGCGGCCATGCGCGGACCCGGTGCCGGGTTGTCCACCAGCAGGCGGTGCGCGATCGCGCGCGGGTTGGCGACACCGGGCAGCGGAAGCTTCTTCGGCAGGGACGCGATGGGCTCGAAGTCGTCGCCCAGGGGAGCGCCCGGCAGCGCCTCCAGCTTCTGCATGACCGTACGGCCGATGTGCCGGAAGGTCGTCCACTTGCCGCCCGCGACGGACAGCATGCCGCCCCGGCCCTCCGTGACCACGGTCTCGCGCTTGGCCTTCGCCGTGTCACCGGGGCCGCCCGGCAGCACACGCAGACCCGCGAAGGAGTACGTGATCAGGTCACGGGACAACTGCTGGTCGCGGACGGAGAACGCGGCCTCGTCGAGTATCTGGGCCGTGTCCTTCTCGGTGACCGCGACATCGGCCGGGTCGCCCTCGAACTCCTCGTCCGTCGTACCGAGCAGGAGCATGTCCTCCCACGGGAGGGCGAAGGTGATCCGGTACTTGTCGATCGGGGTGGCCAGCGCGGCCTTCCACGGAGACGTCCGCTTCAGGACCAGGTGCGCGCCCTTGGACAGACGGATGGACGGAGCCGCGTTCGGGTCCTCCATCCTGCGCAGGTGGTCGACCCACGGCCCGGTCGCGTTCAGCACGAGCCGCGCGTTCACGCCGAACTCGTCGCCGGACTGCCGGTCGCGCAGATCCGCGCCCGTCACCCGGCCCTTGGTGAACCTGAGTCCGGTCACCTCGGCGTGGTTGAGCACGACCGCGCCCGCCTCGACGGCCGCGCGGACCGTCATCAGCGCCATGCGCGCGTCGTTCATCTGGTCGTCGCCGTACACGGCCACGGCCTTGAGGTTGTCGGTGCGCAGCTCGGGCACGTCCTGCGCCGCCTTGGCGGGGGACAGGAGGTGACCGACGCCGTCACCGAACGCCGAGAGCGCGGAGTAGGCGAAGACGCCCGCCCCGAGCTTCGCGGCGCCGTGCGGCCCGCCCTTGTACACGGGGAGGTAGAAGGTGAGCGGGTTCGCCAGGTGGGGAGCCACCTGGCGGGATACCGCACGGCGCTCGAAGTGGTTCTCCGCCACCAGCTTCACCGCGCCGGTCTGCAGATAGCGCAGACCGCCGTGGAGCAGCTTGGAGGAGGCGGAGGAGGTGGCGCCGGCGAAGTCGCCGGCGTCGACCAGTGCCACCCTGAGGCCGGACTGCGCGGCGTGCCAGGCGGTGGAGATGCCCAGGATGCCGCCGCCGATCACGAGAAGGTCGTACGACGCCTTGGAGAGCTGCTCCCGGGTCTCGGCGCGGCTCGGGTGGGAGCCGGAGGCCGGGCGCGTACCGAGGGCAGGCACGGACTGCAGGGTGGACTGACTGGTCATGTGGGGTACTTACTCCTCATCAGAACTTCGAGATGAGCTGGTGTGAGCTCTCTCGTCAGTTCTCGTCCTCGAGCCAGCCCATGGTCCGCTCAACGGCCTTGAGCCAGCTCTTGTACTCACGGTCGCGCTTCTCCGCGGCCATGTTGGGGGTCCACTCGGCGGCCCGGCGCCAGTTGGCGCGCAGGTCGTCGGTGCTGGTCCAGAAGCCGACGGCGAGACCGGCGGCATAGGCGGCACCGAGGCAGGTGGTCTCGGCGACCATCGGGCGCACCACGGGGGCGTCCAGGAAGTCCGAGAGTGTCTGCATCAGCAGGTTGTTGGAGGTCATGCCGCCGTCGACCTTGAGTGCCGCGAGCTCGACACCGGAGTCCTTGGTCATGGCGTCGCTGATCTCACGGGTCTGCCAGGCGGTGGCCTCCAGGACGGCACGGGCGATGTGCGCCTTGGTGACGTACCGGGTGAGGCCGGCGATCACACCGCGGGCGTCCGGGCGCCAGTAAGGGGCGAAGAGCCCGGAGAACGCCGGCACGAAGTACGCGCCGCCGTTGTCCTCGACCGAGAGCGCGAGCGTCTCGATCTCGGCGGCGGTGGAGATCAGGCCCATCTGGTCGCGCATCCACTGCACCAGCGAACCGGTGACGGCGATCGAGCCCTCCAGGGCGTAGACCGGTGCCTCGTCGCCGATGCGGTAGCCGACCGTGGTCAGCAGTCCCGAGTACGAGTTGATGATCTTGTCACCGGTGTTCATCAGCATGAACGTGCCGGTGCCGTACGTCGACTTGGCCTCGCCCTCGGCGAAACAGGTCTGGCCGAACAGGGCCGCCTGCTGGTCACCGAGCGCCGAGGCGACCGGGATGCCACCGAGCAGGTCGCCCAGCTTGCCGCCGGTGACCTCGCCGTAGACCTCGGCGGAGGAGCGGATCTCGGGGAGCATCGACAGCGGCACACCGATGGACTCGGCGATCTTCTCGTCCCACTCCAGCGTGTGGAGGTTCATCAGCATGGTGCGGGAGGCGTTGGTGACGTCGGTGACGTGGTGACCGCCGTTCACACCGCCCGTCAGGTTCCAGATGACCCAGCTGTCCATGGTGCCGAAGAGGATCTCGCCGCGCTCGGCGCGCTCGCGCAGCCCCTCGACGTTGTCGAGCAGCCAGCGGGCCTTCGGGCCGGCGAAGTACGAGGCGAGGGGAAGACCGGTCTCGCGGCGGAAGCGGTCCTGGCCGACGTTGCGGCCGAGTTCCCGGCACAGGGCGTCGGTGCGGGTGTCCTGCCAGACGATGGCGTTGTGGACGGGCTCACCGGTGTTCTTGTCCCAGAGGAGAGTGGTCTCGCGCTGGTTGGTGATGCCGATGGCCTTGATGTCGTCGCGGGTGATGCCGGCCTTCTGGATGGCTCCGGCGACGACTTCCTCGACGTTGGTCCAGATCTCGGTGGCGTTGTGCTCGACCCAGCCCGGCTTCGGGAAGATCTGCTCGTGCTCCTTCTGGTCGACCGAGACGATACGGCCGTCCCTGTCGAAGACGATGCAGCGGCTGGAGGTGGTGCCCTGGTCGATGGCGGCGATGAAGGGGCCGGCGGTGTGGGCGTCGGTCACTGTGTGCTCCTGGGGTTCCGTGAGTAAGGGGACGGGCTACGACTGATCTACTACGGCTTTGCTCTGTGGCTGTGTCAGATGTTCTAAGCGAAAGCGATGTTGTAGATGCCTGCAGCGATCGCGCCGCCGATCAGCGGACCGACGACCGGGACCCAGGCGTAGCTCCAGTCGGAGCCGCCCTTGTTGGGCAGGGGCAGGAGAGCGTGCACGACACGCGGACCGAGGTCACGGGCCGGGTTGATCGCGTACCCGGTCGGCCCACCGAGGGACAGACCGATGGAGACCACGACGAGCGCGGTGATCAGGGCGCCCAGGGTGCCCAGGCCCTTGCCGTCACCGTTGAGACCCTGCGTGAGGACGGCGAGCACCAGCACGATCGTGCCGATGACCTCCGTGGCGACGTTCTGCCAGGCGACGCGGACCTCGGGCCCGGTGGAGAAGATGCCCAGCACCGGGCCGGCGCCCTTCTCCTGTGCCTCGACGGCCTTGGCGGTCGTGGCCTGCGCGCCCGGAGCGCCGACGATCTCCTTGTCGGTCAGGTGCGCGTGGAACTGGCCGTAGTAGGCGATCCAGACCAGCGCCGCACCGATCATGGCGCCGAGCAGCTGCCCGCCCCAGTAGATCGGGACGTCACTCCACGGGATGCCGTCCTTCTTGAGCGCGAGCGCGAGCGTGACGGCCGGGTTGAGGTGGGCGCCGGAGAGGGGCGCCGAGGTGTAGACGGCCGTCAGAACGGCGAAACCCCACCCGAAGGTGATGGCGAGCCAGCCGGCGTTACGGGCCTTGGAGGCCTTCAGCGTGACGGCGGCGCACACGCCACCACCGAGCAGGATGAGTATGGCGGTACCGATGGTCTCGCCGATGAAGATGTCGGAGCTGGACACCCGCGACTCCTTTGTCCTTCGTCCAGGGGACCGAACCCCGGGTCCCTCCGGAGGTTCGAGCTGCCCTCGGGGGTGAGAGCGATGCCGGCCCTTGGCGTTGTCACACTCTAGCGCGTATTGCCGGTAGGTGTTCGACAATGCCGACCGATGGACGGGAGTCTTGCTCCGGCGTTACGCGCACGTCAAGGGTTCTGTTATCGAAAACGCGATCGTTATTGATCGCTGTGGGCTGTCGATCTTCTGGGGTGACTGCGCAGTGCGCGATGCCGGACACACTGTGTGCCGACCGGGCGGTATGCCCGTTGTGTCAGAGTGCGGCGCGGACCGGAACGCCGCCCGACGCCCGGCCCTCGCCCGCTGACTCTCACGTACTTCTCAGAACCGCCCGGCGCCCAGATCCCGCGAGACGGCGCGGGCGCAGTCCCGCACGGCCGCGATCAGCTCCGGGCGCAGCGCGCCCTCTTCCTCGGGCCGGCACAGCCGCTCCACCGCGCCCGTGATGCCGACCGCGCCGACCGGCATGCGCCGCCGGTCGTGGATGGGCGCGGCGATGGACGCGACACCCTCCCAGGTCTCCTCCACGTCCGCCGCGTACCCACGCGCGCGCGTGACGTCGAGAATCTGCTCGAACTCCTCCAGCTCGCACACCGTCCGGTCGGTGAACGCCTTGCGGTCGCTCTCCAGCGCCTCGCTGTGCGCGACCGGGTCGTACGCCGAGAGCACCTTCCCGAGCGCCGTGCAGTGCAGGGGCTGCATGGCCCCGATCTCCAGCACCTGCCGACTGTCGTCGGGCCGGAAGACGTGGTGCACGATGAGCACGCCGTGCTGGTGCAGCACGCCCAGATGGACGCTCTCGCCGCTGGAGCGGGCCAGGTCGTCCGTCCAGACGAGCGCCCGCGCGCGCAGCTCGTGCACGTCCAGATAGGTGGTGCCCAGGCGCAGCAGCTCGGCGCCCAGCTGATACCGCCCGGAGGCCTCGTCCTGCTCCACGAACCCCTCCTGCTGGAGGGTGCGCAGGATGCCGTGCGCGGTGCCCTTGGCGAGGCCCAGGGACGAGGCGATGTCCGACAGGCCGAGTCTCCGCTCGCCGCCCCCGAGAAGCCGCAGCATCGCGGCCGCCCGTTCGAGCGACTGGATGTTCCGTGCCATCGCCGTCCTGCCTCCGTCCGCTTCGACACCCGAGTGTTACGGCGTCGCTGCCGCTGTTCGGCAATGTCGAACACTACCGGTCGATGCCGACCTCCCGCTAATGGTCGGTCGGCAACTGTTGAGTCACTGGTATCCCGTTGGTGATCTGCCCGCCAACCTCGTCCGTCCCGTGGACGTGCCGAACATCCCGGCGGGGACCCGGCTACCCTGGCGTGGTGCGCCCGGCGTGGGACGTCTCGCGGGCGCCTGAAGCCGACAGCCGTCGCAACTGAGGGAGCCCTTTCATGGCCTCGTCGCCACTGACCCCTTCCGCCGACAGCCGGACCCGTGTGTCCGCGCTCCGTGAGGCCCTCGCCACCAGGGTGGTGGTCGCCGACGGAGCGATGGGCACCATGCTGCAGGCGCAGGACCCCACGCTCGAGGACTTCGAGAATCTCGAAGGCTGCAACGAGATTCTCAACGTGACCCGCCCCGACATCGTCCGCTCCGTCCACGACGCGTACTTCGCGGTGGGCGTCGACTGCGTCGAGACCAACACCTTCGGGTCCAATCACACGGCCGCGTCGGAGTACGACATCGCCGACCGCGTGCACGAGCTGTCCGAGGCGGGCGCCCGGATCGCCCGCGAGGCGGCCGACGAGCACACCGCCCGCGACGGCCGGCCGCGCTGGGTCCTGGGTTCCGTCGGGCCCGGCACCAAGCTGCCCACCCTCGGCCACATCGACTACGCCACGATCCGCGACGGCTACCAGGCCAACGTCGAGGGACTGCTCGCCGGCGGCGCCGACGCCCTGATCGTCGAGACCACGCAGGACCTGCTCCAGACGAAGGCCTCCGTACTGGGCGCCCGTCGCGCGCTGGAGGCGACCGGCGCCGATGTGCCCCTGGTGGTCTCGATGGCGTTCGAGACCACCGGCACCATGCTGCTCGGCTCCGAGATCGGCGCCGCGCTGACCGCGCTGGAGCCGCTCGGCATCGACATGATCGGCCTGAACTGCTCGACCGGCCCGGCCGAGATGAGCGAGCACCTGCGTTACCTCGCCCGGCACTCCCGCATCCCGCTGCTGTGCATGCCGAACGCGGGTCTGCCGATCCTCACCAAGGACGGCGCGCACTTCCCGCTGGACCCCGAAGGCCTGGCCGACGCCCAGGAGAACTTCGTCCGCGACTACGGCCTCTCCCTGATCGGCGGCTGCTGCGGTACGACACCGGAGCACCTGCGCCAGGTCGTCGAGCGCGTCCGCGAGCTCACGCCCTCCGAGCGCAACCCCCAGCCCGAGCCCGGTGCCGCCTCCCTCTACCAGACGGTCCCGTTCCGCCAGGACACCTCCTACCTGGCCATCGGCGAACGCACCAACGCCAACGGCTCGAAGAAGTTCCGCGAGGCCATGCTGGAGGCCCGCTGGGACGACTGTGTGGAGATGGCCCGCGAGCAGATCCGCGAGGGCGCCCACATGCTGGACCTCTGCGTGGACTACGTCGGCCGCGACGGTGTGGCGGACATGAAGGAGCTGGCCGGCCGCTTCGCCACCGCCTCCACCCTGCCGATCGTCCTGGACTCCACCGAGGTCCCCGTCATCCGGGCCGGTCTGGAGAAGCTCGGCGGCCGCGCGGTCATCAACTCCGTCAACTACGAGGACGGCGACGGCCCCGAATCCCGCTTCGCGAAGGTCACCAAGCTCGCCCAGGAGCACGGCGCCGCGCTGATCGCCCTCACCATCGACGAGGAGGGCCAGGCCCGCACCCCCGAGCACAAGGTCGCCATCGCCGAACGGCTCATCGAGGACCTGACCGGCAACTGGGGCATCCACGAGTCGGACATCCTCATCGACACCCTGACCTTCACCATCTGCACCGGTCAGGAGGAGTCCCGCAAGGACGGCATCGCCACCATCGAGGCGATCCGCGAACTCAAGCGCCGCCACCCGGACGTCCAGACCACGCTGGGCCTGTCCAACATCTCCTTCGGCCTCAACCCGGCCGCCCGCGTCCTGCTCAACTCGGTCTTCCTCGACGAGTGCGTCAAGGCGGGCCTGGACTCGGCGATCGTCCACGCGTCGAAGATCCTGCCCATCGCCCGCTTCAGCGAGGAAGAGGTCCAGACGGCCCTCGACCTCATCCACGACCGTCGCGCCGAGGGCTACGACCCCCTCCAGAAGCTGATGGCCCTGTTCGAGGGCGCCACCACCAAGTCCCTGAAGGCGGGCCGCGCCGAGGAACTGGCCGCCCTGCCCCTGGAGGAGCGCCTCAAGCGCCGCATCATCGACGGCGAGAAGAACGGCCTGGAGGCCGACCTCGCCGAGGCCCTCCAGTCCCGCCCCGCCCTCGACATCGTCAACGACACCCTCCTGGACGGCATGAAGGTCGTCGGCGAGCTGTTCGGCTCCGGCCAGATGCAGCTGCCGTTCGTCCTCCAGTCCGCCGAGGTGATGAAGACCGCGGTGGCCTACCTGGAACCGCACATGGAGAAGGTCGAGGGCGACGAGGCCGGCAAGGGCACCATCGTGCTCGCCACCGTCCGCGGCGACGTCCACGACATCGGCAAGAACCTCGTCGACATCATCCTGTCCAACAACGGCTACAACGTGATCAACCTCGGCATCAAGCAGCCGGTCTCCGCGATCCTGGACGCCGCCGCCGAGCACCGCGCCGACGTCATCGGCATGTCCGGCCTCCTGGTCAAGTCCACAGTGATCATGAAGGAGAACCTGGAGGAGCTCAACCAGCGCGGCATGGCCGCCGACTTCCCGGTCATCCTGGGCGGAGCCGCGCTGACCCGGGCGTACGTCGAACAGGACCTGCACGAGATCTACCAGGGCGAGGTCCGCTACGCCCGCGACGCGTTCGAGGGCCTGCGCCTCATGGACGCCCTCATCGGCGTCAAGCGGGGCGTGCCCGGCGCCAAGCTGCCCGAGCTCAAGCAGCGCCGGGTGCGCGCGAGTGCCGTGACCGTCGAGGAGGAGCGGCCCGAAGAGGGGCATGTCCGCTCCGACGTGGCCACTGACAACCCGGTGCCCACCCCGCCGTTCTGGGACACCCGCGTCATCAAGGGCATCCAGCTCAAGGAGTACGCCTCCTGGCTCGACGAGGGTGCCCTGTTCAAGGGCCAGTGGGGCCTCAAGCAGGCCCGCACCGGCGAGGGACCGACGTACGAGGAGCTCGTCGAGACCGACGGGCGGCCCCGGCTGCGCGGTCTGCTGGACGGGCTGCAGACCGAGAACCTGCTGGAAGCGGCCGTCGTCTACGGCTACTTCCCGTGCGTGTCCAAGGACGACGACCTGATCATCCTGGACCAGGAGGGCAACGAGCGCACCCGCTTCACCTTCCCGCGCCAGCGCCGCGGCCGCCGGCTCTGCCTCGCCGACTTCTTCCGCCCGGAGGAGTCGGGGGAGACCGACGTGGTCGGCCTTCAGGTCGTCACCGTCGGCTCGCGGATCGGCGAGCAGACCGCCAAGCTCTTCGAGGCCAACGCCTACCGCGACTACCTCGAACTGCACGGCCTGTCCGTCCAGTTGGCCGAGGCGCTCGCCGAGTACTGGCACGCGCGCGTGCGTTCCGAGCTCGGCTTCGCGGGCGAGGACCCCAGTGACGTCGAGGACATGTTCGCCCTGAAGTACCGGGGCGCCCGCTTCTCCCTCGGCTACGGCGCCTGCCCCAACCTGGAGGACCGCGCCAAGATCGCCGACCTGCTCCAGCCGGAGCGCATCGGCGTCCACCTGAGCGAGGAGTTCCAGCTCCACCCCGAGCAGTCCACCGACGCGATCGTCATCCACCACCCGGAGGCGAAGTACTTCAACGCCCGCTGAGCCCCCGCATCCCGGCTCGCCGAGCACACTGATCGGATAAGCCGTACACTGGTCGGTCCACCGCAGGCCGGTTCCCCTCGTGGGAACCGGCCTCCTCGTCCCTCAAGGAGGTACGTGGATGACCAGCACGGTCCCCGCGCCATTGACCCGTACGGCGGACGGCTCCGCCCTCCAGGCCGTACTCCTCGACATGGACGGCACCCTGGTGGACACCGAGGGCTTCTGGTGGGACGTCGAAGTCGAGATCTTCGCGCGCCTCGGCCACACCCTCGACGACTCCTGGCGCCATGTCGTGGTCGGCGGCCCCATGACCCGCAGCGCGGGCTTCCTGATCGAGGCCACCGGCGCCGACATCACGCTCGCCGAGCTCACCGTCCTGCTCAACCAGGGCTTCGAGGACCGTATCGAGCACGCCCTGCCCCTGATGCCCGGGGCCACCCGGCTGCTGGCCGAGCTGTCCACGCACCGGATCCCCACCGCCCTGGTCTCGGCCTCGCACCGGCGCATCATCGACCGGGTCCTCGCCTCCCTGGGTCCCCAGCACTTCGCCCTCACGGTCGCCGGAGACGAGGTGCCACGCACCAAGCCGCACCCGGACCCCTACCTGTTCGCCGCCGCCGGACTCGGCGCCGATCCGGCCAGATGCGCGGTGGTCGAGGACACCGCCACCGGTGTCGCCGCGGCCGAGGCCGCCGGCTGCCAGGTCGTGGTCGTGCCCTCGGTCGCCCCCATCCCCCAGGCCCCCGGACGCACCGTCGTCGGCTCCCTCGAAGAGGTCGACCTGACATTTCTGCGCGGCCTGATCACCCTTCGATGACGGAAATGCCTCGGCTGTTCACCCAGCGTGCAGCGCGGATAACGGAGTAATTCCCCAGGTCCCTGTCGCAGGAATTCGAAGCGTGCCGGATGGCCGAATTCCGGTCCGGCGCCCTCCCGTTACGGGTGTGAGGTTCCCCACTCGACGGGGCCTCGACAGGTGGTCGAGGCTGTGCCGGACGCCCCGCTTCGGGGGGTGCGGACGCGCCCATGTGTCCCGATTGATGAAACCCTGCACCAATCCTTCCCCTGACGGGTTTTCGGTGCGTCCACACCCGGTTCCGCTGTGTGATGGAAGCCCAACTCCGGTGGCTGCGAACCCTCCTGCAAGTCCGGACTAATCTCCTGGTGAGAACATCGCCCTAACCCCGTGATCCGCCGCACCACCCATGCATGCCGGGTACACGGACTGAACAGCTGTGGAGAAACTCGAGCATGAACCGCAAGACTTTGGTGCTGCCGGCCGTCATCGGTCTGCTCGCGCCGGTGCTCGCCGCCTGCGGCGGCTCCGACAGCGGCAGCGGCGGAGGCGACGCGATCGCTGTCGGCACCACGGACCGGTTCACCGCCACGAAGGACGCTCCCGCGCCGCTCGACCCCGCCTACGCCTACGACGTCGGCACCTGGAACGTCCTGCGCCAGACCGTGCAGACCCTGATGATCCAGCCCAAGGGCGACGGCGACCCCGTGCCCGAGGCGGCCCAGTCCTGCGGCTTCAGCGACAGCGGCAACGAACGCTACGTCTGCACCCTGCGCGACGGCCTGAAGTTCGCGAACGGTGAGGCCATCACCGCGGCGGACGTGAAGTACTCCATCGACCGCGCCCGCGCCCTCAAGGCGGACTCCGGCGTTTTCGCCCTGCTGTCCACCATCGACACCGTGGAGACCAAGGGCGACCGCGAGGTCATCTTCCACCTCAAGACCGCCGACGCCACCTTCCCGTACAAGCTGTCGACCCCGGTCGCCGGCATCGTCAACCCCGACGACTACGCGAAGAACAAGCTCCGCGACGGCTTCGACGTCGACGGCTCCGGCCCCTACACCATGAAGGCCGACGTCAAGAACGACGAGCTCGTCGACGCCGTGTTCACCAAGAACCCCAACTACAAGGGGTCGTTGACGGTGAACAACGACAAGGTCGAACTGCGCTCCTACTCGGACGCCGACGACATGGGCACCGCCCTCGAAAAGGGCGACATCGACCTCATCACCCGCACCATGTCGCCGCAGCAGATCAAGAAGTTCTCGAACGAGTCCGGCGGCGACGTCGACCTCGTCGAAATGGCCGGCCTGGAGATCCGCTACCTCGCCTTCAACACCAACGCCCCGACCGTGAAGTCCCGTGCCGTGCGCCAGGCGATGGCTCAGCTCATCAACCGCAGCGAACTCGTCTCCAGGGTCTACGGCACCCAGGCCCAGCCGCTCTTCTCGCTGGTCCCGGCCACCATCACCGGCCACTCCAACGCGTTCTTCAACAAGTACGGCGACCCGAGCGTCACCAAGGCCAAGTCCCTGCTGACCCAGGCCGACATCACCACCCCGGTGAAGCTGACCCTCCATTACACGACCGACCACTACGGCTCGGGCACCAAGGAGGAGTTCGAGGACCTGCAGAAGCAGCTCAACGACAGCGGGCTCTTCGACGTCAACATCCAGGGCGCGCCCTGGACCACCTTCCGCCCGGCCGAGCAGAAGGGCAAGTACGACGTCTACGGCATGGGCTGGTTCCCGGACTTCCCCGACGCCGACAACTACCTCGCCCCGTTCCTCGACAAGGACAACTTCCTCGGATCGCCGTACGACAACGGCGAGATCCGCAACACCCTGATCCCGGACTCCCGCCGCGAGGCCGACCGCATCGCCGCAGCCGGAAGCCTGACCGAGATCCAGGACATCGTCGCCGACGACGTCCCCGTGCTGCCGCTGTGGCAGGGCAACCAGTACGTCGCCGCGCGCGACGACGTCACGGGCACCGCCTACGCGCTCAACTCCTCGTCGACGCTGCAGCTGTGGGAACTCGGCCGAGGCGTGAGCGGCTGACCGGCCGCGACGCCTCCAGCACCCCTGGTCTCGGCGGACGGGCCCGGGGATTCCACAAGAATCGACGACAAGGCACTCGCACGTGAACAAGCGCATCCAGTGGCAGGTCCTGCCCATCGTGGCGGGCCTGGGCGCCGGTCTGCTGACCGGCTGCGGCACGGAGTCGGGGGACTCCGGTTCAGGCGGCTCCTCCGTGGTCATGGGGATGTCCGACGACGTCCTCGCCACCGACCCGGCCTCCGGTTACGACCCCGGCTCCTGGCTGTTGTTCAACAACGTCTTCCAGTCGCTGCTCAGCTTCCCCAAGGGCGGCACGGAACCGGAGCCGGACGCCGCCCAGAGCTGCGAGTTCACCGACACCAAGGCCCAGGTGTACGAGTGCACGCTCAAGGACGGCCTCAAGTTCAGCAACGGCGACTCGCTGACCTCCGAGGACGTCAAGTTCTCCTTCGACCGCACGTTGAAGATCAACGACGACGCCGGTCCCGCGATCATGTTCCCGATGCTCGACAAGGTCGAGACACCGGACGAGAAGACGGTCGTCTTCAAGCTCAACACCCCTGACGCCACCTTCCCGAGCAAGATCGCCTCCGGCGCCGGCTCGATCGTCGACCACACGCAGTACGACGCCGACGGCCTCCGCAAGGACGGCAAGGCGGTCGGCTCCGGCCCCTACCAGCTCGACTCGTTCGACGACGACCAGGCCGTGTTCTCCGTCAACGAGAACTACAAGGGCACCGCCGACCCCCAGAACTCCGGCGTCACGCTGAAGTTCTTCCACGGCGACCAGAGCGCCCTGAAGACCGCCCTGACCGACAAGAAGGTCGACATCGCCTACCGCGGCCTGACCGCAGGGGACATCACCGACATCGAGAACGCCTCGCCCGACTCCGGTGTCGAGGTCGTCGAGGGCACCAGCGCCGAGGTCCAGCACCTCGTCTTCAACATGGACGACCCGGTCGCGGGCCGCCTCGGCGTCCGCAAGGCGATCGCCTACCTGATCGACCGCGAAGCCCTCATCCACGACGTCTACCAGGGCACCGCGACCCCGCTCTACTCGATCATCCCGGCCGGTATCGCGGGCCACAACACGGCCTTCTTCGACACCTACGGCGCCCAGCCCTCCAAGTCCAAGGCAGCCGCCGCCCTCGCCGACGACAACATCACCGGCAAGGTGAAGCTGACCCTGTGGTCGACACCGTCCCGCTACGGACCGGCCACCGGCCAGGAACTCAAGACGATCGCCCAGCAGCTCAACGCCAGCGGCCTGTTCGACGCCGACGTGAAGTCCGTGGCCTTCGACCAGTACGAGAAGGACATCGCCGCCGGCAAGTACGGCGTCTACGTCAAGGGCTGGGTGCCCGACTACCCGGACGCCGACAACTTCACGGCCCCCTTCTTCGGCAAGGGCAACGTGCTGGACAACAACTACAGCAACAACGAGATCACCGGCTCGATCATCCCGGAGACCGCCGCCCAGCCGGACCGCTCCGCGACGGACGACCCCTTCGGCACACTCCAGGACATCGTCGCCCAGGACGTCCCCGTCCTGCCGGTCTGGCAGGCCAAGCAGTACGCCGTCGTCCGTGACGACGTCTACGGCCTGGAGTACTGCCTCGACGCCTCCACCGTCTTCCGCTTCTGGGAGCTCAGCAAGGGCTGATCCCGCGACGGCCGCAGACACGAAGAGGGCGCCCCCAGTCAGGCGGGGGACGCCCTCTTCGCTTCGTACCGCTCCCGCTACTGCGCGCCGGGACGCACCAGCCCGCTCTCGTACGCGTACACCGCGGCCTGCACCCGGTCCCTGAGCCCCAGCTTGGTCAGGACGTGACCGACATGCGTCTTCACGGTGGTCTCACTGACGAACAGATCCGCCGCGATCTCCGCGTTGGACAGCCCACGCGCCACCAGCTTCAGCACCTCGACCTCGCGGTCGGTGAGCGTGTGCAGCGTGTCCGGCACCGGCTCGTCGCCGGACGGCAGATGCGTGGCGTACTTGTCGAGCAGCCGACGCGTGATGCTCGGCGCGAGCATCGCCTCACCCGCGGCCACCACCCGGATCGCCTGCACGAGCTCGTTGGCCGGGGCGTCCTTGAGCAGGAAGCCGCTGGCCCCCGCCCGCAGCGCCTCCACCACGTACTCGTCGAGGTCGAAGGTGGTCAGCACGAGCACCTTGGCCGGGCCGTCCCGCCCGGGCCCGGTGATCTGCCGCGTCGCCTCGACACCGTCCATCCGAGGCATACGGATGTCCATGAGGACCACGTCGGGCTGGAGCGCCCGTACCTGGTCGAGTGCTTGAAGGCCGTCTCCGGCCTCGCCCACGACCGCGATGTCCTGCTCGGCCTCCAGGATCATCCGGAAGCCGGTACGCAGCAGCGGCTGGTCGTCGACCAGTAGGACGCGGATGGCCACGTAAGTCTCCTTCGCTAGTCCGGCCCCATTCTGCCCTGTTCACCGATCGCGGGCGTCACCGGCAGTGGGTAGGGCGGGGGAGTGCCGCCGAACTCCGGGCAGTGCTCCTGGTGGTCGCACCAGCCGCACAGCTTGGTCGGGCGCGGCCGCCAGTCGCCCGTCTCCGTGGCCTGCCGGATCGCCTCCCACAGCGCCAGCAGCTTGCGCTCTACGCGCTCCAGGTCGGCGAGGACCGGGTCGTAGGTCAGGACGTCACCGCTGCCGAGGTAGACGAGCTGGAGCCGGCGCGGGATGACGTTCTTCAGCCGCCACACCACCAGGGCGTAGAACTTCATCTGGAACAGCGCGCCCTCGGCGTACTCGGGCCGGGGCGCCTTGCCGGTCTTGTAGTCGACGATCCGCACCTCGCCGGTCGGCGCCACGTCGACGCGGTCGATGATCCCGCGCAGCCTCAGTCCCGAGTCCAGCTCCGCCTCGACGAACAGCTCCCGCTCCGCGGGCTCCAGACGCGTCGGATCCTCCAGCGTGAACCACCGCTCGACCAGCCGCTCCGCCTCACCGAGCCACAGCGCCAGCCGCTCGCCGTCCGGATCGTCGGCGAACAGCTCCACCACCTCGGGCCGGCTCTCCCTGAGCCGGTCCCACTGGCCGGGAACGAGCGACTTGGCCCGGGGCGCGGTCCGCTCCGTGGCCGGGGCGTCGAAGAGGCGCTCCAGCACCGAGTGGACCAGGGTCCCCCGGGTGGCCGCCTCGCTCGGCTTCTCCGGAAGCCGGTCGATCACCCGGAACCGGTACAGCAGCGGACACTGCATGAAGTCATTGGCACGAGAAGGGGAGAGGGAGGCCGGCGCTATGGCGGCCGGCCGCGACACCTCTGCAGCCCCCTCCGCCGTACCCTCTGCCGTCGGCTCGCCCGTGACCGGCGCCACCGCCGCCCCCGGGTCGCCGCTCGCGGCCTCCGCCGTGTCCTCGGTGCTCGTCTCCATGACCACAGACCATACGGCCCGCCACTGACAGTGACCCATTCGCGGCCGTGACCATCGTGGCCCCTGAGAAAACACGGGGGGTGCCGGGGCGGAACGCGTCGCGACCGCCGCATACCATCAACCCGAGACCCTTCCGCACGGCAGGCGCGGAAGACGCTTCGAACGAGGGGACATCGTGGACGAGAGCGGCGGTAGCGGGCAGCCGCGGTCCGGCAAGGACCGGCCGGCCGAGCCCCACGCAGGGCCCACGGCCCAGACCACCGACCCCACGACCCCCGACCCGCACGAGAACGGAACCCGGGCGTCCGCCACGCAGGGCGCCGACACCCCCCGACCCGACGGGGACGGCACTGACGGCACCCCGGCCGACCGACCCACCCCGGAGGCGGCCGCGGACGACAACCCCGCCCAGGAACCACCAACGACCGACGACACCGCCGAGGCCGACGCGGGGCCCGAGCAGAGTCAGCGCCCGTCGGAACCGCCGATGGCCGACCACCTCGGCCCGTCGCCACGAGCGACCGACGACACCGCCGACGCCGACCCAGCCCCCGAGGCCGGTGGTCTCCCGGAGACCGGCGCTGCGTCCGAGGGGAGTCGGCGCCCGTCCGACGCCCCCGCACCCGCACCGGAGGCCGACGGGCCGGCAGGCGAGGGCGTGAGCGGGGATCATGAGTCCGGCCGCCCCCACAGCGGTCACCGACAGCCCGCACCCCCCGCAGACCCGCACCAACCCGAAGAGCCGGACGCCGACCACACCCCTCCGGCCTTCCACGAGGACCACCGCACCCTCGCCCACTCCGGCGCCCCCCA